>NZ_NPDL01000003.1:300000-506700 GCF_002811475.1 Leptospira hartskeerlii
TAAATTAGATGATAAGGCGAATGTGCTTCAATTTTTCAGACAACAATATATTTGGTATAAGATATCGGAACATTCTACTGAATTAAAAGACGCTTTAGAATCCAAAGATTTCCAAGATATGTTCAATGTAATGAAATTATACATTGTGCAACCTTTGGTATTCAAAAGAGAACTTCCGAACGATGTAACTGTTTCAGAAGCGGAAATGAGAGAGCAGTATGAAGCTGCCAAAATGTTCTCTTATTCTAAATCAAATCCTAACAATCCTCAAGATAGGATCCCTATGCCTTATGGAGAAGTTAGAGAGAAAATCAAAGAAGATTTGATCCGTGCTAAAAAGCAAAACTTCGTTAGAGAGCTTACCCAAAAGCTTAAAACGGATTACCAATTCATTTTGGATTCCAGTAGATTGAAAGAAGGTAAGATCTGATCGCATACTCTAAGTTATAGATAGACTTAGATATACCTTATATCAGTAGTCCGAAAAGGTTATAGGCCTTTATACTTCGGACTACTGACCGTGTTCTACAAACCACTAGAAGTCTAACGCCCTTTTTTTTATAGATTAAGATTTCAAATGCTTGATTCTTATTCTTATCTCTCTTAGTATTAGCCCACTTTGGAAAAAATTTCTATACTTAAGTGCCTGTTGAGCATGATGGAAATTTATTCTTGAGGCAAAGCAAGGTCGTTTTAAAACGGTTAAAAAGGGGAAAAGAATGAACAACCACATCTATATGCTCCGCAAAAAACGGGGAATCAAGCAATATGATATGGCAAGGGCTCTGGGTGTATCCCCTAGCTACCTTTCCAAAATTGAAACCGGAAGCCAAGCTCCTACTGAAAAATTCAGACTAGCTTGCGCTAAATATTTGAAAACGACATTAGATAAACTGTTCAACGAAAGTCCGGTAGAAGAGGTTTACCCTGAATTCAGCCAAGGACTTACCAATAAACTCTGGGCAAAACGCAGAGAATTGGGGATCAAACAATATGATATGGCTAAAAAATTAAAGGTCTCAACTCCTTTCCTTTCCAAAGTAGAGTTAGGACTATTAGAGCCGCCTGAAGATTTCAAGAGCATGGCCTCTAAAGTTTTAAAAATGAAAAAAGAGGAATTATTTCTACATAAAGTAGAATTCTAAATCGAACACGGGAGGTCAAACTCCCGTAAGCAATACTGCACATTCTTTTCCCTTACTATGTGCTGTGCTTAGTGAAACCCCAGGTGTTCCCACCCGGGGTTTTTTATTTGGATGCTACTTCACAGACACAGTTCCGCCGGTATAATCCAAGACGATACTCTGCCCTTCTTTGAATTCACCCTTCAGTATGAAGTTACTGAGAGCGTTCCCTATTTCTCTCTGAACCAGTCTCTTCAAAGGTCTTGCTCCATATTCAGGATCGAAACCTGCCTGAACTATATGTTTTTTCAATGCAGGAGTAAAGCTAACCGTTAATCCGTTTTCGGCAGCCTTCTTCGCCATGATCTGTAATTGAAGTTCCGCGATCTTAGCGATCATCGCTTCGTCCACAGACTTGAACAGGATAACTTCATCCAAACGATTTAAGAACTCAGGTTTGAAATGTTTTTTCAACCTTTGCTCCACCATTCTTTCCTTTTCCTCTTCCGAATACTCGCTAGAACCTAAAACATCCGAGCCTAGATTGGAAGTAAGAATGATGACCGTATTCTTAAAGTCCACATTCCTTCCCTTGGAATCGGTCAACCTACCCTCGTCCAGGATCTGTAGGAAGATGTTGAACACTTCTGGATGTGCCTTCTCTACCTCGTCGAATAAGAGCACAGAGTAAGGTCTACGTCTTACTGCTTCGGTCAACTGACCGCCCTCATCATGTCCGATATAACCTGGAGGAGCTCCGATCAATCTGGATACGGAATGTGCTTCCATATATTCGCTCATATCGATACGAAGCATTGCGTTCACATCATCGAATAAGAACTCGGACAATGCTTTTGCAGTTTCTGTTTTACCCACTCCTGTAGGTCCCAAGAATAAGAATGTACCGATAGGACGGTGCGGATCTGCAATTCCTGCTCTGGATCTACGGATCGCTTCGGACAATAATTCCAACGCATGGTCCTGCCCAATCACCTTAATCTTCAAAGAATCTTCCATTTTGAGAAGTTTTGCCTTCTCTCCTTGGAGCATTTTAGATACTGGAATTCCGGTCCAACGAGATACTATGTTTGCAATATCTTCCTCATCCACTTCTTCTTTTAGAAGTCTTCCTGAGCCTGAGATTTTTTTAAGTTCCGCGTTTGCCTTTTCCATTTCTTTGGAAAGTTCTATTAGTTTTCCATAACGTATTTCCGCTACTCTATTGATCTCCCCTCTTCTTTCCGCTTCCGCTTCGAGAACTTTGTATTTGTCGGTTTCTTCCTTGATTTCCTTAATTTTGGAAATTTTGGATTTTTCGAGATCCCAGCGAGCTTTTAAATTTCGGAAGAGTTCTTCCTGTTCGGAAAGCTCTTTTGCAATATTCTCCACTCTTTGTTTGGAAGCAGGGTCTGTTTCTCTTTTTAATGCCTCTTTTTCGATCTTCAAGGATTGGATCTTTTTACTTAGCTTGTCCAATTCTTCCGGCATAGAATCCATTTCTATCCTCATTTTGGAACTTGCCTCGTCTATTAGATCCACCGCCTTGTCCGGCAGAAAACGATCCGCTATATAACGATTTGATAAACTAGCTGCAGCTACGATTGCGGAATCCAATATCTTAATTCCATGATGTAGTTCGTATCTGTCTTTTAAACCGCGGAGAATGGTTACAGTTTCTTCCACGCTCGGTTCTTTTACATAAACAGGTTGGAATCTTCTTTCTAATGCAGCATCCTTTTCGATATACTTTTGGTATTCCTTTAAGGTCGTAGCACCAATACAACGAAGTTCCCCTCTTGCAAGCATCGGTTTCAGCATATTAGAAGCGTCCATTGCTCCTTCTTGCGCACCAGCACCCACGAGAGTATGGATCTCATCTATGAATAGTATGATATTTCCATCGCTATGTTTTACTTCATCCAGGGTGGCCTTCAGTCTTTCTTCGAATTCTCCTCTGTATTTTGCACCTGCAATCATTGCTCCCAGATCCAAAGCATAGATCGTCTTGGATTTAATTCCTTCCGGAACTTCTCCTTGTATGATCTTACCTGCGAGTCCTTCTACAATTGCCGTTTTACCCACACCTGGTTCACCGATAAGGACTGGATTATTTTTGGTCCTGCGGGAAAGTACTTGGATGGTCCTTCTGATCTCCTCATCCCTTCCAATGACCGGGTCCAGCTTACCAAGCTTTGCCAGCTCATTTAGATTTTTTGCATATTTTTTTAAAGCGTCTGCCTTGTTTTCCGGAGTATCATCCATGATCGGTTGTCCTTTTCTGAGTTCTAATACTGCTTTTAATAATTTAGAATAATCTAGTCCTAACTGAATGAATTCTTGGCGAAGTGAAGATATACCATTCTTCAAAAATGCCAAGAGAACATGGTCCGTAGAAAGATATTCATCCTTCAATTCTGCCCGTATCTTGTCGGAAGATTGTAGAAGTGAGATTGCTGCCCTAGAGAATCCCTTTTCGGAATGACCTTCTACCCTGGGAAGTCTTGTGATCGATTCTTCCGTTTTACGTAGGAACGCAGGCAAATTTAAACCAAGCTTGGAAAACAGAGGAGGCGCAAACCCATCTCCTTGGTTTAGGATCTGAGCGATGATATGTTCCTCTTGTATCTCAGGGTTCTTATCATAAGAGCTCTGGGCGCCCGAAAGTGCCTCGTTCAATTTTAATGTGATCTTATCTAGTTTCATTTTTCTACCGGATCTATTATGGATTCGACTTATACCTTAGACTTGGCTGAAAGCATTTTTTCTCTATTTTCTGCCAGAAAGTCATAGACATTTCTCAACCGGTTATGTCTCTTTTTTTTCCGATTCTAAATCCGAATTCGTTTTGACAAGAGGGACTGTTTTACTGGGATTATAGTGCATCCCATGACAAAAGAACCGCCCAAGGAAAGTTGGAAATCCCGTACTGGACTCATATTAACCGTTGCCTCAGGCGCGATCGGACTAGGAAACTTCCTCCGATTTCCTGGACAGGCAGTGCAAAACGGAGGAGGAGCATTCCTTCTTCCCTATATCATCAGCTTTATCCTGGTCGGTATCCCGGTTTGTATCACAGAATGGGTGATGGGAAGAATGGGCGGAGAACATGGCCATAGTTTTCCGAATCTGTTCCGTGCCTATCTCTCCGGCATTCCTCTTAGACTGCTCGGAACGATCGGAGTTACGATCCCTCTATTGATCTATGTATATTATGTTTTTGTGGAAGCATGGTGCTTAGCCTACGCTTTCGATTTTATTACGGGCAGTATTAGTCTAAAACCGGCAAACGGAGAGTTGAATTCTCTCATCCAAAATTCTTCCGATCATTTTCATACTTTAGTGGGCGCGAAGGAAACAGGAAGCGCAGTCGAAGGTAAAATTTTTTACGCTACCCTAGCCTGTTTTCTAATGAACTTTATCTTAGTGTATAGAGGGATCGCCAAAGGAATAGAAATATTCGCTAAGATCGCGGTTCCTTCCATGCTGATCTGTTCCGTGATCGTTCTTGTTCGAGTATTAACTTTAGATAATATAGAACTCGGACTTGCAAAAATGTGGAACCCGAATTGGTCCGCTTTGGGAGAAGCTAAAGTTTGGATCTCGGCCGCAGGTCAGATATTTTTCACTTTATCCGCCGGCTTCGGGATCGCTTTAGTATTCTCTAGTTATCTCAAAAAAGAAAACGATGTGATCTTATCTTCCGTTTCCGCTGCTTCTTTAAACGAGTTTGTTGAAGTAGCATTCGGCGGAATGATCACTATTCCTGTTGCATTTTTGTTCTTAGGAGTTTCCGCAACTTCTTTTGGAACATTCGGGATGGGATTTATCGCACTTCCTTCCGTGTTTGCACTAATGCCTGGGGGATCATTTTTTGGGGCCATCTGGTATTTTGTATTATTCTTAGCAGCACTCACCTCTTCCGTAACTATGCTACAACCTGTGATCGTATTTTTGGAAGAAGCGTTTCATGTTAGAAGGAGTACATCCAGTTTTATACTTTTTCTTTTCACATTCGGACTTTCTTTTCCGATCTTGTATTTTAACAAAAACTTTAACGCGCTGGACCAAGCGGATTTCTGGGTCGGAACAGTTCTTATCTATATTTTGGCTACCTTACAGATCGTAATTTTCGGCTGGGTGATCGGAGCGAAAAAAGGTTTGGAAGAAGGTCATAAAGGTGCACACGCCCACCTTCCAAAGTTTTTCTGGTGGGTGATCCAATACATCACACCTGCGTTTTTGCTGATCGTATTCGGAATGTTCCTCTACCAAAACTTGGGATCGTATATCAATAAAATGGACGTGGATTGGATGATCGCAAACGCTTCCGTAGGAACGAGTGCGGAAGAAGCTAAATTCCAGGCATTAATTTCCCGTTACGTATTTCTGGCAATCATCGCAGTATTCGCATTGGTGTATCTACTGGTACATCTCAGTTTAAAAGGTAAGGAAGAGTCCAGGAACAAATCCACAAACAAAGTGCTACCAATCTTTTTGGGAAGTTTTATACTGATCCTGGCATTCTTTATGAACTTCTTCCCTTACAAAGAAACTTCTTCGATCAAGGCAACATTCACTTCAGTTTCGCAAGAATTAACTTTGGACGGAGCATTGATCATGTGGGTTTCTCTAGGTTTAGTAACCCTTCTATCCTTATATTGTGTGATCAAACTTTTCCGAACCAGGGAAGCGTGATTTATTTTGAGTAGAGTAGAAGAACAATTCAAAAAGCTTTCCAAACTTTGGCCTGATTTCGAATCCAGATCAGGTCAGATCCAAATGGCAAACAGTGTAGAACAAGCGTTTGCTAGCTCGGAACATTTAATCGTGGAAGCAGGAACAGGCGTCGGTAAATCATTGGCCTATTTAATCCCTGCTGCTATCAGCGCATTAGAAGGAGAAGAGATCGTAGTCATCTCCACGGAAACAAAAGCTCTGCAAGACCAGCTCATCCGAAAAGATATCCCTCTTGTTTCTCAAATTTTGGGACAAGAAGTAAGAGCTGAGATCGCAATGGGTGCCTCCAACTACGTTTGCAAAAGAAAATTAGGAAATGTTCTTACACAAGGAACCTTCGGTCCGGAGATGATGGAACATCTAAATTCTTTTAAGGATTGGGTCTCTAATTCCGAGTCAGGAAGAAGGCAAGAATACGATGGATACGCATCCCCTGATTTTTGGTCCAAGGTGACAAGAGAAGCGGATTCATGTTTAGGAAGAAGTTGCCCGAACTTCTCCCATTCTTTTTATTTTTTAGAAAGAGCTAAATGGCAGAAGTCAAATCTTCTGATCGTAAACCATTCTTTACTCGCGGCTCATATAGCGTCGGATTTTAATATTCTTCCCGACTTCAAAAAGATCGTAGTGGATGAGGCTCATAACTTTCCGGAAGTTTTAGGAAACGCATTCAGAATAGAATTATCTTCTTTAGAGATCCAAAAACTTTTACAAGGTGTTTGGAATTCTCAGAAAAAATCAGGCTTGGGAGCAAGGCTTAATTCCCCTAAGATCAACGATCTTGCAAATCTTGCAGGAGAAAAACTTTTCCTTTGTTTCAATAAGGTGGTGGGAGAACTTCCGCTCAACTTCTACGGTTCGCAAAGAATTCGTAGACCATTGAAAATGGACGGAGGAGAATTAGAAGCAGCATTAGATTCTCTGCAAGAGGCTCTACTTATAGAATTAAAAAAATATTCTAAAGATAGTGATGAGCTGGAAGAAAAAGAGATCGCGATGGAAATCGAAATGTCTTCGGGACGTATCGGTCAGATCGCTGAAGGTTTACATCTTTTCAGAACGATGGATGAGGGAGAAAGAGTATATTGGGCGGATCCTCCAAATACCAAAACAAAGGAGATGTTCCCTAAACTTCTGACCCAACCATTAAAGTCCGAAACAATCGTCCGAGAAGTTTTAGAACCTAGAACTGAAAGTATTGTTTTCACCTCTGCTACACTTTCTACCAATAAGGGCGATCTAAGTTACTTTGCGGACCGGATCGGAAGATTACCTTCTCGTACCAAACTTGTGGCGTCTCCTTTTCCTTATGAGAAGAATGCATTACTCTTTTTGCCAAAAGATATCAAGGACGCAACCGAATCTGCGGAAAGAAATGCAGCAGATCTTTCTCGTTATATCTTAAAACTGATCGAGCTAACCAAGGGTGGAGTGTTCGTTCTATTTACTTCTAATAAATCTTTGAATGAAATTATAGAAACGATCCGGCCTCTAACAGATCTGCCTATCATCTCTCAATTGGAAATGGGACCGGAAGCCGCTAAGAATAAATTCTTAGCAACCCAGGATGCGGTCCTTTTTGGAGTATCTTCCTTCTGGCAGGGAGTCGATATCCGAGGAGATAAACTCAGATCCGTGATCCTAACTAAACTTCCGTTCCAACCGCCAAACGATCCAGTCTTGGAAGCGAGAAGTGAGAAGTTGAAAGAAAAAGGCGGAAACCCTTTTAAGGATCTGCAACTTCCTTACGCTACGACAGTTCTAAAACAAGGTTTTGGAAGATTGATCCGTTCGGAGAAAGATACAGGAATTGTAAGTTTATTGGATTCTCGTATATGGACCAAGTCCTATGGTACGGATCTGATCAATTCCCTTCCTCCTGCAAAGAGAGTCACTGAATGGAACCAATTAAAATTAGAATATTCTAAACTTCCCAATTATTCTTCCGGAGAAGCTGTATGAAACGTAAAGCTTTAGTGTTCTTTCTGATCTCTGGACTTTCTCTTTTTGCTTGGGAATCCAAGGATAAAACAGAAACGATCGTAAATTGGAGAACTGGGGAAATTAGTAAAACCGTAGAAGTAAAACTTCCTAAAATCACATTTCATCCCGATGATCCGGATTATAATAAGATCGGAACTGCAAAAAACATTACCGAAGCCAGAAACATAGCAAAAGAAACGGCTAAAGAAGAGATTAAGAAATATTTATATAGAAGTATGGAGAATCTAAAGTTGGATTCCAATCTTCTTCTTCGCGAAAAAATAGCACAAGACGAATCCTTTCGGGAAATTTTCCAAGAGATCTATGAGAAGGAACCGATCGAGATCCACAATCAATTCAAAGGAAATCATCTAATTGCTACTGGAATTCTTTCGTTAAAAGGTAAGAAGGGAATTCTTTCCCATATTACTCTGCCCTATTCTTCCGAAAGTTTTCCGGAAGCCCATCCGGTCCATAACCCAGCAGATTCTTATACTGGACTTATTGTGGATGCAAGGCATTTAGAAGTAGTGCCCGCTCTATTTTCTGAGATCAGGGACGAAGATGGGATCGGGATCTATTCTCCGCTATTCGTTAAAAAAAGTTCCATCGTGAATTACGGATATATACGTTATTTTTCAAGAGTGCAAGACGCAATGAAGGAAGAAGTCGCAGGTTATAAACCGTTGCTTACTACTGCGTTAGGTGTTTCCGGAAAATTGGGTGCGGATCTTGTGATCTCCAACGAAGATGCGGAGAAGGTATTGGCCTCCCCTAAATCCAGGGAGGCTCTTTTGAAAGGAAAGGTTATCGTGATCCTAGGGAAACGAGAGAAGTGAATACTTCTTCCGCCTTTTTGTAAGATTCTGAGAATAGATATGCATATCCCAGATCCAAAAGTTCCGTTCTAGAAAGTTCTTTTTTCCTAGCTTCGAATTTAGGAATATTTTTAATCCTATCAGAATACTCGGTCACCTTATCTTCGTAAGATGGGATCTCTCCTGCACCGGGAAGTTTCTCCAATATATTACAAGCATCTTCAAATCTTCCGATATGAACAAAACATAATCCTAAAGCGGCAAGAACGTCTCTGTCTTCCTTTAGACTTTCAGAATTTTCTTTGAATATTTTAAGGGCTTCCTCGAATTTTCTCAGGTGATATAGGGAGAAGAACTCTAGTTTGGAAAAATATCCGTCAGACCAAAGCGCTTTATATCTTTGGATCAGATCCGCACATGCTTTGTGGGCCCCCACTTCTTCACATGCTTTGATCCCTGTGGTTAAAATAGAATAAGATACCAGACTGGAAGATGCCTTGAAGTATTCGTGAAATAATACTGCGGCCTCTTTTGAATTTCCTTTGGCTCTATGCAGATACGCACCGAGCAGAGGTGTCAGGACCGTTTTTCCTTCTAAAGGAAAATTATTGGCAGTATTCGTTTCCGTTTCGAATTCGCAAACAGCTCTTAAATGATTTAAGAACACGCTTTTCGGATTCTTCTCCGCTAGTTTGGATACTTCCTCGTACGCTCCCGTTTCAAAGAGTTCCCAAGCGGACTCTTCTAAGGAAAGCTGTGTGGAAAGGGCGGAACTTTTAGCCATACGATACCTCTATTTCTGGTATCGGCTAACCGCACTTTTTTTCTAGTATTTTTTTCGCACAGAGACCACGGAGTTCACAGAGCTTAAAAACTACGAATAACCAACCCTCTATGTTCTTTGTGAACTCTGTGCGAAATTGGTCCTTAAGGGTACAATCGTTCCATCATTCGTGGGAAAGGAATACATTCCCGAACATGTTGAAGCCCGCAAATCCAGGCGATGAGTCTTTCTGTTCCGAGGCCGAAACCTGAATGAGGAACTGAACCGTACTTTCTAAGTTCCAAGTACCATTCGTAGGATTCCACAGGCAGGTTTTCTTCCTGGAGTCTTTTAGTTATAGTTTCGTAACTTTCTTCCCTTTCGGAACCGCCTATAATCTCCCCTACTCCGTCTGGTGCGATCAAATCGGCGTTAAGCACCGTTCTTGGGTCTTCAGGATTGACCTTCATATAGAACGCTTTTGCTTCTCTCGGATATTTTTGGATAAAAACGGGACCGCCGAATTTTTGGCAAAGCATCTGCTCTCTTTCCGAATTGATATCGTCTCCCCAGACTATATCTTCTTTCTGGGATTGAAGGTATTCCAATGCTTCTTTGTAATCTATGAGAGCGAACGGTTTAGAGATATAATCCAACAACGGCGCCGGATCTCTTTCCAAAACTTTTAGTTCAGGCAAACAGGAAGAAACAGTTTCTTTGATGACCGTTTTTACGAAATCTTCCTGCAATTTTAGATTTTCTGCATGTGTTAAAAATGCGGTTTCTGCTTCGACCATCCAGAATTCTGTTAAATGTCTTCTGGTTTTACTTTTCTCCGCCCTGAAAGTCGGACCGTAACAATATACTTTATTATGAGCGAATATCGCAGTTTCCAAATACAATTGTCCTGTTTGAGCAAGATAAGCATTTCCAAGATCGAAATATTCTGTAGAGAATAATGTTCCTGCAGATTCTCCAATAGAACCCGTTAAGATAGGTGTATCGATCAAAGTGAATTGGTTGCTGTGGAAATATTTTCGGATTTGGTAAGAAAGTTCACTTCTTACTTTTATGATCGCAAGCTGTTTACTTGATCTCAACCAAAGATGTCTTTGGGAAAGTAAGAAGTCTATCCCATGCTCTTTGGGTGTGATCGGATAATTGTCAGATTCTCCTACTTTCTTAAAAGAAGAAAGTACCAGTTCGAATCCGATGGGAGACTTTTCGTTCTCCACTAATTTTCCGATTACTTCGACTGAAGTTTCCTGTTTTAGATGTTTGATCTCCGAGAAAAGATCCTCTCCCAAAATTTCTTTTTCTGCGAGTACCTGCAGGATTTTTCCGGAATTTCTCAGACTTAAAAATTGTCTGGCGTTAGACCCTCTCAACCCGTGGACCCAACCTTGCATACGTACGGTTTGGTTTACATGTTCCGGCAAACGATTTAGATCAATGGTAGAAACTTCGGACATGATCCTATTTTAAGCATTCTACCCGACTGAAAAGGATTATTTTCGAATGACATCGGGACCGGAAGCTAAATCCTGAACCCATGACTGCAATTTTACTGGATGGCAAAAAACTTTCCCAAAAGATAAAAGATTCTATCGCCGAAGAGATCAAGGCTCTTACGGCTTCCGGAAAAAAGCCCCCGAAACTTGCGACTATCCTGGTCGGCAGCGATCCTGCTTCTGCCACTTACGTAAATATGAAAGTGAAGTCCTGCCACGCGGTAGGAATGATCTCCGAAAAAATCGAACTTCCTGAAACCACAACCACCCAGGAATTACTCGCGGTCATTGATAAGTTGAACGCGGATCCTGAGACTCACGGAATTCTTCTCCAACATCCGACGCCTCCTCAGATAGACGAACGAGCTGCATTCGATCGGATCGATTTGAAGAAGGATGTGGACGGAGTTACTACATTGTCCTTCGGAAAATTGTCCATGGGAGTGGAAACTTATCTTCCTTGTACTCCATTTGGTATGGTCCTTCTTCTAAAAGAATACGGGATTGATCCTGCGGGAAAAAGAGCCGTGGTTGTAGGACGTTCTCCTATTTTGGGAAAACCAATGGCGATGCTTCTTACGGAAATGAATGCCACAGTTACACTCTGTCATTCCAGAACCCAAAACCTGCCTGAAATCGTCTCACAAGCTGATATCGTCGTGGGCGCAGTAGGAAAACCTGAATTTATCAAAGCGGATTGGATCAAACCGGGTGCGGTATTATTGGATGCAGGTTATAACGCTGGAAACCTAGGAGATATTGAAATTTCCAAGGCATGGGAAAAATCCTCCCATTATACTCCGGTTCCTGGAGGTGTAGGACCTATGACAATTTCTGTCCTTCTTCTGCAGACATTGTATTCCGCAAAAGATCACTTTACACCCCCGTTGAAATGAAAACGATGTATCTCTGATGGCTATCAGTTTCGACGAGTGCTTCCAGACTTATCCTCCCTTCTCACCTCCCGCGGATTTGGACGATTTTTGGGCGGAGTCGATCCGAGAACTCAAAGGTTTTCCGGTTAAAAACCAAACCAAGGCCCTACTCAAAGGGACCATTCTAAAAGAAACCATTTACGATATTTCCTTCCAATCTTATGGGAACGCTACGCTTACAGGTAGTTTGGTAATCCCAAGAAAAAGAGGAGATCTTCCTGTCCTCGTATATTTCCACGATTATGCAAAAGATAGACCTCAAATCATTAAAGGTTTAACGGAAGCTGGAGTTGCACAACTTATTCTGGACCTAAGAGGTCATGGTACTCAGCTTATCCGCCCGGTTTTGAAAGAAGGAGAAATTCCAGACCCGGATTGGACTCCAGGATATTACAGAAAAGGATTGGAAGCTAAAGAATCCTTTTTCTTAAAAGCAAACTACTTAGATGTAATCCGTACGATTGAATTTTTAAGACTCACTGACGGGATCGACGGAGACAAGATCATTCTAGCAGGAAAAGGGATTGGCGCTTCCATGGCTTTATTCGGTGCCGCGAATTCTCCGAGAGTCAAAGCTCTTATATTAGAAACTCCTAATTTTTGCCATGTGGACGATACCCAACTGAAGTTGGGAACAAGTTGGTCCAAGGAAATTGCAGAACAGATCTCTAACGCAAAATCCAAGAAGGCCCAAGTAAAAAAGAATCTTTCTTATTTTGATAGTTTGAATTTTTCCAAAAAGATCAAGATCCCTACTCTGGTTTCTGTCGGAATGGAAGATAAGGTTTCCCATCCTAAGTCTGTATTTGCATTATTCAATCATTTAGTCTGCGATAAAAGAATGCAGGTATATCCTACGGAAGGGAACGAAGCAGGAATCGCGGGGGACAAACAGAATTTGGCCAATCTCGAATTCGTGAAAGAGATCCTGTTCCCTGAATGAAAGAAATCCGTTTTCATAATTCTCTGAGCGGAAACAAAGAAGTATTCCGCCCCGAATTTCCTGACAGAGTTAGGGTATATTCCTGCGGACCTACAGTTTATAATTTTGCACATTTAGGGAATTTACGCGCATTTTTATTCGTGGATTTACTGAGGCGAGTTCTCGTAGCATTCGGATATAAACCGGATATGACGATGAATATCACCGATATCGACGATAAGATCATTCGTGAATCGATGGCACAAGGTAAGAATATTAGGGAATTTACAGAACCCTGGGTGAAAGCTTTCCAAGAAGATTTAGAATCTCTGAATATTCAAAAATTAGAACATTACCCTAGAGCGACCGATTCTATTCCCTCCATGATAGAGATCATAAAACATTTGCAAAGTCATGGTCTCGTGTACGAAAAAGACGGTAGTTTGTATTATTCAATTTCCAAATTCAAAAATTACGGGAAACTTTCCGGAATAGACGTAAGCGGTATGAAAACCGGAACCCGTTACGACACCGACGAATATGATAAAGATGATGTAAGAGACTTCGTACTTTGGAAATTCCCGAAACAAGAAGGGGAACCTTCTTGGGATACCGAGATTGGTCCCGGAAGACCTGGTTGGCATTTAGAATGTTCAGCAATGGTGCGTGACGTGTATGGCTCCGGAGTGGATATTCATACAGGAGGAGTGGACCTTACCTTCCCTCACCATGAAAATGAGATCGCACAGAGCGAAGGAGCTTTTCCGGAAGAATCCTTCGTAAAATATTGGCTCCATTCAGAACATCTACTCGTAAATGGAGAGAAGATGGCCAAGTCAAAGGGAAACTTTTTCACCCTCAGAGATTTGGTAAAAGACGGTATAGAACCAAGAAATATTCGGTTCCTTCTACTTTCAGCACATTATAGAAGCAAATTAAACTTCACAAAAGAAAGATTAGAAGAAGCAGCCGGGTCCGTTTCCAAGATCCAGAATTGTATCAATCGATTATTAGAAGAATTATCAAAATCAGGAAAAACATTCCAATCTAAAACAAACGTAGAACTTACAGCATGGGATGAATTTTTAGAAAGTCTCGCAGACGATCTGAATATTTCCAAATTTTTAGCGTCCGTTTTTGAATTAGTAAAAGATTCTAACCAATACCTGGATCAAAATTCTCCGAACGAAGATGAAATCGTCAAAAGACTGGAATTATTTTATAAAATAGATTCCATCTTAGGAGTTTTGAGTTTCGAAAGAAAGGTAGAAGTTTTAGACTCTGAGATAGACGAACTCGTGAGACAAAGACAAGAAGCACGCAAAAACAAAAATTTTGCGGAAGCAGACAGGCTAAGAGATAAATTGAACGAGATAGGGATCATACTCGAGGACACAAAAGAAGGTCTTCGCTGGAAGAGAAAATGAGCCGTCAGGATTATATCTACGGAAGAAGGAATATTCGAGAAATCCTAGAACGACATCTCGAAAAAGGTTCAGAACTTTCCTTCCAAGAAATTTGGCTGACTTCCGGAGCCAAAAAAGAGTTACAAGAAATTCTCTCCCAATTAGAAGACAAACTTCTAATCAAAGAAGCTTCTCCGAGCAAGTTAGACAAAATGGCTCCTGGTGTAAATCACCAGGGTGTGCTTGCGCTTAGAATACAACTCCATTCAGGAGATAAAAAATCGTTTGATTCCCATCTGGAAAATTGCAAAGGTCCCATTCTAGTTTTGGATCGTATCCAAGATCCAGGTAATTTAGGAAATATTTTAAGAACTGCCGAATGTTTCGGAGTAGAAACTGTCCTCATTCCAGATAGAGATTCCTCCGGTATCACACCCACTGTGGAAAAAGTGGCCTCGGGTGCACTCGCCTATCTAAACGTTTATAAAGTCGGGAACCTCGCGCAAATATTAGAAAAATTGCAAAAACGAAATTTCTGGGTGGTTTCCACTTCCGATAAAGGAACAGAAGATTGGTCCAAAATTCCTGCCTGGGAAGAACTCGTGATCCTAATGGGAAATGAAGGAGAAGGTCTAAAAAGGATCTTAATGGAAAAATCCGATTTTACAGTTCGCATCCCTCTTCATGGTCATATATCCTCTTTAAATGTGACAGTCGCCACAGGGATTGTACTGGATCGCTTAAAAAACCGACCGAAGTAAATCTTATTCAAACATTTATTTCCATTCTGTTACGATAGAAAGGAAATCCCCCATCAAATTCTAGCTTGCGGTTTTTTACGATCGGTCCCAAACTTTTAATATGAAAAGATTTTTATCTTTCCGAACTCTGTTTTTATTTTTCACAATTCTATCTTTCGGGAACTGCGAGTATCTCCAGGACAGACTCACTCCTCCTGACAGCAAATCATTAGGGGAACAAATCAAAGATTATATCATCTCCGCGTATTTTGCAGAGCAGAATCATGCTTTATATAAATTTTCCACAGTATTTCCTGATATGGCGGTAGGCAGCCTTTCTCCTTTATATTTCCAAGATCCGTATTTTCAGAGAGATAATTCCAAAGCGAAAATCGTGCTTATTCACGGTTGGGATTTTGCGGAAAGACAAACAGACCCACCTACAGATTTTAACAAGAAAGTGGCAAATCTACTCGGGACCTGGAACCAGGGCCTCGCATTTATTACGCAAACATCCGACCTTCCAAGCGGTTATAGTGCGAGCGTATATAATACTTTCGAGATCTATGTTTTTACATATAGAACCTCCGACTATATTGAAGTAAATGGAAGAAGATTCATCGATTCTTTAAATGCAGCATTCAACTCCTCCGACAACGTTGTCGTTGTGGCTCACTCTATGGGAGGACTTGTTTCCAGAGCAGCAATCCAGCATGCAAATAATACTGAAAATGTAATAGATCATATTGTAAGTTTAGGAACTCCTTATTATGGATCTCCCTACTCTTCTCCGCAGTACACCGGGAACTTAAGCTCTATCGGAACTATTATCAAGTTTATGACGGACACTCCTGGTGGACAAGGTCTTGCTTATACGAACGGACTTAGTTCAGGTGTAACTGCAATTGCTCCTCCTATCACAGACGGAACCGACCAAGCATTTAACTTTTTCTTAGAAAGTATGATCGCAAATACTACCTATGATTCAATGACTACAGTTTATGGTGGAGACATGGGTTCTGGAGATTGCAGTGGAGCCGATCATGCTGCCACCTATCAGGCTGCATGCACAGTGATTACGAGTGGGACCCCGCCGTTTGGCAATTCTGATGGAATTGTACCTTTGCTTTCTGCACGACTGAATAACAGACCGCTAATCACAAATGCATATTCTGTCTCTGCTATGGACCATTCTCAAATGTCATTTAGAAATGAGGGTGGAACAGGCGCTGGACTCACAAAAGTAAAAACACATTTTAATAATGTATTCGCCGAAGTTTTTACGATTGTGGGCGGGCTATAAGGAAACAGCCGAAAGAGTGTTGTTGGAATTCCAACACGTCCCAAGATTACGACGGCCCCCGCCCTAATCTTGGGTGGTGGGGAGTGGCCCGTGGGAGATTTGCTTCCACGACTCTATATCAGAAAATTTTCAAATTGGCAAGTTCAATCTGAGGGTCCGCGAAAAGGAATGTGGATTCCAAATTCCGGCCCTCAAAGCCTTACTTTGATCCCCATTTCGCGCATATTTTCTTTGGTTTCTCGAATCGTAAATTCACCAAAATGAAAAATGGAAGCCGCAAGAACTGCGTCGGCTTTTCCTCTCAAAATTGCTTCTACCATATGTTCCGGATTTCCGGCGCCACCACTCGCAATAATAGGACTTTCTAAATTAGAAGAAAATAATTTTAAAAGCTGGATATCGAATCCTTTTTTGGTCCCGTCACGATCCATAGAGGTGAGTAAAATTTCTCCGGCGCCTCTTTCCTGCGCTTCCTTTCCCCAATCCAATGCGTCTCTTCCTGTTTCTGTTCTTCCACCGTGAAGGAACACTTCAAATCTTTGTCTATCAGGATGAAATTTTACGTCCACTGCGCACACAATACATTGTGAGCCGTAAATTTCTGCGGCTGCACGAAGAAGATCGGGATTTTGAAAAGCAGCAGTATTGATAGAGACCTTATCTGCTCCCTTCTCCAAAACTGCTTTTACATCATCTAAGGTTCGAATTCCTCCACCCACAGTGAAAGGGATAAATATCCTTTCCGCAACTGCTTCTACTAAATGGATTAGAATATCTCTTTTATCGCTGGATGCAGTGATATCCAAGAAGCATAACTCGTCCGCGAGATTTTTTTCATAAACAACTGCAGACTCAACGGGATCACCGGCGTCCACAAGATTTACGAAATTCACTCCTTTGACTACCCTGCCATCTTTGATATCCAGGCAGGGAATAATTCTCGCGGTGAGCTCACTCATTTGATCGTTTCGGGCAATTCTACCTTAGAAGCCCAGTCAGAGATCATTTTAGCAAAACCGAATATTTTATCTTCGTGTAAAGCAGGAGCAGTAATCTGCAAACCGATCGGAAGTCCTTTGGAGTCTGTTCCGATCGGAACAGACATCGCAGGAACGCCGGCTAAATTTACGGAAGTAGTAAGAATATCCGCTTTATACATTTGGATCGGATCGGAAGTTTTTTCTCCAACTTTGAATGCAGTCGTAGGAGAAGTTGGCTGCAATATCAAATCGACTTTAGAAAAATAACCTTCATATTCTTTTTTGATCAGAACTCGTGCCTTTTGAGCTCTTCCATAATATGCGTCGTAATATCCGGCGGATAAAGAGAATGTTCCGAGTAGGATCCTTCTTTGGACTTCTTTGCCGAAACCTTCACTTCTACTCGTTACATATAGATCATCCAGTTTGCCACTTGGATCTTTTCTTTGTCCAAAACGTATCCCATCAAATCTGGAAAGATTGGAAGAACATTCTGCAGTAGCGATAATGTAATAGATCGGAATAGAATTAGAAAGAAGAGAAAAATCCAAGTCTATCAGTTGAGCGCCTTTCGATTCCAACTCCGCCAAAAGAGATTCATATGCCTTTGCAACATCCGGCTCAATCTCGGAAGTAATCTTCATCTTACCGATCTTCAGTCCTTTCCAAGGAAGTTCTTTTACTTTAGAAGGATCGAATGCAGGAATATTTTTAGAAGTAGCATCTCTCTGGTCCTTTCCGGAAATCACTGAATACACATCTATGATACCGTCAATGTCCTTAGACAAAGGACCGATCTGATCTAGGCTTGAAGCATAAGCCACGAGTCCATATCTGGAAACAGTTCCGTAAGTAGGTTTTAAACCATAGATCCCGCAAAGAGACGCAGGCTGTCTAACGGAGCCCCCCGTATCTGAACCCAATGCAACAGGCACAAAAGAAGCGGCGACCGCAGCAGCGGATCCACCGGAAGATCCACCTGGGATCCTTGCAGTATCGAATGGATTTTTAGTAACCTGGTAAGCGGAGTTCTCTGTAGAAGAGCCCATCGCGAACTCGTCCATATTCGCTCTTGGAATAAGAACAAAACCTTTTGCTAAAAGTTTTTCGATAGCAGTCGCATGAAATGGAGAGCGATAGTTTTCCAAAATTTTAGAAGCACAAGAAGTGATCGTGTTTTCTATACAGATATTATCTTTCACTCCGATCGGAATACCGTCGAACTCTGAAAGAGGTTTTCCTGATTTTCTTCTTTCGGTACTTTCTGCGGCTGCCTTCAAGATACTTTCTTTTTCCCAAGAAAGGAATGCCTTAATTTTAGAATCTTCCGCTTCTATACGAGAGATCAAAGATTGGGCCAGATCGGTAGGAGTAAACTCCCCTGAATTTAAGCCTTTTTTAATATCAGAATATTTTAATTTCCAAAGTTCTTTCATGTTTCGATCACCTTTGGAACTACGAAGTATCCATTTTGGAAACTAGGTGCGAAGGATTCTATCTGAGAACGGCTTAAACCTTCTTTTGCCTTATCCGGACGAACTGAATTTCCTTCGTTCGGATATAAATCCTCGTCGGAAACGGAACTCACATTTAATTCAGTGATCGTATCCACATAATTCAGGACCTTATTGAAATCCGTAAGGAAGTTTTGGATATCCTTAGGATCTATTTTGAGCCTAGATAACTCTGCGATTTTTTGAAGGGATTCTTCGTTTAGGTTCACGGCCTTCGTTCTCCTTTTTCCCTTAATATGCGTTCTTATCCATCACACCTTTTAAAGGTGTAAGTAGGATGATTTTAATATCCAACCAAAGAGACCAGTTTTCTATATAGTAGATATCCGCATCAATTCTATCATCGATAGAAGTGTCTCCTCTAAGACCCTTGACTTGAGCAAGACCGGTAATCCCTGCCTTGACTGCATGTCTTCTCATATAATGTCTATGATCCGTTTTGAATTTTTCGACAAAATGAGGTCTTTCGGGTCTCGGACCCACTACGGACATATCTCCTAAAAGCACATTAAAAAACTGAGGTATTTCGTCAAGGGAGGTCTTACGCAAGATCTTACCGATCCCGGTAACCCTTGGATCGTTTTGGACCGTCCAAGTCGTCTCAGACTGGGACTTAGTTTGAACAACCATACTTCTAAACTTGAGCATCTTGAAACTTTTATTGTCCAGCCCCACTCTTTCCTGATGATAGAACACAGGCCCTCTGGAAGTTAATTTGATCAGAAGTGCGATAATCAAAAATACGGGTGAAAAAAGTGTAATGAAGAAAAGAGAAAATAAGATATCAAAACTTCTTTTGATCACTCGGTTATAGCCAAGACGCACAGGAATGTTTCGGATAGAAATAACCGGAAGACCATCCATCTCGTCTACTCTTCCTTTCGCCTTGATGAACTCTTGAAAACCAGGAATTACTTTTAAGTCGATACCTTCCGTATCACATGCATCCAAAACCGTCTCCAAACAATCCCCTTCAGCATTATTCAAAGCATAAACTACAAGATCAGGTTTGATCTCGGACAAAACCTTCTCTATCTTGTCTGTCTTTCCGACCAATTTCATTTCCTTACGGATTGCTTTTGAATTTCCCGAGCTTACATAACCAATGATCTCATATCCGTAGATCTGATGTCTTTGAACTGAGTCTGCAAAACGAGCAGCGGTTTCTCTTGTTCCGATCACAAGTACCCTACGTAGATTATATCCTTTGCTTCTGAGATATCTTAAGAACTGGCGGGCGAGGAGATGAAGAAGCCCTATTGAAAAAATATTTGTCCCTGCAAAAACTAAAATGAAAGAACGAGAAAATCTTTCACTTCCGAAATCACCTCGGAAGAAGAATAACATGGATAATACGAATAGTAGATTTAAGAACACTCCGCCAAAGATCGCAAGGAACTCATCTAAAAAGGACAATCCTCTTCTGGGATGGTATAGATCTATAAATAAGAAAACGATTACTTGAGAAATGGAAAGAACGGAACCTAATATAAAATAACTTTCCAGATCTATATAAGATCTATCTATTCCAGTCGGATCTCCTACATAAAAACGAAGAAGGAATGCAAAAACACAACTTCCCAAAGAGAAGATCAGGTCCAAGAAGACGAATAATAATTTAAAAGTTTGGCTTCTTTCTTTCAGCATATTATTGCGATTCGACTCCTTCCGTATAACCCGTCCTAAGAGGACGTTTTCTAAACCTGAACAGACGGATCCTGGAAAGTTGGGAAGAATCTTCCTGACCTAAACTGAAATCCGTTAAAGATATGGAGAAGAATATTGACTGGTCGTAAAAGGTTACCTGACTCGCCCCAGTCGTTCCCCCAGGTACGGATCTAAGATCACTACTTAGACCTAATCTGAAATTCATAGTGTGCAGATTATATTTTAAGACCATCATTGCTCGGTTAACATTCAGAGCAGTGGTTTGTCTTGCTTGGGTCCCGTTGATCCCAGAACCATTGATAATATCCTGACCTAAATTTGTAGGATTCATATTCATAGAAGTGAATGGAGAAGTAGGATCCGTATTCAAAATATATCTTTGATAATAATAATTGTCCGTTTGGTTCGTATATCTCCAAGGTTCGGTCACCCTGGAGTCTATCTCCGCCTCAATCCCGAATTCTCTAGTGATATCGATACTTGCCTTAGCGTAGATCCTATAATTGTCCATCATAGAAGCATAATAGATATGATACCATGTCCCACCTACTTCCAACTCACGTATATATCTTAAGAAAGGAAGTCTAAATCCCCCCATCTTATAAGAAAGGGTGAAGTTATTGGACAAAGGACGATGCAGAGGAGTATGATATACAAAGTCGTTATTAAAGAATATTCCTGTATAAAAACTTCTTTTTCTTTCCAGAAGTGTTCTTTTTCTTTTACTAAATCCTTCCAAGAAATCTATATAACCCGCAAAACGAAATACCGTATAATACCATCTTTCCTGGCTTGTAGGTTGAGGCTGGTATTCGTCCGAAAAGTTCCTAAGATCTCGGATAGTCTTAAGAGAAATTTCAAAATTCTCCAAAGCATAACTTTCCAAGGAAAGTTCCAACTCATGCTGTCGGTTTTTCATGAGGATTGGATCTTGTAAGTCAGGCTTCTCCGCTTCTAACTTACGATAAGTAGTATTAAAGAATAGGATCGGGGCACCAATCCTCAAATTGGTATTTGTTCTGAAATATTGATAACTGTCCCTGGCTAAACTTCTTTCCAAAGACGTAAAGTTAGTATTAACAGTATCCGAATTTCCTGCAGGCAACTGAGCGGATTGTTTTTTAGCACCGTAATAAACACTCGGAGCCAAGGACACATAACTTCCAAAATTCATAGAAGTCCTAAATCCGGTCTCACCCTGTAAGAAGTTTTGGGTTCTGAGCAGATTTTCCTTATAATCCCCGTTCGGATTATCATAACTTCCATCCGAGGTAGGAATTTTCAATTTTTCCTGAGTAGGAACTCCGTAGAATCTCATCAATGTATTCGTTAAATACACATCCCAATACACTGGGGTCTCGAAATAAGGAAGCCTAGTAATTTCCGAACTATTCTTGATCGTAACGGAAGGAAGAACATCGACTGTAGGAAAATAACCGGACTTGGTGAGAGGAGAAAGGTTATAGAAGAGCATATTTCTCTTCATGTTGATATTAACCGAAAGATCTCCTCTATTTTCAGTATAATCCAATTTCCATTCTAAGTTATTACGAACATAACCGTAACGAACGTCCCTGAATGTATATAATGACTGTAAGCTATTGCTAGGTTGGTATCTATTTCCGTATTCATATTCGAATAAACGGTTTGTAAAATTCTCATATTGAACGGAAAGGTTTCGAGTAACGTCCTTCTCCGTATTATTCATTTTAGAATTTAAGAATATTCGACCCTTCCACCAAGGATCTCTATCTTCTCCGATATTCGGGATATTGGTCCCCCAATAATTCCCCTTATCCACTTGGTTCGTGACCGCACTTGTTCCCAAACCATAATTTGCAAATCGATCCTCAAAACCGGAAGTGATCTGATAAGCCTTATGATTTGCAAAACCTAAATCTATCAAATAGTTTAGATTAGCACTTTGCCTCCACATTTCCAGTTGGAAGGCCTGTCCTGTTTTTTCGTAGAAATCGGCGCGAGCCTTATAACCCATTGGAGTCCAAGACCAAGTAGGAATTGTAGACCATTGTAATGAGTTTTGGATAAATAGACCTTGTGTATTGTTCTTACCGGCTTGGGTAGTCCAACCATTCCCTAAATTATTATTATAGAAGAATGGAAGCCAGAATACTGTTGTACCTCCTACCTGGAATCGAACGTTAGTGCCTACAACGGTTCTATCCTGATAGAGAACAACCTTATCTACTTTGAAAGAATAATGAGGTTTCTCTGCGTTACATGACGTGAAGTATCCCATCTCCAACATGTAACGTTTATCATCTAATTTTTTGACCTTCTCCCCGAAGAAATAAGCGGGAGCGACTGTGCCCTTTGTATTATAGACCACACCCTTATCCAATTTATAGTCGTAGATAAATTTATCGCCGGTGATCTTGGCTCGGCCGTCTTCGAATTTGATCCCACCTTCCGCATACACTTCTCCGCGATCGGAATCCACGGAGATAGTTTCCGCTTCCAGACTACCTGATCTGAGTTTGATACGAACTCTACCTCTCAAGATCAAAACCCCACCCTTGGTTTGGTCCACTCTCATGAGTTCACCTTCTGCGGCGTTCTCGATTACCATTGGTAAGTCTTTTTTAGTTGTTCCGGCTAACGCGGCGAAGTCAGCCTTATTGTCTTCCTTCTCCCCTAAAGCAGCTTTTAATCTTTTACGTCTGGTATAGATAGAACCTTCTCTGGAAAGCCCGAGGTTCTCTAACTGTTCATCCACTTCTCTTTCGCTTAGGACTTCGATGGATTTGTTTAAAAGGCGGTTTCTGGTCTTAACAACCGATCTTTGGGTATCGTCTTCGGAGTTCGCATCACCCGCAGAACCCCTAGGGCCTAGGTCGACCGGTTGCCCCCAAAGCAAGGTAGGCAAAAAAAGCAAAAATAGACAATTTCGGATCCAGGGGCGCATTCCGATCTAAGCCACACTATTGTGTCAGGTCAGCCTTGCATCACTAATTTGTAGAAGAGCAACACAGAGACCCCAAGAAGTATCCGATACCAGCCGAACCCAGTAAAGGAATGGGTCCGTAAATATCTCAGAAACCATTTGATCACGAAAAAGCAAAGTAAGAAAGAAAGAACAAAACCCAAACTTAAGATCGGTAAATTCTCCAAATTTAACACCGCCCTATGTTTGAATAATTTATAACCTCCGGCTAAGAATAGAACAGGAACAGCAACGAAGAAGGAAAACTCCGCAGAACTTTTGGTATCTTTTCCTAAAAATCTTGCGGTCACGATAGTCGCTCCCGATCTGGAAACCCCAGGGACCAAAGCCAAACATTGGAAGATTCCGATAATGATGGCATCCTTTGTATCGATAGGTTCGCTTGTTTTTATCTTCTCTCTTTTTTGGAACCAGAACTCGGAGAGTAAGATCAAGAGCCCTCCCACAAACCAAGCCCATCCTAGGATCGCCAAAATGTCCCCTCTGGACTTGATCGTATCTAAAAATCCTCTAAACAAAAATCCAGCAGCCATAATAGGCAAAAATCCGATCGTAACTCTGGTTAGAAAAAGGAATCCTTCCCTGTTTTCTTCTTTGCGGAGAAGGTAACGTACTGCAGATCTTCCCTGCTCTAAGAACTTCTCCCGATATAAAACAACTACAGATAGGATCGCACCACTTTGGATGAATATATCGAATAAGTCGTCGAAGTCCGCTCCCTCCGAAAATGGATAAAAGGAGGAGAATAAGAAAAGGTGTCCTGTGGAGGACACCGGTAAGAATTCCGTAATCGCTTCAATTACGCTACGGAAGATTGCGTTTAGATATGAATTCAAATCGTTGAAAAAATTCTTTTTTTTTACTTAGTGGCTTCGGGCGCCGGTGCAGGAGTAGAAGCTTCCGGTGCTTTGGTCTCCTCGACCTTAGGAGCCTCTTCTTTGCTCAATTCAGGGAAGCTGAACTCTTTATCTAGATATTTTTCAAGATCAAACTTATCGTTATGTTTGATAGCGACAGTTTCTTTAATTCTATCTAGAACTGATTTATAAACTTCTTCCGATTTTCTTCCCTTGATCTGAGCTCTTGCAGCGTCATAACATTGTTCCAAAGTTAAGGACTCAGCTTGTTTGTATTTAGTACGGAGTTCTTGACAACCTTGGTTTAATTCTTGCTCAGTGATCTTAATTCTGGATTCGATCTGCTCAGCGATATACATTCCGTAAATCAACTGCATTTCTTGGAACTTTAAGATTTCTTTAATATCGGATCTTTTGCTGAAACCACTCTTATCTGCGGCAGCTTTGACAACCATCATCTCATGATAACGATCAAAAAACTTTCTTTTTCTGAATTCGTTTCTGAGTTGCAGGAAACTTTGAGGAACTTTACTTTCTTCTTCGGTTAAAAATTTAATAACGTTCTTTTTTTCTATGTTTTGAGTGCGGCTTAAAGTATCCAAAGCGGTATCAAAAGCGCTTTCAAAACTTGCAGTAGTCAGCTTATTACCGTCGATGGACTCGATAACCGGAGTCCCGTCTCCGCAATATGCGAAAGAGAAAAAAGATATGAGTAAAGTGAGAGAAAAATATAGCCGTTTCATCTGTGTTGGAATTCCTACGCAAAAAATAGGAGAACCGGGCCTGGCGTCCATTACTTTTTGTCGGGTAACATTTCCGTTAAGAAGTACACAAGTTTCACGAGTTTGTCTTTTTGGTTGGCTTTCCCCGGAACGTATAAAAGTACATTCGGTTCTCTAGGATTCATGGTAAGACCCATCCGAGCGGAGATCAAGTTTACTATTTTGTCATAACTGCCTAAGAAATGTGCTCCTAATTTTAGGCGAATTTCTTCCCCGAGCTCGGACACAGATTCAAAGCCCAAGACAGAAGCTAAGGTCCTGATCTTTTCCAACATTAGGAAAGTTTTTGCCTCTTCCGGAGGTTCACCGAAACGATCTGTCATTTCTTGCGTAACTTCTTCTATTTCGTCCAGGTCTCTTGCACCTTCGAATCGTTTATAAAATTCTATCTTCTGTCTTGTGTCCGGTATATAAGATTCAGGAATGAAGAAGTTAGAATCCAAATTGATAGCAGTTCTTACTTCAATTTTTACTTCTTCACCTTTGATCCTGGCAATTGCCTCTTCTAACATCTGCACATACAGATCGAAGCCAACTTCCATGATATCTCCGGATTGCTCTTTCCCTAAAAGATTTCCGGCTCCTCTGATTTCTAAGTCTCTCATTGCAACTTTGAATCCGGAACCGAGTTCTTGGTATTCATAGATAGTATTCAGGCGTTTTTCCGCATCTTCGGTCACCACTCTATCTTTAGGAAGAAGAAGGTATGCAAATGCTTTTCGGTCACTTCTTCCTACTCTACCTCGGATCTGATACAACTGAGAAAGCCCAAATAGATCCGCTCTTTTTACGATCAGAGTGTTTACATTTGGAATATCTATCCCGGATTCGATGATTGTAGTCGTAACAAGAATATCAAATTTACGCGCATAAAAATCTACTAAAGTTTCTTCGATCTCATCTTCCGTCATCTGTCCATGAAGAACTCCGATGGACGCCTCAGGAACGATCTCGTTCAATCTTTTAGTCTCTTGTTCAATCGATTCTACTCTATTATAAAGATAGAATACTTGTCCCTCTCTCGCAAGTTCGGTGCGGATCGCGTCTCTTAGGACCTCTTCGTCCTCTTCGATCACATAAGTTTCCACACTCTGTCTATTCTTAGGAGGAGTAGCAATAATAGAAAGTTCTCTTATCCCGGTCAATGCCATATGAAGAGTTCTAGGAATCGGGGTCGCGGTCAGAGTTAGGACATCCACAAGATTTTTGATCTTCTTAATGGATTCCTTATGGTTCACTCCGAATCTTTGCTCTTCATCTATGATGAGTAGTCCCAGATTTTTGGGCTGGACAGAATTTGCTAAAACCGCATGAGTTCCGATGAGCATATCCACTTTTCCGGAAGCAAAACGTTTCAGAACATCGCGAGTCTCCGCTGCAGTTCTAAGACGAGAAACGAGTTCCACAGTGATCGGATAATTCTCGAATCTCTTTTTCATATTATTATAATGTTGTAAGGCGAGGATTGTGGTTGGAGCAAGCATTAGGATCTGCTTACCTGCCATTGCCACTTTGAAAGCTGCTCGAATGGCAACTTCTGTTTTTCCGTAACCAACGTCTCCGCAGATAAGGCGATCCATAGGCTTTATGGATTCTAGATCTTTCTTAACAGCTTCTATTGCTTCAATTTGATCTGGAGTTTCCTCATATTCGAATTCTGCTTCAAACTCTTCCTGATAAATCGTGTCAGGTGGGAAAGCATAACCCTGTAATTTGATCCTATTGGAATACATATGGACCAGATCTTCCGCAAGACCTTCGACTGCTTTCTGGACTCTGTCCTTTGTTTTTTTCCAGGTACTTTTTCCGAGGCTGTCTAATCTTGGTCTTTCAGTTCCGCCAACAAATCTTTGGACTAGAGAAATTTGGTCCAGAGGAACGAATAACGTGTCTCCGCCATAATATTCTAATTTTAGAAAGTCTCTTTCTTTTCCCCCCGCATTTACTCTTTCTATTTTAAGGAATTTTCCTACTCCATGATTTACATGGACCACGAAGTCCCCTTCTTTCAGATCCAAGAAGCTTTGAATAGCCTTGCTACTTTGTTTTTTGAATCTAGTCTTACGTTTATATTCTCTTCCGAATACGTCGTTCTCTGATAAAAACAAAAGTTTCTCTTCTTCCCATAAAAAACCGTTCCGTATTTCGGAAACTGCTAAATACACTTCTTCTTTCGATTTGCCGGGAAGAACGATCGGCTCAGGCTCAGAAGCCTCAGAATTTAATAAACGAATTCCTTCCGATCCAAAAAGTCCCAAAAGCCTTTGGGTCTGGGCCTCGAAAGAAGAAGTGAGAATGATCTTCCATCCACCTTCCGTTTTTAATTCTCCCAGTTTTTCTCGAACTTCTCTGATCTTTCCCTTGAAAGACGGAGCCTGATGCAAAGGGCAGACCAGATCTTCGGGCTTACTTGGAGGAAGTTGGGTAAATTTAATACCGCTTAGGTTTTCTAAAATTTCAGATTCTTCTTTATCTCTTAAAAGTAAAGAAGGAGGAGGAGCGCAGAGGATCTCTTTACTTCTTTTTTCGTAAAGAGCGTCATATTCCCTTAAAAGGTGAGAATATCTTTCTTTTGCTCCATTCGGATCCGGAAAAATCAGCCCCGGCTTTGCTTTAAAAAAAGATAATATTCCTTTATTTTCACGGACCATCGGGATCAATTCTTCGTAATAAGTCCCGCCTGCATCGTCCGGGATCTCAGGTAAATGAAGTGATTTATCCGCGTTTGCGATCAGATTCCGATAAGCTTCTTTCTGAGAATCTGTCAGAATGAACTCGTCTGCAGGAAGCAAGAACGCCTCTTCCAAATTCTCCAAAGATCTTTGGGTTTCCGGATCGAATGTTCGAATGGATTCCACTTCATCCCCAAAAAAATCAATACGGATCGGATCGGAAGAGAAAGAAGAAAATACATCTAAGATCCCACCCTTCAAACTGAACTCACCGAATGCTTGGCACATGTCCACTCTGTGATAGCCGAGTCGAACCAGTTCTCTCATTAGATTTTCAGGTTGTATCTCTTGTCCTAATTTTACGGACAAAGATCTTTCTTTCAAAGCGGAAGCTTCCGGAAGTGTTTTCAAGAAACCTGAAACGGAAGTGAATACTAAAACTTTTTCTCCCGATAGGATACGTGCAAGAGCTTGGATCCTCTCTCTTTTCATTTCCTGAGGATAACGCATGTATTCGTAAGGCAAAACTTCCTGGCCAGGAAGATAACAAACCAGATCAGGCTCTAAATAACTTAAGGATTCTCTATACAAAAATTCCGATTCGGTATTCGTAGAAGAGATTACAATTTTAGAATTTTTCTGGGCCTGAAAGATAACGGAAGATAGAAGTGAATGAACTGAATTCGGAACGGAAGAAATTTTAGAATTCTCTTTTGCAGAAGAAAAAAGATCTTCCAGAGATTTTTTCCAATCGGATTGAGTGGAAACAGACTTAGCCATATTAAATCAAGACACCTTTACGGTTAAATTATCGATCAATCTTACCTGCCCTAAAAAGGCAGCAACAGCGAGTAGGACTTCCCCTTTTAGAATATGAAGTTCTTCTAATGTGTTTGCGTCCAAAATTTCCAAATAGTCCGTCTGTATTTTGGAAGAAGAATCCAGAACATCTCTCATTACAGTCAGAACTTCCCCAGGATCTTTTTCTCCTTGTCGAATTAAACTCTCCCCCAAACGTAAGGCCCTAATAAGTAACAAAGCTTCTTCTTTTTCCGGTCCTACCAAACGAGCGTTTCTAGAACTTAATGCCAAACCTTCTGCGGAGCGAACCGTATCTACTCCAATGATCTCCATAGGAAAACCGAGAGCTCGAGTGAAATCTTTTACGACCAGATATTGTTGGTAATCCTTCTTACCGAAATAAGAACGATCCGCCGGAATTGTATGGAACAAACGGGAAAGAACAAGAAGAACACCTTCAAAATGTCCGGGTCTGGTCGTTGCATCCAAATTTTTCATCAAATGAGGGATACGCAATTCTACCTCTGGAATTCCTCCTGGATACATCGTGTCTTTGTCCGGTAAAAATACCAGATCCACCTTGGATGATTTACAAATCTCTAAATCGCCTTCGGTGTTGATCGGATATTTTGCATAATCTTCCGGATCGTTGAACTGAGCAGGGTTCACAAAAATAGAAACTACAGTTTTGGAATTTTCGGCCGCGGAACGAACGAATAGATTCGAATGTCCTTCATGCAAAAAACCCATAGTAGGAGCAAAACCTACGGAAAGTTTTTCGGACTTCCAGGAGAGTATTTGGTTTCTGACTTCGTTTGGGTCCTTGGATACGATCATGGCTTGCCGTTTTGAGAAAGACGTACTTTTACTGAATTTCCATGTTCCTCATCCAAACCTTCGAATTCGGAGAGAACTTTTACATAAGGATATAATTTTTCTAAAGAGTCCCTGGTTACTTCCTGATAGGTCACTCTTTTTAAGAATGTTAGAACTCCTAAGGAAGAGAAGATCCTACTTCCACCAGCTGTAGGAAGAATATGATTTGTCCCGCTGATATAATCCCCCATTGCAACAGGAGAATAAGGTCCTAAAAATACGGAACCTGCATGTCTGATTTTCTTAAATAATTCCTGATAATTTCGAGTCTGGATCTCTAAGTGCTCCGGAGCATATAGATTAGAAAAATTTACACATTCTTCTAAATTAAGAAAAACTAATATCCAACTTTCATTTTCGATCGAAGCCCTTTTGATGGTCTCTCTTTTAGGTCTTTCTTTTAAAGCCTTGTCTATTTCTGCCGAAACCTTTTTGGCAAATTCTAATGAATCGGTGCAGAGTATCGCCGCCGAATCTTCTCCATGTTCTGCTTGGGAAAGCATGTCTGCTGCTACCCAGTTTGGATTTGCTGAATCGTCCGCGATCACAAGTACTTCACTCGGACCTGCAGGGCTATCGATCCCGATCACGCCCTGTCCGCTTAATAGGACTTTTGCTGCGGTCACAAATTTGTTCCCTGGTCCGATCACAAATTCGGAACGAGAAATTGTTTCAGTTCCGTAAGATGCGGCCGCAATTCCTTGGGCTCCGCCAACTGTTACGATCGAATCTGCGCCCGCAATTTTAGCTGCAGCATACAATCCGTCGGGGATACCATCTTTTTGAGGAGGAGTAACGATCTGAATATGTTTTACACCTGCGATCTTTGCAGGGATCACTCCCATCAGAATGGTTGAAGGATATAATGCCTTTCCGCCGGGAGCATATACAGTTACTGATTCTATTGGAGTATAACGAATTCCTAATGTATTTCCGGAAACATTCACATCCAGGTTGGTCGGCATCTGTGCTTTGTGGAATGTTTCAATATTCTCCTTAGCCTTTTCCAATGCCGCAACGAGTTCGGAGTCCGCTTTTCCTTTCCATTCTGAGACTGGATAAACCAATTTTTCAGGTTTAAGTCCGTCAAATTTTTGGGTAAGCTCATAAACAGCTTTGTCCCCGCCTTCTCTTACCTGATCCAAAATGGGACGTACCAAGGCCAAAGTGTCATTTAGATCCTGCTTTGCTCTCTGGAGAATGGGTTCAAAGGAAAAATCCAACCCTACTTCCCTGATACGAATGCTCATACGGACATTTTTTTTCTTTGCCCGGACTTAGCATCCCGAAAATCCTGGGAACTCTTTAACACCTATGAAAGTTTTCTGTCTGAACTGCAATGGAATCCGATCCGCCTGGGGTAAGGGTCTAGGCGACGTCATCTCTTCCGAAAAACCCGATTTTGTATGTTTCCAAGAAACCAAAGCACAACCGGAGCAACTCAGTTCGGAAATTTGGGAAAAACTGGGATACAAAGCATTCTTCCATTCTGCGGAAAAAAAAGGATACTCAGGAGTTTCTCTTTGGACCAAGCAGGAACCTAAAAAAGTAACCTATGGATTGGGTCTGGATGAATTCGATAAAGAAGGTAGAAGTGTACTTGCTGAATTCGATTCATACGCCATCTGGACGGTTTACTTTCCTTCCGGAACCACAGGTGATGTGAGACAAGCAGCCAAAATGAGATTCCTGGAAGAATTCCTAAAAATTTCCGCGAAGTTAAAAAAGAAACATTCCAATCTAATCTTATGCGGTGATGTAAATATTGCCCATACAGAAATAGATATACACGATCCGAAAGGAAATGCGAAGAATAGCGGTTTCCTTCCGGAAGAAAGAGCCTGGGTGACTAAATTTCTATCCACAGGTTGGGTAGACAGTTTCAGGGAATTGTACCCGAGCAAACAAGAATATACTTGGTGGACGTTTAGGGCGGGAGCAAGAGGGAATAATAAAGGATGGAGGATCGATTACTTTTTCGTGACCCCGGAGCTTAAATCCAAACTCAAAAAACTCACAGTCAAAAAAGATCCTATCCTTTCAGATCATGCAGTGATGATCTTAGAAGTCGATCTTCCCAAAAAGTAAAATTACTTTTTAGGAAGAGTAAGATCTATCTTTGGAAGGTTCTTCTTTAGAAATTCTGAAAGTTCGGATTCGAATACCAAAACAGTATCTGTAATTCTTTCAGAAGATTTGGATTTCACCACTTTCTTATCTAAAAGTTTTCCGGAAAATAATAACGGTTCTTTCCAAAAAGGAACACGTATCTCTATAACTGCATTGCTTCCATCCGGATCAGGATGAAAACGATCCAAGGTAAAGCTGAGCGCCGTGCCTTCGATTCCCTCCCAAGTTGCCTGGAAATCCCCGGAAGAGGAATGCACCTGCACTGGAACCTTTACGGTCTCAAAAAACCTATTTTTGAATTCCTGTACTATTTTATCCAATATGGCCATTTCTATCTCTATATATCGTTTATTAAGTTATAAGACTTAGTGCGATGCAAACAAATTTCAAATTTTAGGAAAAAAATGAAGGAGATTCATTACAATATGGGAAAAAAGACCTTAGTCAGACGACTGGTTAGGCCTAAGTCCAAGGGTTTAATCTTTATATACGGTGCTTCTATTTCTTCCGGCTTCTTTGGATTTATAGAGAGCCTTGTCCGCTTCTTCCAAAAACTTTTTACTCTCTTTGTCTCTTCCGGACATACGAGTGCTAATCCCTATACTAACGGAAACAAATTCTGAAGTTTGAGAACCTTCATGAGGGATCTTTAGTTCTTGGACACGGTTCCTGATATTCTCAGCAACGAGAGTCGCCTTGTCTGAATCTGTTTCAGGAAGGATCACTGCGAACTCTTCTCCACCGTAACGCGCAGGAAAGTCTCCTGCTCTTCTTGCAGTATTTTTCAGAACTCCTGCGACCTGGCGGATACATTCGTCTCCCGCTTGGTGGCCGTACGTATCATTGTACTTTTTGAAAAAATCTATATCCAACAAAAGTAGTGAGATCGGTTTTTCGGAACGACATGCTCTCTTCCACTCTACTTCCAAGATCTCGTCAAAAAACCTTCGGTTCCAAATTCCGGAAAGACCATCCGTCCTAGAGACTCTGAGTAATGTTTGATACGCTTCCGAAAGTTTGTCTGTGATCTCTTCGAGGTCTCTTTCTCTTTGTTTCCTTTGGAGCATCTCATGACGAAGTCTTAAAGTAGATCGGACTCTTGCTCTTAGTTCGTGAGCGTCAAACGGTTTAGTAACGTAATCGATCGCGCCCAATTCAAATGCCGATTCAAGAGTTTGGGTATCATGGATTGCAGTGATGATAATGACAGGTAGGTCGGAAAATTCTTCCTTAGAACTTAAGGTGCGAAGAATGTCCAAACCGTTCATTCCTCCGGGAAGAAGAATGTCTAAAAGTAAAAGTGAAACATCTTTTTTGTTTTCAGGGTTTCCTTGGAGACCTAACCATTCCAAGGCTGTCTCAGGGGATTGAGTGGAAATAACGTCCCCATATCCTGCTTTTTTTAGGATCCTTTCTACAAGCAGGCAGTTTTCAGGTGCATCGTCCAGAATGAGGATTTTGTCCGATTCGCCAATCGCCGCGGATGATTCGCTTTTTTCTTTCGTGGGTCCGAACATTTTAACCGGTTTCATTCATCCGACGAGTCTTTTCAATTAGAGCTACTTAGTGGGAAGAATTTTCCAAACCTATTCTAAAAGTTTCGAAAAGAAAGCGGTTTTTTTTAAGGTTTTCAACCTATTTTAGGCGACGAAATCCGGATTCTGGAATAACTTAGAGCACCGAGGGAGGTTCCTTTGGAACAGAAAATATCTAGAAAACAAATCCTAGGGCTAGGCGCGACTACCATGGCTCTACTCGCAAGTTCTTCCGTTTTAGGACATGATCACGGGGATAAAAAGGCTTCCAAAAAGAAGAAGTCAGATAAAATTTCCGTGCCAGGCTCAGCGATCGAAGCCTCCTCTGCTTGTATTTTAAAAGGTAGAATCTGCATCAGTATGTGCGTGAATATGCTAGCAGAAGGTGATAAGGAAATGGCGGATTGCCTTAGATCTGTCGAAGAGACTGTGGCGCTATGCGATGCATTCGTTGTATTGTCTTCTTTGGGTTCGGCTTCGACCAAAAAATTAGCTTCTATCTGCTTAGAGTCCTGCGAAAGATGTGCCGCTCAATGTGATAAACACGCGGACCATCACGAAGAATGTAAGTCATGTGGCGAAGCTTGCAAAGCTTGCATTTCCGAATTCAAAAAATTACTGGCTGCTTAATACGCGAACTCAATTTGGAATCGGGTTCCTGGAGCTGAAGTATTGATGTCCAATTTTGCCTTTAACTGTTTGGATAAGATCCGGATCAGTTGTAAACCTAAGGTTTCTTTGGCTTCGATCTGAGGATAATCCGGGATCCCCTTTCCATCGTCCCCGACTTCCAAAAAGAATATCCCATCTCCGGACTTTGCTTTTATATAGAACTGTCCCTTCTTCTTTTCCGAATAAGCATACTTAATAGAGTTTGTGGCGATCTCATTGATCATCATCCCGATAGGGAGAGCCTTCTCCACAGCCAAACTTAGATTTCCTACATCGACCACTCTTCCAATCTCTGCACCTATCCCATACACGTTCCAAAGATTATCTAATAACTTATCCACATAAGAATTTAAACCGATCTCAGCCAGATTTTTGGAATTATAAAGTTCGTTATGCACAAGGGACATGGAGTAGATCCTACTCTCTGTATCTCTTAACTCTCGAGTCACTTCTTTGTTTTTTGCATAATTGGCCTGCAGGTTCAAGAGACTCGCCATAATCTGCAGATTGTTTTTTACTCTATGATGAATCTCCTGCAGAAGCGCTTCCTTATCTCTTAATGATTGGATTAGATTATCTTCCGACAATTTCCATTTAGTCATATCCACCAAGATCGCAAGAACCACTTCTTTTCCTTCCAGTTGAAATCTATAAGAAGTGATTTCCATTAGAAGTGGAGTTCCGTCCTTGGATCTATGCACATGTGTCTCCGGAATATTTTTACCAGTATGCAGAGCTATATATTGTCTACGTTCTCCGGAAGAAACACCGATAAACAGATCCGAAAATTTCATGCGAAGAAGTTCTTCTCTATCGTAACCGTAAATCCGTTCCGTTTCATGGTTCAGATCCAAAACACTTTCAGATTCATAATTGTATAAAACGATCGGATGAGGATTATGCTCGAAGATAAGCCTATATCTTTTTTCGTTCTCTTTGATAAGAAATGCCTGCTCTTCCAGCTTGGATAACATGTCTTGTCTTTCAATCGCATAAAGAATAGATCTAAAAAGGAGATACGAATCGAATTTACCTTTGATTAGATAATCCTGACCTCCTGATTGTAATGCTTCCATTGCAACAGTCTCATCCTGAGTCCCGGAACAGATCACGATCGGTATTTTAGGAAATGCCTTCTTGATCATCTCGAATCCATCCAGACCGAAACTATCAGGCAGTGTTAAGTCCAGAAGAATACAATCTATCCCCCCTCCTTGATCTTTCAGTTTTTCCAAAGCATCCGCCACAGTAGGAGAATGTTTCAAACTTACCCCGGAAGGATCCGCCTCTTTCAAAAATATTTCGAACAAACGATAATCGTCCTCGTTGTCCTCTACTACTAAAATTTGTTTCACTCGCACGGACACTACTCGTGGATTCATCTTGGAGGCAACCTTGAAGTTTTGAACCAATAGATACGTAAAGTATCCATCGCTTCTAAAAAATTTTCGTATTCCACCGGCTTCTGTATATATGAGTTCGCGTGTAAATTGAAAGTGGCTATAATATCCCTTTCAGATCCGGAAGTAGTCAATACCACAACCGGGATCCGTTTGTATTCGGGATCCGATTTGAGTTCTTCCAAAACTTCTAATCCGTTCTTTTTAGGAAGATTTAGGTCTAACAGTATTAGATCAGGCCGCCTTGCTCCAATGAATTCACCCTCTCCCTTTACAAAGTCCATCGCCTCTTCTCCGTCTTTTGCCACGAAAAGTCTTTTGTCGGATTTAAGATCATTCAATGCCTCTATAGTGAGCCGAACATCCGCAGGATTGTCTTCCACAAGAAGAATATCGAAATATTGTTTAGAAGAAGCATCCATGATCAAACCTCAGGCAAAGAGAAAAAGAACTCGGACCCTTTTCCAACGAAAGACTGGACCCAAATTTTTCCCCCATGATTTTCCACGATCTTTTTGCAGATAGACAATCCTATCCCGGTTCCGGGATATTCGGTCCTATTATGCAATTTTTGGAATATTATAAAAATACGATCAAAATATTTAGGATCCATTCCTATTCCGTTATCGGAGACTGAAAATACATTCGCTCCAGGAACTTGTTTTACTTTTATATGGATCTCCGGACTTCTGTTTGGAGAACGAAATTTAATCCCGTTTGAGATTAGATTACTGAATAAACGTCTTATTTGATCCTCGTCCACATACACTTCCGGAAAAGGCCCTTCAAAAACTAGATTCGCCTTGGTTTCCTGTATTACGGAAGAAAGGTCTTTTTTGACTTCAGCCAGGATCTGGTTCGAATCTCCTTTGGACTTTTTAACGAAATCGGAACCCACTCTGGAATAACTTAAGAGGCTTTCGATCAGTCCCTGCTGCCTTTTAGCCGCTTCCACAGATACTTGGATAAATTCCCTCATCTCGGGTTTAATCTCTTCCGAAAATTTTCTCTCTAATAATTGCAGATAACTTGCGATCGTTCTAAGAGGTTCTTGTAGGTCGTGGGATGCGATATAGGCGAATTGTTCCAATTCTCGATTCGTTTTTGCTAAACCTTGCAGAGCTTCTTCCAGGGATTTTCTTGCCTCTATTTTTTCGGAGATGTCCCGATTGACCATTATGAGTCCTGGTACAAGATAACCTTCTGCATTAATTTTTTTGAAATTACTTTCGATTGTGATCTTTTTGCCGGATTTTAAAGTGTGGATCAATTCCCTTTTGGACGAGCCTAAAGTATTCCAATCCTCCATAGCCTCCTTATAATTCTCATCTGAGATCCAATCCTCTTGGAAAAGAGAAGTATAATGTTTTCCTAAACATTCTACTTCATTCACCTCGTACATTCTAGCTGCAGAGGCGTTGTAATACGTAATGTTCATGTCTCCGTCCAAAGCGATTATCGCGTCGTTGACCTGAGAAATGACTTCCATATTAAAACGATTTTCTCTACTCAATTTTACCCGTTCGGAAACGTCCATTGCGGAAACAAGTACGGACTCCGTGTCTTGGAATTGAATGGGCGAAGAAACTATATCCAAATAAACGATACTCCCGTCCTTTTTCAAATGTCTCATTTCTTGGAAAAAATTTGACCCCACCTTGAGGCCCTTGATCTTTTCCTTCATAAATTCTCTATCTTCAGGAAGTCTGAGCTCTTCTGCGCTTTTCCCTATAAATTCCTTTTCGGAATATCCGTAAGCTTCTACCGCAGCTTGGTTCACAGCAGATATCGCAAGAGAAGATCTTTCAAAGACGAACATGATCTGAGGGTTATTCCGGAATAAGTTCCGATACTTTTCCTCATTCTTACGGATCCTATCCTCGTATTCTTTACGATCGCTTATGTCTAAGGAAACACCTACAAGTCCTACGATCTTTCCATCCTCTCCCATTGCAGGAGAGATCCTGATTGCAAAATGCCTTCCTAAAAAAACCGTTTCTGCACTGATCTCTTTTCCTGAAAGTACAAGCTTTAATGCATCTGTTTGTTCCAGACTACGGACGGTTCCATCCTCTTCTCTAAGTTCAGCGTTCCATTGATGTTCTACAAAGTTAGTTCCTATGAATGCACTTGAGTCCAGGCCAAGCATGTCTAACGCTTTGCCCGAAGCAAAATTCATAAGCCCCGTTTCGTCGGCAGAAAATAGTACGATGGGAGAATTGGAGAGGATATAATTTAGTAAGGATTCGGAATTTCCCGAGCTTGAATCTGAAAAAATAGGAGAAGGAGAACCCATAAATAGATCCGCCCGGAATAGAAATTCCGGGCAGGGGTCTCTAATTATGGCGAAATATAGATATTTTCAAGCATATTTCGTATTTTTGTGAAGTTTGTGGAATTAATATCCCACAAGGGACACATTAAATAATTTCTATCTTCTCGATTACCACTGGCTGGAGAGGGCGATCCCCTGGAGCCGTAGGAGTTTCGGAGATATTTTGGACGATATCTTCTCCCTCACTTACATGTCCAAAAACCGCATGACGATTATCTAGATACAGGTTGTCTCTAACATTGATAAAAAACTGAGAGCCACCAGTGTTCGGTCCGGCATTCGCCATAGAGATAGTAAATTTCTTATTTTTAAGTTCCGGATGAAATTCGTCTTGGATCTTATACCCTGGTCCACCAGTCCCGGTTCCTTGTGGGCAACCACCTTGGATCATAAAATTTGCAATGATTCTGTGAAAGATTAGGCCATTATAAAAGCCTTTTTGGGCCAGTTGGATGAAATTCCCGGCAGTGATCGGAGCCTTCTCATCTTCTAATAAAACGGAGAAGGTACCTTGGTTGGTGGTAAACTTAGCAGTCGCCATAAATATCCTCAAAACCAGATTCTAACCGGTGTCTGTGTAATCAACTAAATAGGTATATCCTTAGTGGGAGAGAACCCATTCTACTTGTTTTCAATATAGAATGCGGTTGTTCCGATAATTTAACAGAGGATTTCCAGAATCTACTTTCCGCTAGACGGATCGATTTTTTAGCTTTCTAAAAGAGAATTTTTATTCCGGAACTTCCTTAGGAACAAAATGCCATCATCTACAAAATATATTCCCTTCGGACCAAACGGTGCAGTCGCCTTCTGGAGTCGCGCAAAGGATAAGGTCCAAAACCAGGACGAGCTAAGGGCCTGGGCGGATCTAGGGATCAAAACTGTAGTCTGCGTATTCTCAGAAAAAGGTTCTTCTTTAGTAACCGACTTAGAAGAAGTTTTACATGCGGGAGAATGGAAACTATTCGCATTAGAAATTCCTCCTGGACCCGAGACGAACGAATCCGTATTCTACTCCGCTTGGAAATTAATTTCAGCAGCAGCAAAATCTAATATTCTATTTTTAATTCCGGAAGAATTGGAAGAAAGATGGGAAGTAATACTTTCCAAAATGGTAATTTCTTCTTACCCACATATCGCCACAGGTGAGTTAGGTGCTTGGTTCCCTTCCCTCCAAGGACAAGCCGAGATTGAATTCTTAGGAGAATTTAAGACATACGCTTCTCGCAAAAAAGCTCCGAAAGAAATCCCAGATTCAACGAGAGGGGAATTTTCACTTTTTCTAAAGGAACTTCCTTTGGCAGTTTCCGGAATTGAACTAGGAGTTTTCAAAAACGGTCATAAAGATCCTAACGGAAAGAAGAAGGTCCCGCAATTCCAAGAGGCAGAGAGTTTCCGCACCTTGGAAAGTAAACCGGTCATCTCTTTTGACACTGTCTTCTCCGGAGAAAAACAAGAATCCGAAACTTCTGCACCTATTGCACAAGAACCTAAAGCTCCAGTAGCATCAGAAAAGAAGAATATTCCAAAAAAAGAAACTACTCCAAATCCTGCTGCTGATGTTGGGGATTTAGCGACCACAGCAAAATTCCCTCTTCAATTAAAACTGATGGCTGTGATCTCTCTTCTGCTCACCGTTACTGTTTCCACTGTCATTTTATACGCGTCCAGCGAGTTCAAAAAGAATTACGAAGTAAGAGTATTAGAAACTAACTTCTCTTTGGTGAATATTTTAGGGATTAAAGTAAAATCGGACCTAAAAGACATTCGTGACAAAGGTAAAACTCTAACGGAAAAACTTTTGGACCCGAAAGGTCCAGGTGCTTACGCGGATCTATTCTTTAGGAATGAACCTGATTTTCTTTTAGCAGGAATTTACTCTGCAGAAGGAGATAAACTCAAAAAAAGAACTGTCCTCTACAACGATTCTTACTTGGAAGGAATTTCCTCCAATAGAGATGAATTGGACGCAGCAGTTTCTCAAAAAGAAACTTCATTTCTCAAAACGGTTCAGTCCGGTGGAAGAATAGACAACCTCACTCCTAATTTTAAAGAACCTACTTTTTCTATTTCCGTTTACGATTCTCAGAGTAAATCTATTTTACTTTATATTATCCGAGCAGAAAGACTTCTATCCGTATTCCAAAAACAAGATATTAACGTTCCATTCTTGATCAACGGAGATGGAGATCTGATCGCTCATCATGATCTTCAGCTTCTGGCATCCCAAACGAATTGGGCGGACCTACCAATTTTTGAAACGATGCTTTCTTCCGTAAGAGAGGATAGCCAACAAACCAGGTATGAAGATTCTACTAAGACCAGATATTACGGTTCTTACCAAAAATTAGGTTTTGGCGGATCCGGAGTGATTGTCGCAGTTCCGGAAGAAAAAGTTTTTGAGATGGTGTATCGTATCCAGACCAAAAACCTTCTCATCATGGCGATCGCACTTTGTATCGCACTTATCATCGTATTCTTCTTAGCAAGAACCATCACCATTCCGGTATTAAAACTTCTGACCGCAACAGTAGAGATCGCGAAAGGAAATTTCAGAATTGGGATCAAGTCCACTACAAAGGACGAGATCGGCGTTTTGACTGATTATTTCGTGAGTATGGGTAAAGGTTTAGAAGAAAGAGAGAAAGTAAAAGACGCACTTGGCCGTTTCGTAAACAAAGAGATTGCCGAAATGGTGCTAAACAAGGAGCTAACTCTTGGCGGAGAAAGAAAGATGTGCGCAATCTTCTTCTCAGACATTCGCTCCTTCACTGCTATATCAGAAAAACTGCAACCGGAAGAAGTGGTAGAATTCTTAAACGAGTACATGACGGAGATGGTTCGTTGCGTGAACGATACTCATGGTATCGTGGATAAATTTATCGGAGACGCGATCATGGCGACTTGGGGAGCGGTCCGCACCTCGGAACAAGACGCGGAAAACGCAGTGAACGGCGCACTCTTAATGAGAGCCGCTTTAATTAAGTTCAACGAAGGAAGAGGCGGAGATAAAAAGCCGGTTATCCGTATCGGTTGCGGTCTGAATTTCGGACCGGTGATCGCAGGTCAGATCGGTTCCGAAGAAAGATTGGAATATACAGTGATCGGGGACGCAGTGAACCTCGCCTCTCGAGTGGAAGCGTTGAACAAACCTTTCGGCACGGATATTCTGATCACACAAGATCTACTCAATCATGTAAAAGATATTTTTGCGGTCGAAAAAATGCAATCTATCAAGGTGAAGGGAAAAGAAGAACCCCAAACCATTTACGCGGTTCTCGGAAGAAAAGACGATATGGATCGTCCGAGAGACCTAAACGATTTGAGAAGAAGACTCGGAATAGAATACGAATCCAAGAAAAAAGCAAAAACAGGAGATGAGGAAGAGGAATTAAAGTATGAAATACTTGAATGACGGCCGTGTAGTCGTCACCGCTTTAGTTCTACTCCTGTTCTTTTTTTCGGGGCTTTTATATTTATATGCCAACGCAGGCCCTAAAACAGGAACTAATAAAGTTGTAGGCCAACTTAAAACAAAACAACTTAAAATATTAAGAAAACTTGATTCAGAAGTAATCTGGGAAGAGTTGGACGAGTCTGACCCCATCAGATACAGGGATACAATTCGTACGGAAGAAGGTTCCGAAGCAGTATTACTTTTTACTGATGGAGAAAATTCCGCAGAGATCAGAATGGACGAGAGAAGTATGATCCTCGTGGAAGATACGGACAAGATCAGCTTCGTGTCAGGTTCCCTTTCCGCAACCGGTGGAGGATCAGGCAATTTACAGATCAGCTCGGGAGACACTAAGATCTCTCTCGGAAATTCAGATCTGAAAATTTCCAAAGACGAGAACAAAGGCCTAAACCTGGAAGTAAAACAGGGAGAAGCTAAAGTAGTTTCTTCTTCCGGCGAGAACACTGTAGGTAAAAATCAATCTGCGGATCTAAAAGACGGAAAAGTAGAAGTACATACATTAAATCTGGAAACTGTTTCTCCTCCAGACAAAACGTATTTTCCTTTAGCAGGAGAAACCCTTCCTGTTAGATTCGAATGGAAAAATTCCCCAAGCGTTAAAACATTCAGATTGGAAGTTGCCAAAGATTCTGGATTCAGAACAGGTTTAAAAAAATTGAATGCAGGTGGAACAAATACTTCCATCGCTCTTCCTAATGGTTCCTACTATTGGAGACTTGCGGGAAAAAATCCTCAGTCCGGAAAAGAAGAATTCAGTTCCTCTAAAAACTTTAGAATCCTTTCTTGGAATAAACCAAGACTAGTCTCCCCTACCAATAAGGAAATCTTCTCTTACACTGAAACTGCACCGCCCGTACGTTTCCAATGGAATACATTCGATTCTCAAACAAAGTATAAACTGGAAGTTTCTTCAGACGCAAACTTTAAACAAATCGCATATACAGGGGATTCCTCCGCAGGTTTCTTAAAATGGGAACCTAAAGCGGAAGGTCAATTTTTCGCTCGTGTCAAAATGAATTCCGACAAACAGGGATTTAACGAACTGAGTTCGGATCCGATTTCTTTCGTTTTACGCAAGTCGGAACAGGCAGAACCTCCTAAACTTCTGAAACCTTTGCAGGGAGAAGAGATCGGAATTCGTATCTTTAAGGCAGGATCCTTCTTCAGTTGGAGTTCCAACAAGGAATTCAAATCTTATTCCCTGGATATTGCTGTTGATTCCGATTTCAAAAATATTCTTTTCTCCAAATCGACTAACTCCAATTTTATGAAACCGGATTTAGATTGGAAAGAAGGCGCATACTTTTGGAGAATTAAAGCAAGTTCTAACTCTGAAGAGGTCATCTCCTCTGCGGTTGGTAAGTTTATATTAAAACCTCCGGGCTCTATCCGACTTTCCTTCCCTAAAGATGGATCCGAGTTAGGTCATCCAGTGGACGGCAAATTACAATTCAGATGGGACAGACCGGACCCGAGCGGAACTTATAAATTAGAAGTTTCTAAAGATCCTAATTTTGCTTCTAAAATATTCGAAACTTCTGTTCGTTCGGGACAGAATTCTGTCCCACTTGCAGGTCCTGGGGACTATTATTGGAAAGTTAGTCTTCTTTCTCCGGATGGGGAGGTTCTGAGCACCAGTCCTTCTTCAGGATTTAAGACCTCGGACTCCGCTCCATTTGTCTCTCCTGTATATCCAAGGGATAGAGATAAGATAGACCTGGATGAGAAAGCAAGTTTGTCATTTTATTGGGAAATTGAAGGCAAATCTGAGGCGTACATTTTGGAGCTTTTAGAAGCGGACCAAAAAACCCTAAAAACAGTATTTAAAAAGGAAATTAAGGGAGAATCCTACGACTATCGAGAGTTGTATAGGTTAAGAGAAGGAAAATACCAGTGGAGACTGAGCGCAAAATACAGGGACAGCTCCGGGCAAGTCCGCACCACCCTTCCTTTGACCAGGGATTTCGAAGTAATCATGTCCGCTACTTTCAAGGCACCGGAGATTTTGACTCCTAAGGAATTTTATGTTGAATAAAAGATTCCAAAAATCTAATACGATTGCCGCTCTTTTAGTCGGACTCCTTTTATTCTCTTATCCCATTTTTGCAAAGGAAGAAGGTGTAAAATTGGAATGGAGACCCATTCCGGACGCAGGTGGTTACCAAGTAGAGATCAAAGATTCTCGCGGAAAGATCACAAAAGAAAAAACATCCACAACTCAAATCCAAATCGAATTACCTCCTGGAGCTTACGAACATAGGATCGGAGTATTGAATAAATACGGAAGAGTTTCAGTCTTCTCCGCTTGGATCCCATTCGAGGTCATTCTTTCTCAAAAACCGGAAGTGATCGCTGCCGAAAAAAGTAAGTTCTTAAGCAAGGACATGCCTGAAAGTTTCGAGATCAAGGGCAAACATTTCACAGAAGCTACAAAAGTAATATTAAAAGATTCTAAAGGAAACGAGATCCCTGTTAAATCGATAGATCTTAAAAATCCGGAGACTTTGGTAGTAACCATAGACAAGAAGAAGGCCCCGGAAGGCGCAGTTTCCCTACGCTTAGAAAATCCACGCAACAAGTCCGTAGAGAAGGAAAATTATTTCTTAGTAGCCGAAACAGAAGATGAATTAGCCGCTTTAGAATCCAAGTCCTCTTCTTCCGGATCATCTGGACCTTCTATCTTTGATTTTGGAGCTGCCGCAAGATCCGCCGTACTTCCTGGCTGGGGACAATACTACCAAAAGAAGTCCACATTTAGAACTGCAATCTTTCCTAGTTTGATCTTTGTCGCAGGTGGTTACGCTGCCGCAAAAGGAAGTTCCTATTTAAGTGCAACTCATGAATTGGATGCAGCGAGACAGAGTAATATTATGTACAACTCTGCATTCTTACAATCCGGGAACCCTGCACTATTTAACTTAGCATTATATAATTATACTCAGATATCTCCTAAATATTCTCATGCAGTGGGAGAATACAATCAATTAGGAGTGGCCTTAGGAGTATTAGGATTCTTTTATCTAATCAATGTGATCGACGCTGGATTTTTTCCGGGACCTAAACAAGTAAAGGTAGAAGGAACAGATACCCCTGTAACAGTTTCTCCGATCCTCAGAAATGCAAGAGAGTCTGACAGAGCCGCCGCTACTTATGCTTCCGGAAATTCGTATCTTCTGCAACAGAGAATGGAATTAGGAGTGGAATTCGCATGGTAACTCTCAAGAATTTTCTTCCTAAATTATATTCCCTTTTACTGATCGTATTCGCTTTGAATACGATGGGCTGTTATAGCCGTCCCAAAAAATCGGGTCTTTTAGATTATATGAATATCTCTAATATCGTTTCCTACTTAGGAGGAACTGCATCCGAGATCAACGTACAAGTAAATGGACTAACAAACTCCGGCATCTTGATCGTAGAGTTAGTTAGCACCGGGGAACAAATTACTTTCAATGCCGGGGCAGGAACATTGACGGACACTTTTTCGGGAGTTTACGACTATAATCAAACCTATACTCTAAACATATTTTCGCAACCTGCTACTTCTCCGACCCAAACTTGCATCATAAGTAATCCAAACCTGAATCTGAACTTTTATAATAAAACTTTCGTAGTGAATTGTGCAGAAAATTGGTATAAGGCTAACGTCAGTGTCACCGGAATTGACAGCACAAACACTACTAATTTACAAATTTATAATAATGGTACCGACCTAAAAACGAGGACCTCCAACGGAACAGTCAGTTTCGATGTGGGAGACGGCTTGGCTTACGATATTACTATAGGAACTGTTCCTACAGTTCCTTCTACCCACACCTGCCAGGTAGTTACTTCTCCCGCAAATGGAACTATTAGCGGGGCAGATGTAAATCTACAGATCAGTTGTTTGAGTCTGATGAAAACAAGTGTGGCGGCTGGCGGATTTATGCCTTCTACCAAGGCAATGACATTCACATTCTCCGGTCCTGTGACTGGATGTATATTGGATTCGACGGGCGGTGGTCCTCCTTATTCAGCAGGTACTGCCAACGGAAGTCCTGGAGTTACCTATATTGGAAATGGAGCAAGAATTGCACCAACCACTTTGCCTTGGTCTTTCGGAGCTCTTACATTCCCACAGCAAGTTAACTTTACTCTGACAGGATGCTCTGATGCCGTGGCTTCTGCAAATAACGGAGCTGCCCTTTCAGTAACCATTAAAATGATGGAAGGCGATGTTTATTTTGTAAGATATGCAGCTGGAGATGATAGCAATTCCTGTTTAGATCCGAGCGACGCCTGCTTGACCATTCAAGCGGCGGTAAATAAATGCTCCTCCTCCTTTATATGTAATATTTTCGTCGAAGGCGGCGTATTCTTAAGCGGCGATGGAATCTATAAGATCACATCTAGTGTTTCTCCTATTACTTTGACATCTTCAGGTGGAATACGTCTTTTGGGAAGTTTTGATTCCACATTCAACACTCAAAGTTTGGATGCTACTCCAAGTACGATTGTTGATGCAAGACCTAATTCCGGTGGAGGAAGTTGCGCTGGATCTGTAGGATTAGGAACAGATGAATGTGCTCCGATCACGATCACTGCTGCAGGTATGGGGAATGATCCAAATAAGGCTCATGTTGTCCAGGGATTTAGTATCGTTGCCGATATTACCAAAAAATTCGCCTTCGGAATTCGGATCGTAAATGGAAATTCCGACAGCTATTCTTATATTATTGGAAATTACATTTCCGGGGGAAATACATCGGGTAATTCCGCTACAGGAGGGGTCCGAGGAGGAATCTATCTCAATTCATCCAATTCCACGAATGTGATAGATACGAATGTAATTAAAGGTGGATACAATGTCGACGGTTCGTATGGAGTCGTTACTTTTAGTGCCAATGCCTATTTATATCGAAATAGGATCAGTGGAGATAAGACGAATCTTTCGACAGGAACGTCTGCTGCAGTCAACATTACTAGTTACAACGACCCGGTTATAGCTATTCTAAATAACACCATGAACTACCGTCAATATTCTGATAGCTCAGACGTTACTTCTTTCTTCTCTTACGGAATTAATAGTTATGAGAACACCGCGACCACGAAATATCATATCGCGGGAAATACTATTTATTCCAGCGGCGGAATTAATTCAAATACCGGAATTAATATGTATGGAGTTTCCACAAAAGCCCAAATGCTAAATAACTTGGTCCATATTCCAAGCGGATCCGCGAGTCCAACCTGTGCACATTTTACAAATACTCCGACTACGTCTTCCGTCTTCCAAGGGAACGACTTAGATTGTAGTACAGGCACAAAAGTAATTAGCTCTGGTACTTCTTTTAACGTCTATTGCACCTCTGGAGCTTTTAGTACCTCCGCTCTTTGTTCATTAACAACTACATTCTTGAATGACATTATTGTAAATACTAGAGGAGTTCAGAACTTTACTAATACTCCAATATTTGCCGCTTATCCAGCTCTCCAACCTTGGTTGGCTTTAGGGTTAGCAACCGGCTCAGGGGGATCTTGCAATATTGTTTATGGAGGCGTGAATACCTTTTCCTCCTTAGGTTCGTTTGATTCTGAATACTTATTAGATGCTACAATAGTCAGTCCGGTAACCAGAGTTGGTGGAGAATCTCAGACTCCGCCAGGCTCCTATGGATATTCTATCGGAGCCTTTGAAGTGGATGATACAAGCTGCGTGCCTTAATAAAGTTGTGATCTAACCGTAGAAACCGAAAAGAGCGACTCATAGCTATAATTTTGCCATACAGATTACAATTGCTTGGGAAACAGAGGTCACCGTGAAAGCCTGAAACACATTATTAGCTTCATAAAGTGGGGTGATCCCCAAAGAAGAAGAAATAATCGTGCTAGACCAAACAGGGGTGCCCCCGTCTGCAATGGAATTATTAGCCGATCCAAATGCTCCCAATGCGAAAGGTGTGCTAGCGGTTCGAAGTACATGCAATTGGATTGCATCAGGTAATATCCAGTCTGAATGACCTGCATATGTTAAATTGGAACATACTGTTGCACCTCCACTTTGGTCATAGCCTACGTCAGCACCGGTGAAAACTCCGCAATTCGGAGTACTATAGGTATGGGGTGAGCCGGTATTACCATCAATTACGCATAAGGTCCAGAGAAACTTGTTTGTCGCGTCGATAACTGTACCATTCTCATTATTTGTAAGACTAGGGGTGCTACAATTGTCTCCCCCTAATGCTGTAAGCAAACTAGTCTCGTCAACAAAATTGCCGTTAGCCGAAGCAAAGCTCACAGGATTCGCCACCGTCTGACCACAATGGAAAGAATTACCTCCTCCTCCTGCTAGTAACAACAGTAAACCGCTTAGATCTTGGCTGGGTCCACTGCCGCAATTGATTAAGGAAAGATAAGAGAATAAGAATAACACAGTCAGACGTTTCATAGGAGGAAGATGCTTCCTTTCATTTTTTAGTCAAGCATCGAGCGACACTAAGGAATAAAAATCATAGGATTAGGAATATACGACCGCGACAACTAATCACTTTGGCTTAGTTCGTTTAACACTGTTTAATAGGGCTAAAAATTTGAGTAAGTGTAAAGGATCAGCTGCCCATTGTTAGATTAGAGCAAATTCTATTCTTTAGAAGCTAGATCTTCCCATTCAGCAACCTTCCTCTGTAATTCTTCTTGTAGGTTACTCAGTCTTTCTCCTGATTTTCTGGCAAGTTCAGGATCGGTAGACTGTAAGTTCTGGACCAATTCCTTTTCCTCTGTTTCGAGCGAAAGGATCTCCTTTTCCAAGATCTCCAGTTTTCTTTTGTCCTGGTAACTTAGGCCCTTCTTCTTATTGTCCGTTTGCTTTTCAGGTTGTTTAGGAGTGTTTGTCTTGGTTTCTTTTTCTTCGTATTCTCTATATTCCAGATATTCCGAATAGTTGCCGGGGAATCTGTCTATCTTACCTTCTCCTTTGAACACGAATAGATAGTCAGTGACCCGATCCATGAAGTAACGATCGTGAGAAACTACAAGAACCACTCCGGGAAAATCGTCCAAGAATTCTTCGAGTACTGAAAGTGTAGGAATGTCCAAATCGTTGGTAGGTTCATCCAAAACCAAGAAGTTCGGATTTTTCATAAGAAGTAGAATGAGATAAAGTCTTTTCTTTTCCCCTCCGGACAATCTTTCGATCTTAGTCTGTTGCAATTGAGGAGGAAACAAAAATCTTTCCAAGAACTGGGAAGCAGTCCAAGAAGTTCCGTCGTTCATCTTAATCGTTGGCGCGATCTCTTCTTTTACATATTCCAATACTTTCTTAGGACCGGGGAGTTCTTTTCCCAACTGATCGAAATATCCAAAACTTGTATTTAGACCTGCGGCCACATCTCCTGAATCGGCCTTTTCTCTTCCTGTGATCAAATTCAGAAGTGTGGTCTTTCCCGCACCGTTAGGTCCTACAATTCCGATTCTTTCTTTAGCCTTGAATACATAGGAAAATCCTGAGATCAATTCTATCCTAGGATAGGATTTTTTAATATTCTTTAATTCTAATATTTTGCCACCGAGTCTTCTGCCGGAAACGGAAATATCCAGGACGATATCTTTGCCTGCCTTCTTTCTTTCCATTACTTCAATCGCACGATCGGTTCTAGCTTTTTGTTTTGTGCCCCTGGCTTTAGGCTGACGTTTCAACCATTCAAGTTCCGTTCTAAGAAAAGATTTTCGTTTTGCTTCTTCCTTTTCTTCGATAACCTGCATCTCTACTTTTTTTTCCAGATATAGATCATAATTTCCGGGATAAACTCTGAAGTTTCCTCTATCTATCTCTAAGATACGGTTTGCGATCTCTTCTAAAAAGTATCTATCGTGTGTGACAAGTAAGACCGCTTTGTCCGTACTTTTTAGGAAGTCCTGGAGCCAAAGGATTGCATCTATATCCAGGTGGTTGGTAGGTTCGTCTAATACCAAAAAATTGGATTCGTCTGTCAAGGCTTGTGCGAGGGAAACTTTTTTGGCCATTCCGCCCGAGAGTTCTCCCATTTTTCGGGAAAGATCGGGTATATTCAGTTCTCTTAATATATTTTTAAGTTTGGATTCCAGTTCCCATGCCTGTTTGGAATCCATTTCTTCCATTGCGAGATGATATTCTTTTTCGGCTTCTTCTCCGCCTTTTTCCAATTCAATGCACGCTTTTTCATATCTTCTGACTGTATCTAAAAGTATTCCTGAACCGGAAAGTATATGCTCTAATACGGTTTTGTTCGGATCGAATTCAGGGAATTGGGATAAGAATGAAATTTTGAGTTCTTTGTTGCGGACCACTTTGCCTGTGTCCGGTTCTTCTATTCCGAGCAAGATCCTAAGTAAGGTGGATTTTCCCGATCCGTTGATCCCGAGTAATCCTGTTTTTTCTCCCTCGTCTATCCCGAAGCTTAAGCCCTGGAAGAGTTGTTTTTCGCCGATAGATTTGCCGACCTTATCTACAGAGATTAGATTCATCGCTTCCAGCCTTTTTAAAAGCAGGTGAGAAGCAATTCATTTAGGGATTGGAAGTTCTATTTTGTATCTGGTTCCTATATCTACCGTTTCCAGCCCCCATTTTGCTTTTAGTTTATCCAATAACATTCCTACCAATTGTAATCCCAATCCTTCCGAATTTCTTACGTTTACGTTTTTAGGAAGTCCAACTCCATTGTCTCCGATGGAAATAGAAAGTCCGTTGTCTTTTTTGGAGATGGAAATGAAAATCTCTCCTTTTCGATCTCCAGGGAACGCGTATTTTAAGGAATTTGAAACTAGTTCGTTGAACACCAATGCAAGCGGGATCGCGAAATCCAAATTTAAACGTATATCTTGGGACTCTATAGAATAACCCACTTTTTTGTTTGCACCATACGACTGGACTAACGCTACGAGTAAATTGTTTAGATATTCCGTGAAATCAGCATCCGCAATCGTATCGTTTTGATAAAGTTCCTTATGGACAAGAGCCATGGATTGGATCCTTCTCTCACATTCTTTCAGAATAGAAACTAACTTTGGATCGTCGGTAAAATCTGTCTGTAAGCTCAAAAGACTGGAAACTACTTGAAGATTGTTTTTAACCCTATGATGGATCTCCTTCAACATCACTTCCTTCTCTTCCAAGGATTTTCTTAAAGTTTCTTCATATTGGTATCTATCAGTCACGTCACGAATGATCTGAGTGGCACCTATCATATTATGGCTTTCGTCTCGGATCGAACTATAATTGATCTCGAGCACTATGGAATCTTTGATGAGACCTGAAATTTTTCTCTCCATTTTGAAAACTTCTCCAGTCAGGGCTCTACTCCAATTTCGAATAATTCTTTCCTTTTCTTCCGGATTATCTATCGCAATATCCCAAATCGATTGGCCTACCGTGATCCTTTTACCATATAGTTTCCAAACCATAAGTTCGAACGCCGTATTGCAGGAGATGACTCTTAAATCCATATCCACTGCGCATATAGACTCTTTCACACCTTCGATGATTGCTTGGAGCCTATCGTTTGTTTGTAGGATCTTCTTTCTGAGTTCGCTTAATTCGAGTTCAGCTTTTTTTCTTTCAGTGATGTCTCGGACAATCACCTGCATTAATTTTTGACCCCTTTGTTCGAATGCAACTCCGGAAACTTCTACAGAGATCTCTGTTCCATCTTTTCGGATGAATTTTTCTTCGATCGGTTCCAAAGGTTCGGATTTGAGCATCGCTTTCAGAACTCTTTCTGCTACGACCTGTCTGGAATCAGGATGTATAAATTCTGCGATCGGTCTTCCTTCTACTTCCTCCATGGATTCATAACCGAGCATTTTAAGACCGGTTTGGTTGATATAGATTACTTTTCCGTCAGCATGTAAGCCGATTGCATCCGGAGAAACTTCTACTAATTTTCTATATTTCTCTTCGCTTGCAAGCAGAGCTGTTTCCCAAACGGTTCGCAGAGTCACGTCTTTTAAGAATATTACGACTTCTTTAATCGTTCCCTCTTTAGATAAAGGGGCAAAGGATACTTCCAGTTCTGAATTAGGCTGGACAGGGAATAATTTTGAGAAATGCCATTTGACCTTGGCACCTGAAAATGCCTTGTTTAACTGTGCTTGAAAAATTTCTCTATGAGTTTCAGAGATCAAAGAAAGAATCTTAGAATCCGGAAGTAATTCTATCCCGAATTGTCTTCTGACCTCGGACCTTCCGGAAGAATTTACATATTGTATCTTCCCTGTTTGGTTTACACGAATAACCCATTCTTCTGTGCTATCCAAAAGGATATTTGTATAGGAAAGTTGGTCCTGTAGGATTATTTCACTTTTTCTTAATGGAGTTAGATCTTGAATGGAGCCATAGATCTGGGAGACTCTTTTTTGGACAGGATCCCAGATGGGATGAGCATGATCTCTCAACCAACGGATCTGTCCATCGGGACCATATACTCTATATTCGTCTGTTCGAGAAGATCCGGATAGTAATGATCTGACTCTTTGTCTGATCATATCCAGATCGTCTTGGTGAAAATATTTAGGATCTGCAGCCGCCCAAGGTTGATTCAGGTCTTCTGCACTGATCCCGCAGAATTTTAAAAATCCTTCGTTTGCCCAGCTTAATATTAGATTTCCGTTATCTAATACGTCTACTCGGTAAAGATAATCGTTAAATACTTCTGGCGCGAGAGCACGGATCTCTTTTTCTATTTTTTTTCGAAGATTCCGATTTTGAAACCATTTTAGAAGTTTGGCAAGAGCCATCGCAACTCCGAACAACTCCTAAAAAACCGAAGTTTTCCGGGAGCTTTACTTAGCTAAAAATTCTTTGTAAGTATTCGCTACTTCTTCGGGTCTTTCCAGCATAGGGACATGGCCCATATCTTTCAAGATCACCTTTTTAGATCCCGCAATCCCCTTTTCCAAGACCCCGGCTCCGGAGACACTCAATACTCTATCAGTATCTCCCCAAAGGATTAGGGTCCTTGCTTGGATCTTATTCATATTTTCCTGCAACGGATAACCTGTAGATCTGATCTGTTTGAATATATATTTATTAAATTCAGAATTTTTGACTGCTCTTTCCGCAAAATAAGAAGCTAAAAAGGAAGGAATTGGAGGTGGTGTTACGAAAATAAATTTCATTAATTCTTGAAATTCTTCTGCGTTAGTCGCAACTAAATTGTTTTTTCCTTTCTCCAAATTTTTAGAAAGCTCACTTTTTTCGGGACTATTCACGCCGGAAGGAGCAAATAATCCGAGAGACAATATTTTTCGCGGATAAGTAGCAGCATACACTCCGGAGATCGCTCCTCCCATGGAGTTACCTACGATATGAAATTTTTCCCAGCCCAACTTCGTAACGAACTCATCCAGTCGTTTTACTTGCTGAGCAATATTATAATCCTGATCTGGAATTCTGTCATTCTCCCCAAAACCGGGAAGATCCACTGCTACTACGGTATATGTAGGTGTAAGCCATTTGGAAAATCTAGTCCAATTATCCTTGTCCCCGCCGAATCCATGGACCATCAGGATTTTTTCGCTACCTTCTCCACCTTCTAAATACACCCAATTCCAAGGTTCTATCTTGGTTTGTTTCTTTTCGAGACCGGCTTTCCATCTTTCATAACCGATGCCAGTTTTGACGAGCGTCTCGGAGCAATAGGTCAGTCCGAATAAAATTAGAAAAAGGTAGATTGGGAAAAATTTGCGGTTCATAGTCAAGTCACGAATAACGTTTTTTTAATTCTCTTGCGTAAGCCAAGTCATGAGTCAAAAGTCTCATTCTTTTCACCAAGTAGGTGGTGATACCTTTATAAAATTTCAGAGCGAGTTCCTTATCGGAATCCAGAATATGTTGCAGATGTTCGAAAGGAATTTCTAAAAGTTCGCAACGTTCCATTGCTTCTACTGTCCCGGCTCTTTTTCCCTGATCCAAAAATGGGAATTCTCCGAAATGGTCTCCGGTTGCGATCGTAGTTACGTTTACATCGTTCCCTTTTTCGGTGGAGGTCAAAATTTTTAGGGTTCCGTACATTACCACATAGAACGCTTTTGCCTCGTTCCCTTCTTGGTAAACCGCGTCCCCTTGTTCAAGCACCTTGTATTTTGTCTTCTCCGCTATTTTAGCCAATTCATCCATAGAGAAGCTGGAAAATAAATAAATCTGGTGTAGGATTTCTTCTGTAGTGTGTTGCATGTGTTCCTTACCAAAGACCGAGTATTGAGCCTAGAAAAAAACCATCAAGCTACTTTCCTACATTCCGGTCCGGAATTCTAAGACGAAAAACAACTCCATTTTCCGAAGTAAATTCGGAGCTTGCCTTTAGCTGCCTAGACAAGATCTCAATAAGCTGGATGCCGATCGTCCCTGAGCCATTATGATTCTCTTTTCGGAAACCTACCCCGTTGTCAGAGTACGAGAAGATGATATTCTGTTCTTCTTTAAAGATACTGACTTGAATTTTTCCGGTACGGTCTTGCGGAAATGCATATTTTAAGGAGTTGGTGAGAAGTTCATTTAAGATCAACCCTAAAGGAATCGCTCTTTCTATACTCACTTCCAAGGGACGAACATTCAGTTGGAGTTGGATACGAGGAACACCCCCATAGGCTCGGATCAAATTAGAAGAAACTGTTGTGAAATAATTTTCTAGATCTACTGCAGCGAAATTTTCAGATCTATAGAGTTCCGCGTGAACGAATCCCATTGATTTGACTCTATTCTCACATTCTTGCAAGATCCTTTTTAGATTTGGGTCCTCCGTATTCTCGTATTGTAGGCCGAGAAGACTGGAAACAACTTGGAGATTATTTTTGACCCTATGGTGGATTTCTTGTAGCATCGCCTCCTTTTCTTTTAAAGATCTCTCCAAAGTCCTGGTCATACAATTTCTTTCGGTCACATCACGTACGATTCCCATGTAACGGGACTCATCTATACGAACTGCATTCACTTCAGCTTCTATGATCCTACCGGATCTACTTTTGAATTTTCTATTTAAGATTACGGGTTTACCGATTTCTAATACCGGAATTCTTTGCAAAGCATCCGCTAAACTATCTTTGTCGAGAATATCCTTTAAACTGAAAGTTTGGAGTTCTTCTTTTGTGTATTCCAGAAGTTCGCAAATCCTTTTGTTCACTTCTAAAATTTTGGTTTCAAAATTTGTAATGATGATCGAATCGGAAGCGCTCTCCACTAAGGAACGATATCTTCTTTCACTTTCTTCTAATAAAGAAATTGCCTTCACTCTTTCCGTAACATCGTATAGAATGGAGAATAGCACCCTTTTACCACCGAACTGTAAAGGTCCGCTATAAACTTCCATCTCGCGAATTTCTCCGCTTTTTAATTTATGTCTGAATCGGAAGTATTGTCTGGCCTCGAGAGCAGCTTGTTTCATCTCTTCGAAAATCTGTTCTTTCGTGAAGATATTAATATCGGTGATCTTCATTTGAAGGAGTTCTTCTTGGCTATATCCGTAAAACTGGATCGCTGCTTGGTTCGCGTATAAAATATCCCCTGAATCAGGATCTAAGATCCATTTAATCGCCTGGTTGGTCTCAAAAATTTGACGGAATGGTCTGTCGCTAGATAGGAATTCCTTCCAAAAAGAATTTTCTAGAAGAGAATCGGAGCCTTCTTCCATTGGATCCATTCTAATCCAAAATATTCCATGAGTAAGGGTCCAACTCGCGATGATCCCGATGTTCCCTGGAAATGAAAGAGGACTTTTTCCGGGCTGCCAAGAAAGGACTGTGCTGCCCTTCTCCCCTTGGATTTTCTCTGTTCCATCCAAAAAATAGGAAAGTGGATTTTGTCTCCAGGAATCCAAGGGAAGATTGGTCTCGATGATCAATCCGGAAGGGTCCAGAAGAATGCACCAGTATGGAAAGAAGGAAGATTTCATATTTTAAAACTGGAGAGAACTATTTCCGGAATTTATTGGACTCTGAAAAATCTTTTTTCAAAACCTTCGCTCCAGATCCAGAAAACTGACGGAAAAATAACTTGCAGTGCGCTGGGTCGAAAAGGACTTTGCAATAGAACCGAATTGTATAGCGCACGCTACAGGAATTGAAAATATGGATCTGTCCTTCTTCAGCCAAAACAAAGAATTGATCGGGGTCTTGATGATGCCCTTAACCTACGGGTTCGTAGGCTGGTTTACCAATGTGGTGGCCTTAAAAATGACATTCTACCCTCTGGAATTTGTGGGAATTCCTCCTTATTTAGGGTGGCAAGGGATTGTTCCGAAGAAGGCCCAGAAATTGGCCCTAAAATCGGTCAATATCATGACCGAAAGGCTGATCAAGGTGGAGGACTTTTTCTCCAAAGTGGACCCGGACCAATTAGAGACTGAGTTCCAACCTGTTCTGAATGATCTGATCCCTTCTGCAACTCATGAGATTGTTCATCATATCAATCCAATTCTCAGAAAACATTTAGAGAACGGACATGGAGAAGAGATCGTAAGAGCAGTCCAAGAAAAATGCGCTCATACAGTGAAGAATATCATAACCCAGGTGAAGGAGAATGTATCTTCCGTTTTCAATTTCAGATCCCTGGTATTACGTAAACTCACAGGTCCGAATGTAGAAAGGATCGTAAACATATTCGAAGAAGTCGGTTCTAAAGAATTCAAATTTATAGAACATTGCGGTTGGGCACTCGGAGGAGCGCTCGGTATCGCTCAGGCATTCCTATGGAATTATCTTCCTATCTGGTGGACACTTCCTATCCAAGGAATTATCGTAGGATATATCACAAACTGGGTTGCACTCACTATGATCTTTCGCCCTCTTTATGAAAAAAAAGTGGGCCCGATAAAATACAGAGGCTTATTCATAGCAAGACAGGAAGAAGTTTCTAAAAAATATTCGAACGTATTCGCTACACAAGTTCTCACAGCAAGAAACGTATTGGAAGAGATCTTATATAAGAGAGCTGCAAGAACTTTAGTAGAAACCATCCAAGCAGAAACTGAATCCGCTGCTACTCGATTAAACTTATCCGGACAACTAGATGCAGAGAATAAAGGAGAAGATTCAGATTTCGAGAACACCAAAAAAGAAGTCATCCGTAAAGTAAGCGATTCTTTAGCGGGAAGTTCTTTGAAACTCGAAACTTATATGGGAAGAGCGATGAGCATAGAGAATAATATGTTCAAACGTATGAAGGATCTCCCACCGGAAGAATTTGAACCTATCTTAAGATCGGCTTTCCAAGAAGATGAATATGTCCTTATCCTGATCGGTTCCGTTTTGGGAGCAATCGTAGGTCTTGTACAAGGCATCTACATGATCGCGGTGTAATATGGATCTGATCAAGGTAACAGAATCAGATCCTGAATCTTTCCTCCGGAAATTAACCAAAGCAATCTCCGGAGGAGAATTGGGTGCAGTCACAAAATTCGATCTGAAAGAAGACGATTTTTGCATCAAATTTTCAGGATTGGGTGAATCCAGGATCTGGTTTAAGTTACAAAGAGAAGGAGAAGGATTCTCGGCAGTCAAAAAAAGGGAAAAGATTGCTTTACTACATTTAGCATTCAGATCAGAAATGGAAAAAAATTTGGAGAATATTCTGATCCGACTAGGAGCAGAAGTTTCCTAAATATTACAGAATGTTACAATTCGGTTCGGATTCCAAAATAGCTACTCTACCTTCCGGAATCCGAATCTCCTATCGGATCTTTCCAGGCAAATCAAAAGTCCCTCTTTTCTGTGTTCACGGCTTGACAGGAAATCTAAAAAACTTCGAACCAATTGCACAAGGGCTCTCCAAAAAAGGGATCACAGTGATCGTATATGATCTACGAGGAAGAGGCAATTCGGATAAACCAAAAGAAGAATATTCCGCGAGAGTCCACGCACAAGATTTAAAAGAACTGTCTAGTATATTAGGATATTCTAAAATATCTATACTTTCCCATTCATTAGGTGCCTGGATCACTCTTAGATTTGCGGAGAAGTTCGCAAGTTTCCTGGAAAAGGCAGTATTGATAGACGGAGGTGGAGAACTTTCGATCAAACGTAAAATTTCAAATCTGCTGATGATCCAAGGCTCTTTAGCCCGTTTGGGCAGAAGGATCCCGAGTAAGGAAATATATCTGCAAGAGGCTAAAAAGTCCCCCCTTCTTTCGGCTTGGAATACGAATATTCAAAATTTCTTATTGTACGAGTTAGAATTAGTCGGAACACTTTCTACTTCTTTAATGCCTGGAGATACTTTTTATGGACCGGTGCTTTGTTCTATTCCCCCATTTGTAATCGATTCCGAACTAAAGAATATGGGTGGAGCAATGAAGCCTGCAGGAATTATTGCCAGGATCTTCAAAGATCCAAAAGAATTTTTCAAAACTCTAAAAGAAAATAAAGTCATGCCTTATTCCGCTTTGCATTGCCCGGTTCTCGTGATCCGCGCCCTGAAACCGAATTTCAAAGCGGGAGACGAACTTTTACCTTCTACCGCTATAGAGAAGATGAAAGAGAAGATCAAAAACCTGAAAGTTTATGAACTAACGGATAAGAATCATTATGAATCCGTGTTATTGGAAGATAAGGATAGAGATCAGGAAATATTCAAATTTTTGAGATCTTAAAGAGATTCGTCCCGATCTTCTTCTATAAAATGATCTCTTTTGAAAAATATATAAAGTAAAACTAGGATCCCCGCTAAAACTGCGGCAGCCAAACGAGGATCATATTCCGATCTTTTGAATATTTTACCCTCTCCAATTTCCGGAAGTTTTTTAGGTTGGATCGTAAATCCATTCTGGGTCGCAAGTTCTTCTACTCGCACCAAATGAATGATAGGAATTCCTAAATTTGCAAAGCGCCTCATGACCGAATCTCTTCCGTCATGGACAATTGGATGCTTTAGATTTAGACCAGGAGAAAATTCTCCAGAATTCTTCTTGGTTCCTACAGAAACAGTTCCGCCGCCCACATTGATATAAGCCTTATACTCTGAATACGGAATGACTGACGAATACAAACCTATTCTTTCTTCCAAGCTATCTGAGTAATTCTTAGAATGGAGCATCGGAAGTGAATTTTTGGAGGCGGAATTTTGTAGGTTCTTCGACGCTTCTTTCGACATCCCAAATGCCTGGTCCTCGATCCCTCCCCAACTGTAGCCCGAGGACTTATAAGGAAAAATCCCCTGAGTATAAAGAAATATCTCCATATCCGGCCATAAAAATTCAGGATCATTCGCTCCCCATTGAGAAGAAGTTAGACTGGAGATAATCACAAGTTTCAGTTCCAAAACTTTAGCAGCAGAATACACCGCAATATTTAAAGCAGGAAATGAACCAGAGAGAGAAACTGCGACTGCGTCTCCTTTTTTAACCCCAGCTTGGATGAGATACTCCAGAACCAAAGCACCAAAGTTCGGATTGATAGAACTTTGTTTTGCTTTAAGCGAGCCTAAATTACTCGTCACAGGTGTAAAAAATTCGCCGATTAATCCCGAGCCAGAAGGATCGGAATCCAGATCTATCTTTATATTTTTAGATTCTTTATAACGTTTGATCTCTTGAAACGCCTTAGCGGTAAGTTTTGCAGCCTCTATTTTTTCAGAATAGTATTCCTGCACTTTTTCATAACGAAAATATTCCACTAAGTACATTCCAAAAATAGAAACTACTGCCAAGGCTAAATAATACAGAACGGATTTGTTGGAAGATTTCCAATACATTCCCTTCAAGGCAATAACTCCTTTCCAAGAAATAAGATCAAAATCAAACGAACGATCACGGAAGCTGTAAGTAAAGATGCAAGAGTTTCCAACCAACCTTGCCTATCCATCCATACCGCAATAAGACCCGGAATAATATGACCAACCGCTTTTACTTCCGATCCTAAGTGGATTATCTCCTTAAAAATTCCTGGAAATATCCATTCATTGCCGATTGCGTCCAAAACGAATCCGAGTAAAAGTAGAATTGCAGTCCTTCTTTTTCCATATAATATTACAAATTTCGAAATGAATCTTCCTAAAGCAAAAACACAGAGGCTCACGGACAATGTAAGAAGAATATTGATTGGATTCTGGAGCTGCAATGCGAAATACCCAGGAACGACAAGCCCGCCAGCTATTCCGAAAAATTCGGAAAAGAATAAACTGATCCCTAAGCCCAACCCGATGGAAATACTCAATAAGTCCATACTACCCTTTCAGAATTTCCTTTCGTTTTAAATGTTCCAGAAGTTCTAAACCCAGTCCACCTATATTCCCGAGTCCAACAACCATTGAGTGAGAAGGAAGCGATTTTCGAAAAAACTCCATGATCTCTTTTGCATCTAGATATTTTAGATCTTCTAATTTAGAATTTCCTAAACCTAATTTCAAACAGGTCTTCTTAAATATCTCGTTTCCTTCGCCAGTAATCAAAATCAAGTCCGGGATATTCTTATTCCAAGAGAGGATCTCTTTTGCCATTTGTTCCGATCTTTCCGGTCTATCTTTTCTACAATTCACAAGAGCGACTTTATAAGTATATTCAAGGAACCGTTGGACCGAATTCTTCCAAATACTTGCGGCAGACCTCGGATCGTTTGCAGCAAAACCATTTGCAAAAGCGATCTTATTCTCACCAAATGTATATTCTGCAAAGAAAGTAGCTCCCAAATCCGGAGAATGAGACCACATTCCTTGTATCGCAATCTCCGCTTTAACTCCTAAAGATTCGCATACCTCTAAAGCAATAAGCACGTTCTCGGGATGTTCATAATATGCAAAACCTTGCATATAGTTTAACTGAGAATATTTTTTAGGACTGACTGAAACGATTTCCGTATTCTTCCTTTTACATATCTCTTCAAAGAATGAAAAAAATTCTACTTCCGAAGTGAATAACATTTTGGATTTTGGAATAAAACCGCTTAGAGCTAAAGCAACATCCTTCTTCTCCGGCCCCATGATTTCTAGATGATCTTCTCTTACATTTGTGATTACGGAATGTGTAGCCTTGATCAATTTTTCTTCCGAAACTTTCTGGTTAAACGGAACAAGTGCCATACATTCTAAAACGATTACGTTTGCTCCTTGTTTAACTGCCTCTTGGATCGCAAACTTCTGCTCTAAAATATTTGGAGCGCCGTATCTGATGATATTCCGTTCGGAACCATCCGGTAAGATAAGCCTTGGAACGGTTCCGGTGGTTTTAGCGAGAACTTGAAATCCACCTTCTTTCAAACCGGATGCGATAAGTCTTGTTACAGAACTCTTTCCTCGAGTGCCATTTACATGGATACGAACCGGGATTTTGTTCCTTCTGGAAATATGAAGGATATATTCTGCAAATCCGAATCCTAACAAAAACAAGAGTAAAGGAAACAGTATGAGAAATTCGGACACGTAAAGAATGTCCTTCTAAATAAGTTCTTAGGTCAACTTAGATTAAGTCAGGTTCAAAGAAATCAGTGTGATGTCATCCTGGGGTTCTTTGTCTGCCAGATGAGCCTTCATTTCTTTTATGATCTGAGAATGTAATTCCAGCCCGCTTAGTCCGGAGTCTCTGTAGATTTTTTCTATCCTTTCTTCACCAAACGGATTTTGTTCCGAATCAAATTCCTCAAAGATCCCATCGGTTAACATCAGTATGGAATCTCCTTCCGAATAATCGTATTCTTCTTCCAGATATTCCATTTTTGCATTTAGGCCTAAAAGTGATCCTGTTCTTTCCAAAGGTTTTATCCCTGATTTGGATTTCCATAAGAGTGCAGGATGACCTCCGGATGCAAATCGGATCTTTCTTTCTATCGTATCCACATCCAAGATAAAACAGGAAAAATACATCTGTAGATTTTTGAAATTTCTACAATAATCTATATTGATCCCTTTAATCAGTTCCAAAGGAGAATCTGCCAAATATTTTAGAGGCTCGTAAACTCCTTTGATTGTCATTGTCACAAGTGCAGCTTGGACGCCATGACCGGTAGCATCGGCTAAAATTACTCTCAGAACGCCAGGGCGGAATTCGAATATATCAAACCAATCCCCTCCCACTTCCATTACCGGAACATAATTTACAAAAGTTTGAACTCCCGGAATTGAATAATCAATCGGTGGAAGTAAACTATTCTGCACTCGTTTAGCCAGGTTTAATTCTTCTTTCATCAAACGATAGAATCTGGTAAGTTCTTTGGAGCGGGATTCTACCTCAGCTTCCAGATTTTGTAGGAGGTCCAACCTTTCCCTGTCTACGTTCTTAAGTTCTTCTACAGTCCCTCTTAATTTCTTTTGGATAGAAATTCTGTCAGTGATATCTCGAAGTATGAGAGTATATCCTTTTCCGGAAGATGTATTTACCTTGGAGACGGAAGCTTCTAAAATAGGCTCAGTCCCGTTTTTGCGCCTGGCCCTAAGCGGCCCAAAGATCCCGCGATCCGGATTTTCTCCTATCTGATATAATACATTGGAAATATTTTTTTTGTGTCTCGATGGAAGTAAAAACTCCAAAGACTTTCCATTCACTTCCCAAGAGGAATATCCGAACAACTTCTCCGCAGCCGGATTCATCAGTATTATTTCCATGGAGTCGTTCACAGAAAGAATAGAATCCAAAGAAGTTCTCACAAGTTCGGAAAGTCTTTCTTCCGATTCTTTGAGTTTAACTTCTCCTTCTTTTCTGGAAGTTACATCGCGCAAGTAAACTGCAATGTCTTCGATAGAAGGAAAGATACGAACCTCGTACCAAATATTCTCCTTCGGATCTAAAATCTCCAGGTCTTTTGGAAGTCCGGAATGCATAGACTCTATCATCGCAGGAAACAAAGAAGTGTAATTGAATTGAGGAAGTATCTCCGGTAATCTTTTGCCGACTAAATTCTCTCGAATAATATCCAGAAGTTTTTCGGCCTCGAAGTTAGCATATAAGATCTTAAGTTCTCTGTCTAAGGACAAAAATGCGTCCGTAATTCTTTCTAAGATCCGAATTACATCTTTTCTAGAAGCGGATTGGAAAGGTGCTCGAGTTCCGGAATTTTTTTCCTCTGCTTCTGACATAGGAGATCAAAAGTATCTCCTCGCCTAAGGCAAGGTCAAGAAATCTTTTCCGAAGCAGGGATCAAGATATGAAATGTGGCGAACTCATCCTCTGAACTTTCTACCTCTATCTCGCCGCCCATTTCCCGAACGATCTCATAGCTAACTGAAAGTCCAAGTCCAGTTCCGACCGTGGTTGGTTTTGTAGTGAAGAACGGATCAAAAATCCGATTCAGATTCTCGTCACCTATTCCGATTCCCCAGTCTTTGACAGTGATCCGAACAAACCTAGTATCTCCTTTTTCGACTACGGACTGAGATACCTGGATCTTCTTATGATCCGTTTCGAAAGCATACTTTTCGTTCAACGAATCTCTCGCGTTTGTGATCAAGTTTAGAAAAACCTGTTTTAGTTTTTGAGGTTCACCAATTACAAGTGGGACTTCTGAGTCGGCATCCACTAAACTATCCATTCCTTCCACCCTGATCCCGTCTCTGATCAGGAACGGCAATAGAAGTTGTATAGAAGAGTATAAAATTTCTCCAGTAGAAACGTGAGCCCTGATACCTTCTTCTTTATGAGCAAAACCTAATAGACTTCTTACGATGCCGGAAATTCTTTCACTTTCCCGAATGATCACTTCCATGTTTTTGGAGAGGGATTCGTTCTCTTCTACCTGAGTGCGAACTAGTTCCGCGTAATTTAAGATACCTGTGAGAGGATTATTGATCTCGTGAGCGACACCGGCAGCCAAGGTTCCCAGGGCCTCCAATTTTTGACGATGTCTTTGGGACTCCATTCTTCTCAAACGATCGGAATCTGATTCTTTTTGTTGTGTGGTGTCCGAGATCGCAAGTAAGATCGCGCTGATCTCTCCTTGTTTAGTTACGGGAGAAATTCTAATATAATAATGGCTTCTTTTGCCTGTAAAGCTACTCCATTCTTCGAATGCTTCCGGCTTACCGGTGCTCAATACCCGAGTAATCACGGATTGTACTTTTAATGCATCAGAAGTTTTTAATACTTCGAAAAAGTTTTTACCTTGGATCTCATCTGCAGAAACTCCAGTGAATGTTCTATTGATGAATAACACATTCCCATTCAAGTCCATGATAACTACAAAATCCATTCCTTCCATAAGAAAGGAACGCCAGCGATAGTCTGAATCTTCTAAGGAATAATCTTTTAGAAGACCTTCTTCATCCAACTCTTGTAATTGGACAAGAACTCTACCTTCTTCTGTCGGTATCCTGTTTGCTCTTACATATACTTTCTTATATCCGTTTGCGGAAAGAAGTCTTGTTCTTGCAGAAAATACTTTTGGAACTTCATGTTTAAATCTGTCCATGAAGGCATCCATTAGGCTTTCCGTATCGTCAGGATGTGCAAACTGGGACCATTTCATTCTTCCCTCTATCTCCGTTTTTCTTCTTCCGGAGATATCCTCGAACTTCTGGTTTACCAAGGCGATGGTACCATCTGCTTCTACCAAAAAAGCAGCTAATGGTTGGTGTTCGAATAAGCTACGATATTGGGAAGAAGATGCGTTGGTTAATGTGTTTTCTTGATTCAAGACCTTATCTCCTCCCCTTTTTCTCTCTATTAAATGGGAAGAATGGCCTCGTTTAAATATTACAAATTTTTAAAAAAAAGAATAAGAAGGATAAGTGAGGATGCAGGTTTGTCGTAAATTGCAATGAAATCGTGATATTTTACTACTGTTGCTTCTGATCCATTAGAATAGAAGCAACAGATTTAACACAGAAATGTCAGTAAACTTTGATCAATTCTACTTCAAAAATCAGAGTAGAATTTGGAGGAATAGTCCCTGCTCCGGAGCTTCCATAACCCATTTCAGGTGGGATCGTCAATTTACGGATACCGCCTTCTTTCATACCTTGGACTCCTTTGTCCCAACCTCGGATCACTTGCCCAGCACCAAGATCAAAACGGAACGGAGTTCCTCTGTCTTTGGAGCTATCGAATTTTTTTCCATTGGTCAGCCAACCGGTATAATGAACGGTTACGTTAGACCCATTGAAGGCCTCTTTCCCAGTTCCCTTTTTGATGTCTTTAATCACCAGACCGTTGCCTTGAGCAAATACTCCCAGGCTCAGAACGAATGCTGAGATTAAAATTGCGATTAATATATGGATTCTTTTTAAATTCATTTTCCTCTACCTCCAGTACGTCTGACAGAACTTCCAAAACCCCCCGTGGTCTGGCTTCCATGCACTTTATTGTGACTCGGCCCACCTTTCACGGATTGCTTTTTATCGAATTCTTTTTTCCATTCATCGGCGTCTACCACCGTTAGAACTTTTCCGGAAACCTCGTACTTATTTAAAGCTTCCAGGGCCTTTTTTGCCGCCCCATCTTCCATTTCCAAAGAACCGTAACCCAAAGAACGTCCCGTGAGTTTATCTTTTTTAATGGAAATATGCTCGGCCTTTCCGTATTTGGAGAATAGTTTTTCCAAATCTTCTTCCGTCCATTCCTGGGGAAGATTGCCCACTGAAATCTTCATACCGCCTCCTTTTATATTTCGCGACGATTGATTAACCTGTCTTATGCTTTCTAAAAAAACAGGTTAGATCACCCATTCTTTCAGGTCGGGGGGAAATCGAAAGCGCATTTCATAATCCGTATTTTGAAAAAGAAACCTGCGGAAATTTGGGTTGAGGCTCCTACTTTGCCTTAAATACTACCCAAAACACCCTTTCGAGATAGGACTACATGGATATCTTCTTAATCATCGTAGCAGTTATGGCTGTACTCGGAGTAATGGACTTACTCGTCGGAGTTTCCAATGACGCAGTGAACTTTACGAATTCGGCAGTCGGTTCTAGAGCGGCCTCCAGAAAAATCATCCTGATCGTTTCTACATTCGGTATCTTACTCGGAGCGTTGAGTTCCAGCGGAATGATGGAGGTCGCAAGAAAAGGGATCTTTCATCCCGAATTTTTCAGCCTTGCAGAGTTGATGTTCTTATTTTTGGCGGTGATGGTTTCGGATATCATTCTCCTTGATTTATACAATACTTTAGGACTTCCCACTTCCACAACCGTCTCCCTGGTTTTCGAATTATTAGGAGCCTCCTTGGTTCTGGCGCTTCTCAAAACAGACACCTTAAACGATGCATTTAAGATCATAAACTCGGAGTCTGCATTAAAGATCATCTTCGGGATCGCGCTATCCGTGATACTCGCCTTCTTTGCGGGGATGATATTGATGTTCTTCTTCCGATTGATTTTCAGTTTCCGTTTAGATAAAACGATGAAATGGTTCGGAGGGATTTTCTCAGGACTCGCAGTCACAGTTGTGATCTTCTTCATTCTACTCACTGCAATGAAAGGATCGACTTTCCTGAGTAAAGATGTATTAGCTTGGATCCAAACCAATTTTAAAACCATTCTAGTATTAAGCTTTATTGGTTTTTCTATCGTATTCCAAATCTTGATCTTCTCCAAAATAAACGTTCTGAAGATCGTAGTATTATTCGGGACTGCGGCGCTTGCAATGGCTTTTGCAAGTAATGACTTAGTGAACTTTATCGGAGTTCCGATCGCAAGTTTACAAACTCATGAATTGATCAAAGCGGCCAACTGGGATGCAAATACGATGGCGTCTGGCTTAGGAAAAGAAGTTCTTACAGACAATAGACTTCTGATCGGTGCTGCACTCATCATGATCATCGCGTTATTCAAATCAAAGAAAGCGGAAACAGTTACAAGAACTGAAGTAAGTTTAGGCTCCCAGGGAGAAACTGTAGAAGCTTATCAATCCAGCTTGGTTGCGAGAGTATTCGTTCAAATTGCAGTCGGGATCTATTATCCTATTAAAAGAATTTTACCTTCTATCATTCGTAATTGGATCTCTTCTAGGTTCAAACAAAGTGGAACCTTGGAGTTAGTTCGTTTGCATGAAAGTGATGCATTCGATTTACTTAGAGCTTCCGTAAATATACTCATCGCTTCGGCGCTAATACTTATAGGAACGATCGAAAAACTTCCGCTCTCTACCACATTTGTTACCTTTATGGTAGCAATGGGAACCTCGCTCGCAGACGGAGCCTGGCAAAAAGAAAATGCAGTCAATCGTGTCAGCGGGGTTCTAACCGTTGTAGGTGGATGGTTTATGACTGCGATCTTTGCCTCCTTCACAGGTGGATTTATCGCGGCGTTATTCTATTACTTCGGCTTTGCTGCAGTGGTTGTAGTTTTAGGCTTCACATTCTTCTTGGTCCTTGCATTCAATCGTATACACAAAAAAAGAAAGGCAGAATACGATGAGGATCTGGAAAAACTTCTTCTACTCACCAAACATCCTGAAAAGGCACTTACTAAATCGCTTTCTTCTTTATTGGGAAATTTGTTATTAGCGAAGAAGGCGATGAATACACTTTCTTCCGGCTATATCGGAGGAAAGAAAAAAGACTTCAAACAGGCTTCTAAGATCTTAAAGAACCTGAAGAAAAATTATGAATCTTCTATCTCCGGTTTTTTAAGTTTGGTGGATAGACATTTCGACGAGTCAGATTTCCAATCCATCCATCCTTTCACAAATGCGCTCGGTTACATAGATCGTATCGCTGAAAATCTTACAAATATACATAGAAACACTTCCGAGAAGATAGATCGTTTCCAAACAGGACTTACAAAGGACGAAAGAGAAGATCTAAAAGAATTACGCAAGTTAGCGGAAGATCTTTTCGAACTTTTAGCACAATCCGATAAGGTCCCAGGTTTGGTGGAGAAGGCGAGATCCGGTAAAAAAGTAAAAGAACTTTCTGATATCAAAGTCCGCATCTACAAAAACCAGATGAAACGTATCCGTAAAGGAGACAGCAAATTAAAATCCAGCGTGGCCTACTTCTTAGTGGTAGAAGAGTTGGTAGATATTAACGAAAACCTATTCGCTCTCGCAGAAGAGCTTGTCTGGGTTCTGCCTTGGATAGAAACTAAGAAGAAACAATTTGCAAAAGGTAATATCGGTCCTTCCAAATTGGAATTTCCTAAAGCAAAAGATAAGAAAAAAAAGAAGAAGTAAGACTTCGTAGAAATCCGATGTAGGAGTTCCTACATCGGATTCAACTGAGTGATTACCCTGCGTATTTAGAATATAGGATCGGCCCGAAAGCGGTCACAAGCAAGGTCAGTGTTAGAACGATAATCGGAATTACGATATGTTCATGCCTCGCAAAGAAACCTTTTCCTTCCAGACTTTTATCCTCTATCAATAGATCTCGCACTACGTGTTTGGTCAACAAGTGGTTGAGTGCAACCGGAGGAGTCAAATAACCTAACTCGAAAGAAACAAGTGCGGTCATCCAGAAATTTAGTGGATGGATCCCGTTTGCCTTAGCGATTGGATACAAGGTTACTGAAACCAAGATCACGGCACCGTAAGGGTCCATTAACATTCCAATGATCACAAGTGCAAATGTCAGAATTAACATAGCAGACATTGGAGAGCCTAAGTGAGTCGGAAATAGATTGATCACTTCTGATCTTTCGAAAACCCCACCCATACAAGCGGACAATCCCATAAGAAGAAGAAGTGCTCCTAAGTGTGAGCCCCCATCGTAAGAAGTTCTGGAAAGTTCCACTTCTTCGTTATGAGTTTCTCCCTTCTCCAATTTTTCCTTTTTGGAAATTCTATAATCTATGAACAGAAGCGCCAACATTGCGATCGGCAGAATATAAGGTGCAGTTCTTTCGTCGAAATGAGTTCCGAGTGCAAGAACGATCGTAAGAACGATTGCGATAGAGATCACCAAATAGACTGAGAAAGATTTTAATGCCTGCAAAGATTTTTTGAATGCGTCTTGTTCCGGACGGATCTTCCAGGATTCGGTTCTACTAAACCAGCTCACAATCAAGAATAGAGTGGATGAAAGTGCAAACACTCTCCAACCCCAATGGAATAATTCGTCGGTAGTCACTTCCAAGTTCAAAGAAGCAACGATCACCACGAGTAAACATGGAGGCAGAACCACTCCCAAACTTCCTGACATTGCGGTCGCAGCAAGAGCTCTTTCTTGGCTTGCACCAGCTCTTCTCAACTCCTTGAAAATAGTAGCTCCTAATGCAAGAACCACGATCCCGGAAGCACCGCTATATGCAGTAGGAAGGGCGGCAACAACTACGATGATCACTGCCATTAGCTCTGAAGGAAGTTTCCATGGGTTCAAAAGATCGAAGAATCTTTTTCCTAAAGAAGTATCCCTTAAAAGAATACCGGTCCACACATAAAGACCGATCTGGATATAAAGCTGAGCATGTGCGGTCAATTTTTGTAGATAGATCGCAAGTCCCGCCGGATGTTTTTCTAAAATGAAGAAGTAGAATCCGCAAACAAGTGCCATCCATGCATACAAAGGAACGCATAATAATGCATGGGAAAGTTTGGTATTCTGTTTACCTTCTCCATTCTTAAAAACAGGATTTTTTAAATTATAAAAATTTAATCCTGCTAAAAGTATCAGCCCTAAGACCCACAACACCTGGATTTGAGCCTCCACACCTTTTTGGAGAGGATACATGAACGCGGCAGAAACCATGATGATCGTATTTGCGATGATCTGGCTCCATTCGGTGATCTTTTCCTCTTTGGAGTTCTCGGGATTCCTAAGGGCAATATGATATCTTCTAGTCGTGGAAACAGTTCCCGCTACGATCAGTAAGAATACCATAGTCATTGGAATATAATCTATAGCGGAGATAGTAATCCAAGAAAGCCTACGCTCGAATCCACAATATAATTTTTGCCCTACTGTTAGAGAACCCGCAAGTTTCTCTAACTCCAATTGGGTTTCGGTTGGTCCTGTTGGAGCTCCTACATTCTTCTCGCCGGAAGTATCTCCGAGACCGATATCGTCCAAAGCGTCCATATCCGCTTGGCTGACTTCCGCCTTTGTATCCGCTTCCGCATTTGGATCTGCGATACAAACATTTCGGATCATAGCATAGTTAGGCCAAATACTGCTACCTAAGCCGAGTAGTCTAGCTTGGACTAGCTGGCTTCCACTTTGAACAAGGGGTACGAATAAAAAGAATAATACCGCCCAGGAAACGATTTTTCTCCACATAGAATATCCTCTGGAATCTGCGATTGATTGATATAAGATAAGCGGGAAAGATTTTTCCCGCCTTTTTTCTGTTAGTTTTGGAAATTATTCCAGGTTATCCGCACACTCAGTCGCTTCTTTATCAGCGCTGCAACGAACCCTTTTCATTAATTTCAGAATGGTAGGATGATATACTTTTTTGTCTCTCAGCCTGATCCTGACTTCTCTGAATTTTTCGAAATAATTCTTTTGAAGATCTTTCGGAACTTCTATCCAATATTTTGCAGGAATTTCCTGCTCTGCCTTTTTGGTCAGAGAAAGCATAGCGTCAAACTGGGTCGCCGCCCACGCTCTGGAATTATTTCCGAAACCTTCTGCAAAATCCTTGTGGCGAGCCACGATTTGAAAGGTCAACTGCCCGATCGGAAAACGAACTATACCACCGTTCGGTGAAATTCCTTTCATAAGTTCCAAAGGTTTGATCCCTATCGCAGGAGAATAACAAGCGTCCGCTCTTCCGTTATTGAAGATACCGGCAAAAGTTGCGATCTCTGCGGGAACCATAGAAGCTCCTACGATATCCACCATAGTTGTGGCAGCCTGGTCGTAAGTTAAAGTAGCGATCTTTCTACCGGCCAAGTCCTTGATATCTTTCAGGTTCTTGTCTCTTAATAAAAGATAAACCGCGCCACCAGGGAACATAGCCATGGTCTCGTATTCTCCGTCAGTGTTCAGCTCTCTTACTTTAGGATTTGATAATGCTTCGATTGTTTTTCGGAGAAGGTCATAACTTGGCAATGCACCGATCGCTTCGATGGATCCAGATTCATGCACATAACTTCTTACTCTAAGAGAAGTTAGAAGTGCCATATTACATTTTCCAGCTTTGAAGTCGGAGTTTGCCACTACTTCGTCAGTATAAGCCTTCAGATCCAGACGAATTCCCCATGTTAAAGCTTGCGCTTGGTATCTTTGTGCCGCTTTAAACACGTCTCCGTGCGCCCCGGAAGGATCGAATACACACATGGATCGATCCACCGTCTCCGCTGCTCCCACACCTACGGACATCCAAGTCCCAAGAATGATTACCGATAGAATGAGAAACTTTTTCATATAGTTTTTCTCCTTAAGGTCCCTTTTTTTTCGTTTTCCACCCAAGAACCCGCTCAAAGATCTTTTAAAAGATCGTCTTCTTCTTTATTGTTTTTCTTTTTTCCCGGAAAAGAGGAGAAGTTAATCGGTCCCCTATGTCCGGTCTCTTTCATCCAAATTTTATCAGATTCATGACGCGATAAATTTTCCGCAAACGCTTCCAAGAAAAGATATTCCTTCTTAGCAGGAACTTGGCTTAGAACTTTAGAATGTTCTAATATAAGTTTTTTGATCTTCTCCACATCACCTTTTCCGGCAGCAGCTTGGATCTGGAATGCTCTAGAAAGACGAACTCCTTCTTTGTCGCCTATTTTCACAGCTTCTTCCATTTGTTTATTAGGATCTTTTCCTTCCGGGGTTGCACCTGGAACCGAAAGCCACACTACTGCTTCCAATGCCAAAGGAGTTCCCCACCATTTTTTAGGATCCAAACATTTAGAAGCTCCTGCAACTACGCTTGGTACTTCTCGAGTGATCCCCGCATATCCTTGGGAAGCAAAATCGTGAAGGATCGCCAATAGACCGGAAGAAATCCCTACTAGATAATATAACTCTTCTTCTTCACTGATAGAAGGACATTTTCCATTCCATTCTCCGAAGTATTGCAAGAATCTATTATGTGCATCCCCATATCTTTTTGCAGCGATTCCATGGTAACGGATCTGTCTCGCCTGATTATCCAGCGCTTCGTCTCCCTTACCCTTGCGGACGGCAGCGATATATAAAAGTTCAGCTTCTTGTGCTTGTTTCTCCGCACACATCCCTGCTCCCATTTGTGCCACCATAGTAGCCAATTCCACAGAAGCTCCGGTCCTTTCGAAAGAAGCTACCAAAGGTCCGAGCGCAGTTCCTCCAGTACAGATTGCATCCAAATCGTCAGATGCAAGGTAATGAGGGACCAAATGGTCTTGTGCATAAGAGTTTAAAGTTTTGCCAGTAACTCTATATACGATGGAACAGTTTGCTATGGTAATTGTAACAATCGTTACAAAAAAAAGGATTCGTTTATTCATTTTATTTCGGGGGTTATTTTTTACTTAGAATATGGGGGATTCTGGAAGAACGTACAGAAGTGATTTACTTCGTCCAATATTTTTTTTCTAATGAGCGTTTTATTTTATAGTGCAGTGTTTCCAAAACATTTAGCTCACTGGAGAAGTAACACGGATCTTTTCAATGAGTGAAACTGTCTCTTGGTCAGGTTCCACACCTAATTCTTTTTTCAGGATCTTCTTCATATCCTCGAATTTACGCAAAGCTTCATTCTTACGATCTAAAGATTGTAAAGATTCGAAGTGAAATCTCCAGGCTCTTTCATCCAGATCATCTAAACGTATCCAGCTTTCCGAATCGGAAAGTAGAGAATTTGCATCTCCTGCTTTTTGAGAATATTCGCATAGAATTCTATAAATCTCGATCAGGTTCTTACGTAAATATTCACGTTTTAGTTCCGATTCAGGGAAATACAGATCGAATTCGAAGAAGTCTCCGGTATACAGCTCCTGCGCTTCACGATAAGATTGCACCGCTTCTTCTTCTTTTTTGTTACGAAGCAACTTCCCAGCAGTCTCGAATTTTTTCTCAAATTCTACAAAGTCCGCTTCTACTAGATCGGAATGGAAGAATAGTCTATCCTCTGCGAATACGACCGCCTCCGGGTTTCCTAAAATTTTACGAAGACGGAAAAGTAGAGCGTGTAAACTATTTAGAGCATTTTTCTCAGACATCCCCGGCCAGAGATTCTCTAATAATTCTTCTTTATGAACACCTTTGCCGAAACGAACTAACAGAAGTTTGATGAGTTTGAGAAGTTTTTTCTTACTAGAATATTCAGCTGCTGGGATCTTCTTCCCATCCAGATCCAATTCTAATGGGCCCATAGCTCTAACGCTCAGCTTTTTAGGATTACGGCCTTTCTCTTTGAGAGACTTGGATTCAGGGGCTTCTCCACTAATGTTCTTTGCTTGTGATCCGAAAGAAGAAGTCTCCGGCTTGGTAAGCCATTTGGAAACTGATTCCTTGAATTCCATCCGGACTTCCCTTTCAGACTTATTCACTGTGAGGAAGCTATCCACGCAGAACATAAGGATCAAAAAACTAAAATGAGAAGTATATGGGATGCCAAGCAAATCGCTCGCGACCAATATATCTGCGATCAAACTCGCGAAGAACAATACCAATCCGTAAAATAGGAAATGGTTCCTGAATCTGTTCTTACGAAACTGATTCATCACCTTTATCACTGTCCATACGATCATCATAATCCCGGAAAGGAAGATAAACTGCATAATCGTAGGTTGATCTGTTTCGTAGATGACTATGCCTAAAGAAGGGAAATGTTTCGGATGAGCGACACTCATCGTATAAGCGTTTGGATCCTGTAAGAGTATTCCCGCAAGGATAAGGTACATGAACACGTATAGAAGAATGAAATCTCTGCTGAAAAGTTTTTTATAATTATTTACGAAGAGCACGATAAACGTAGCGAATATTGCTGCTATCGCATTCTCCATCCTTTCCCAGATCAAAGCTTTTTCAGGATTATCTACGTTAATGGTTTGGATAAAACAGAATAGATAACCGCCATACGCAACTTGCAATAATGCAAAGTAAAGAAGGTACGCTTGTTTCCGATTTCTAAAATATAAAACTAAATTATGAATCGTACGGTAGACTAATACAGTCACCACCAAGTAACATGAAAGCTGGTAATACGTCATATCCACTTTTCGTTTCCTATCTTATCCGGATTCCTGCAACCTATTTATGAAAACAGGACAAAAATTGTGACTAAATGCTCACTATTTTTAAATGCAAGTATTTGAATAAATTTCCTTTTCATTTTTATAGCACGTTCTAACGATCGTTATGAAATAATAGGTGCTGTTCGACAGAAATCGAACGAAAACTTTTGCGAAACTGTAGCAAAAGAAAATCAAAATTACACAATACTAATTGAGTGAAGACTCACTCATAAGCTTTTTCTAATTTACTTATCCGAGAAGCTTTCCTTAAAAAAAAACCGAAAGGGTTTTTCCCTTTCGGTCATTTCGACATATAGTTTTTCGAAATAGCTAGGAGTGTTTAAGGGCAGACAATCAGAGATGCAGGATCTGTTACAGCTTGTCCTACAAATCTCATTCCTCCTAACAGATACGGATCTGCAACTTGAGGAGAACTCAAGGTGAAAAATTGTACCTTATCACTCTTCGCACTGATCGCGCAGGATGCGTTTCCTGCAGGGTTGATCAATTTAGGGAAAGTGATATCCGGAGGCATTGGGATCTCTTTCATAATACTGTTTACCATTGGGATCACCAAAGTGGTGACTAACGGAGAGATCACGGACTTGATACCATCAGGATCCAAGCCGAACGGATTGTAAGCTTGTCCTTCCAAAACTTCTACCGCATAATCCATATTATTCACTGGATCCAAGATCACCTGAAGTGCGTTTAAGTTAGCAAGTGCAGGATTATTGGTAGGGTTAGAGAACATTTTGAAACGGAAGTCCGCATCCGCAGCAAAACTGATCCTAACTGTTCCAAGAGTTTGTTGGTAACCGTTCGCTCTTGTATCCGCTTGGCAATCCGTGAGTTCGTCATCTAAGAGACCGGTGCAAGAAGTAGGTTTCTTAGCGATGATCTGCAATTGCATTTCAGTAAAATACAATCTCATCTTAGGTATTCCTGCGGAAGTCATAGGTTTGAACTTCACGTTAGGCGCATGGATTGGAGACATCACCATATCGATATCATCATAAGATTTTACAGGAGGTGCAATCGCATTGGATCCGTTCAATCCTTGTAACTTGTTTCTTCCTGGCACAAGGATTGTAACCAAAGGAGAAGCTTTTAAGAAAGAAGTGGTCAACGCAAAGAGAGGATCTGCTCCCGCGAAAGCGTTCATTCCATCAATGAATGCCTTATTCAATACAATATCCAATCCCCTTCTCTGCCATAAATGGAATGCAGCCTGAGAGATTGTGTCAGTGTGCATTGAGATCAAGAACCCAGGGTTCGCAGCAGATTGACTGAACTGATAAGTAGAAGGAGGCGGATTCGCCGCGGTCCAAGTTCTGGTTGTAACCATTCCGGTTTTACCCGATTGGGTTCTAAGTCCACCTGCAGGGTTATAATTACTGGTGAATGCAAAATCCAAAGAAGTCACAAGACCCTTATTGGTTCCGTCATGTTTGATAGCTGCGTCAGTATTCAGTTTAAATTTCACAGTTAATGGGAAATTCCCAAGAGGAGCAGGAAGATAACTTGGTAAAGTGATGGTCACTCCTGTATCTCTTAAGTCGGCGATCACAGAGTTCAGAACGTTTGGAGCGATCCTTTGCACGATATCTCTGAGCATGTATTGAGTGATGATCTGCTTCACCTGGTCCACAGTTAAGTTCGCCATATTACTCAATTCTGATCTACCTACGAGTGCCTCAATAATAGTGTTGAAACTTTCACTACCATGAATGTAGGTCATAGGCTCCGTATACATGAAGTCTGAAGTATCTTCCCCAGGATATAAACCTGCTAAAGTCATATGTAAAGGGTTTGCCCACGGGCGAATGAAGAAGTTATTCGTATTCGCAAGAATATTTGCAACACTCGGATTATCTGGGAAGTAATCGTCGTTAACTGTGAATGGGGTCCTAACGGTCATATTGATCAAACCGTCTGAAGTCACAGTCATATTATTACGTGCACGAGCTAATGCCAAACGAGGTTTGGAAAGTTTTACGTTGTTCCAATCGTAACCTGCTGGGTTTAAAGTTCCTTCGACTGCAGGATCCCAGTTCAGTTTAGCAGTGGTTCTGAACACAAGTAACGCACCCGGTCCATTGAATGCTCCATACCAGTCTTCGAAACGAGAGACTACGAGAAGATCCACTTCAGTGTATCTGGATTTTAGATCCAGACCCAATCCAGGAGCGACCGCCCCGGAGCCAGGATTTACTTTTAGGTCAGCAACAACGTTTCCTAATTGGGTCCCTGTTCCTGCAGCACAACCATGAGTTGCATTATTTGATCCGCAAATAACTGTCTTAGGAAGTCTCATGTCCGTAACATATACATCCAAGGTAATCGCTGCGCTTCCATCTGCAATCCCACCGGAAGCCACATTTAAGATAGCGCTGTATTTAGAGAATGGTCCCGGAGCGATTTTTTCGATATGATAAGAATCGAAGAAACAAGCTGGGAATGCGCAGTCTAACGTGTCGTCTCCTGCAGAACCTATATCTCCGTCCGGTCTACCGAATGCAGAAAACACCGTAGAAGTATAACCGCCGTTTTTATAAGATTTTGCGTCTGTAGGATAATGGCAAAGACTCCAAGCTGCCTCTCCCCAATGGAATAGGTTTTTACAAGCCGCAGGATAATTTGCATTATTCTGATTTTGCCCGCAGTTATTGGCATTATAAATATTCCACCAATCGTCCCTGCTTACGCCGCTTGCTCTTTTTTTAGGGTGATAAGGAGGTCCGTTATCCGTAACACAGTCAGGGTGTCTCACATAACAATATCCCTGACCTGCACCGCCGCCGGATTTAGAACCAAATACAGGAATATATTCAAAGGCCTTGAATGCAGCTTCGTTCGCATTACCCGACATCTTAGCGTCTTGTCTCATACAAGCTTCGCCGATGTTCCAGGCCCCGTTATCGTAGAACTTTTTCTTAGGAAAATCAGGCATTCCTAATAAGAATTCTTGGAAAGTACGAGGAACTCCGGTTGAATCCTTCACTTTGAAGGCACCGGTAGTATATTTCTGGATTGCTTTCCCTAAGAATGGAAGCATTTGCGCCTCGTCCATCACACCGTTAGCTACGTAAGGAAGAACGTTATTTGCATTCTCCAATTTACCGTAGTTAAAGCTGAAATACTTACGGAAAGTCTTTCCATTCGTAGTGGCGATCTCATAGTAGTAGGTATTCCCACCAACAGTAGGAGGAACTTGAGAAGTATTCAAGTTGAGAGAAATAGGTGCGCTCATCGAGCAAGGAGGAGTCGTACAAATATCCTGAGCAGTATTTGCACCGATCTTCTTCAAAAGAACAGATTGGATATAATTTTCACCGACTATTGGATTTACATAAGTTGAAGCCAACGTTAACGCTGCAGACTGATCGAATGTCATATCATTCGTGCCGTTCAGAGTATATTGGCTGCCTTGGGTAATCTTATTTGTAAGACTATAATCCAGTCCAGTTCTGAAAGTGATCGTATAATCTTCCAGAGTCGCTCCACCTATGGTAGCAGCATTCGGATTAATTGTAAGAGTATAAGTTTCTCCAGGCTTTAACTCCCTATATGGGTTAAAGCGAAGCTTCTGGTTACTCATCCAGTAGAATTCTCCACCTGGAGTCGGCCCAGTTAAATTTCCAGAAGCGCCGATAATAGCGAAACTTTGCTCTACTGTAGTCTTATTCATTGGGTGTGAAAAACGGATTTCCAACTCTTTGTATCTGTCCACGTTTTCAGTGGAGTTGATGAATAAGGTTGCCTGAGGATTGGAGGAACCGAAATCTACAGGAAGAACAGCAGTATCATTGTCCACACTGTTGTAAGGAGGCTGAAGATTCGGATTCGAATCGAATATTCTTCCTCCGGAAAAGAATCCTAGGTCGAAAATATCCGACATTGCAAATCCTTTCAATTTTTCAGGGCTACATCCTAAAACGCCTGCCCACAAAACAGAAAGGATCGCGAGTTTGATTCCTTTATAGACATTAGAAATTTTTCTATTTTTCAAATTCATTTCCAGCCCTCGATTTATTTTTCCCAAAAAAATTCTTCTCTTCATTATTCTCACCGGGTGAACACCGTAACAAACCTATCCCAATAGGTGTCAGAGTTTTCATCTGCGTTAAATCTGTCGTAAAATACGAATCCGTCCGGGAATTGTTTTTTACCCGTGGAAGCAAGATCCGCAAAAATACCCATCAACACTCCTGCCGTATAGATCAGTGAGCTTTCGTCTTCTCTTTGTGTTTGTATCATATCCGACATCAAAAGTCTTTTGGCGTCCTTGAATATGGATTTAAGTGAATACGGACTTCTCATATCCGCTTCTAAATAAGAGTAAAATTCGCCGTTCTTAACGATGCCCATCAACACTCCTACAGTGCTTCTTCCGTAAGGAGCGGAGACTTGCGCAAGATCCGCCGTATCAACACTTAATAAATTCGTAATTAAGTAATCTTGAGTGCTTGACTGATCACGAGTAAGTCCGCCCAGAAGATCCACGATCCCTGTCAACTGAGCGTTGGTAGGAATATTGTCTATGATCATGTCCATAGAGAAATCCAAGGTAGGGATCAAACTATAAACGGAATCCGGATCGAAATAATCCCTTAGACGAACTGCCCAATTTCCTAACCTGTCCCACTCAGGATCATAGATATTTGCAACACGGGAGTCAGGGAATGCCGCAAGCATATCTCTAACTTCTCCCAAGTATGTTTCTAAGTTGAATTGAACTGCAGTAGGACTTTCGTTCGAAAGTTTTACTTCTCCGATCAAATCCGCGATGGATTGGAATGTAAGAAGTGCGCCACTTGCTCGTTCCGGTTTCCCCATCTCTGCAAGCATTTGAACGAATGTAGACAGAAGGTCCGTTCTGGACATTAGGTTCAATAGTCCGTCTTGGTATCTTCTTTCATTCTCTGCGAGAATAGAAAGCGGAGAACGTACCGGTTTACTGGAAACCGGATCGATATAGCGGAAGAAATATTCGCCTTCAGTAGCGGAGTTACTTCTTACACTAGAGTCAGAGTTCACGATCTTTACAACATCGATCGTTCTTCCACCGCTATTCGGCTCAGGATCTGTGATCCTTGAGAGAAGTGGTCTAGTCAAAGCAGCACTGAGTCCAGTCAAGATCTGGAATGGATTCTTGTTCAAGCTTGGACTTGCTTGGTCGTCCAAGGTCCATGCAAGAGAAAGTATCAAAGGAAGAAGTTTGTTTCGCTGTCCCCAAGATTCTTCTACAGTTTTTCCGTAAAGAGCCACATTTGGTCCGGAAGGAAGAACCTTTTCGGTAGTTAAGAAAGAAAGTCTTTCCATGACTGCAAAGTTAGCCGCAATCACCTGAGGAATTACTCCATAAGAGTCTTCAGGGCTCGGATAAAAAATACTATAAACGGAAGCATCACCTAAACTGTTGAAAGTCAAAGAATTGGAACCGCTCGTTCCGTAATCCCAAGCTTCCAGATAGAACATACTATCTCCAGGAATATCAGAGTAGTTCTCTTGCAGAATCGGGACTCCAGGTTGTCTGAAATTAGGCTGAGTAGAACTTGCGCAACCTGGTTTTATAAAAGTGTTTTTAATCTTCCAGATCGCATTGATACGATCTGCACAGGTAGATCCATCTTGCAGAACTGGTCTTGCATTCATTAAGCCAGTCATACCGTTTGCAATTAAGGTCACAAAAGCGGCCATCTTGTATGGAACTCCGGCACCCAAAGAAGCCCGAAGAGGGATCACAGCTACCATTCGTTTTTCATGAAGAAGCCACTGGAAGTTCTTGTAGATCGCTTCTTCGTCAGTATTCACTGCTCTTTCAGTAGCATTATCTTTTGGAATTTCCCAAACAGGAATACTCCACCCTTTTGCACCGGAAGCGTTTGCCCCTGCAGCGACTGGAGTGAAAGAATTATTGGCGATCACTGCATCCGTTTCTCGACCGCCTGGGCCTACCCATTTACAAATCGTCCCGCCGGTGCAAGAACCGCTTGCGGTATTAGAAACTTTAATTCTATATTCAGAAGTATTCCAAGATTCTTTATAGATCAGGTCTACTCCGGTTGAATCTCTATAAATTTTTCCATCCAGAGTGAGGATATTCCCACCTGAATCTACACGGTTTTTATTATAGTAAGGTCCTCCGCCTGAGATTAAAACAGTGCGGATCAATTTCATGATGAACGGAATTGTTTTTGTATAAACAGGATCGTTAGCTGCAGGAATAATCGCCATGTCCGGAGATTCTAATAGTGTCAAAGTAGGAGTATTGATCCCGATAGAAAGTGCAGTAGGAGTGCTCGCATCAGCATTCTTAAATACCGCACCATCTACTGAACTTTGGTTCATAAAGGACTTGATCCCGATGCTCCCTGTCATTGCGGATCTCATGGAATAAATACTATCTCCCACAGTGAGAACTCCGCCGGTCATAGGACCGCCGTTACCTGAACCATTTGGCTCCAATCTCATAATAGAAGTGTCTGCAGGATTTTCCCAACGGAACCCATAAGTATCGGATAAAGTTAGAATGAACATCAAGGATTCTAATGCGGTGATAGGGCTACTTGTGACATTCGCAGGATTAGCTCTATCCAATCCGGAAGCATCCATACGGATCAATTCGCGAAGAGAATTATCTACGCCGGTAATACTAGAGGCGAAATCGAACTTGGCGAAATTTTTAGCCATCTCCAAGGAAAGAATAACGTTAGGATCCGAAGTATAATTCCCTCCTCTTCCAAGCATTGGTCTCAGATAACGAAATGACTCCGTCATTACGGAAGCGAACTCAGTAGGATACGTTGTATCTCTGTAATCCGCAAAGGCAGGGTCGGAATAAATAGATCCACCCGCAGTATAAAATTTTTCTAAATTAACTACTAGGTTTTTCAAAACAGTCTCGGAAGACTTTGCGTCGCTGAAACCGGCTCTTTGGCGGAAAGATTTTCCAAGAGCGGAGATAATCTGGATCATTTTCTCTTTCATCACTCTATCGGAGATAAGAGAAGGATCTACCATTCCTTGTAAAAGTCCTACGATTGCCTGCTTTGCATTCGCGTTTTGGTTGATCGCCTTATCCAGCACATCTTCCAATTCTACGAAAAGGATCCGAATTTCAGGATCTTTTAATACGGCAGAAATCTCTTTGAACTTGGTTTCCATGGTTTCTTTGGAATAATTTGTGTACATGTACTTCAAAGCAGTCTGGCTAAGTGGTGCCATATTACGAAGTACAGGTTTACGATAAGTGCGCAATGCCTCCAACCACGGTTGGAGAACATCGAACGCGTTATTCGGAGCTTTCTCTATACGATCTAAGAGAGAATGAACTCTGATCAGAGACTGACGCACATGAGCTTCCGGTTTCAGAAGAAGATCTCCGGAAACTCTTAGGAATCCCACGATATCCTCTCTGTAAGGGATACTCATGGACGATTCTAATTTAAGATTAAAATGAATAGGTTCTAAACTTTGGAAACCAGATTTGATAGAAGGATAATCATCAAACAAATTAAAAAGGCGAATTCCTTTATAATCTACGTTATCGTAAAAAGTATCCGCGCTTGATTTTTCACCGCCTGCCTGACAGCCCATCCCCAGAGCCAAACACAGCGAGAAAAGAATGTGTGCTTTCTTTATATTCATATCTATTAGCTTATCCTAACAGTTTCTTTCCAAGTGTGGACAGCATAGCGATCGCTACATAAAGTAGGCTTATATCAGGCTTATATTTCCGGCGCATTTGAAAAAAAATAAGCGAGACTCTATAAAAAGTTTCCGGGTGATTTTGTGCTCTTTTTAAAATAACAATTGTTATTCAATATAGGTCTTTCCGATTGGAAGTCTCAATCTATCTTTTGAGACTTCCATTTTGTCCATTCGAATTAAAACTATATTACGAAAAACGAAATTACCGTTCTATCCCTTAGGAGATAGATTTTAAATAACAAGTGTTTTGTATAATTTATTCTAGATTTCGTTCTAACTTGTAGAAGTGCCTACAAAATTCACCTCAGTTCAAGTGGCCTCAAATCGCAAAGGGAATCCTTGACAACTTAGTCAGAGTTTTCAATGTCTCCAGTCGGAATGGGAAGTCATAGTTACTACAACCCGGAGATTTGGTTCCAAATCCTTTGGGCAATCACCCAGTTCGGGACTGCGCTAGGAATTCTAATGTCTCTTGGGCAGCTTGTTATGGAGAAAAAGTCAGCTCTAAACAGGCTTTTGGCCCTGATTTTCCTGATTTTGGGCCTGATACAAGGGAGCTTTTTACTCTTAGTTTCCGGTTTATATGTAGAATTTCCCAGGATCTCTCTTATCCAATTCCCACTGATCGCATCCGTAGGCCCGATCCTATTTGGGATCCATAACGTAAGCCAGGATAGAGATTCGGAAGAAATCTCTTATTTGGGATTAGAGCAGAAACATCTAATTCTGCCTTGCCTAGTATGGGCTGCATATTTTCTGGCAGTGCTACTTCTTCCCCAAGATTGGATCTTGGAAAAAATTTCCATTTTCTTAAGAGAAACTGGATGGAATGAGGGAGAGGTCTTACTTTCTTCCCCGATCTTGATCCTGATCTTTTATATTTTTCTGATCTTAAAAGGAAGTTCGGACCTTCTACGGTGGGAGATACTACAAGAAGAATGGACTGCTAGGATCTTGGCATTCATGGTAATTTCCACATTCTTGAATCTTGGATTCGGTGCGGTTTACCTATCTAGCAAGTCACCCATTTTCCTTCTCGCCTGCTCCTCAATGATGGGGATAAGCCTTTGTCTCGCATATCTAATCGGACACAAACGCCCGGAATTCTTCCAGGCATTCCAAGAAGTGAGCCAAGCCACCAGACAAAAATATGCACGTTCTCTACTCTCCGGAGTAAATAGACATGCACTCAGAGACAGCTTAACCCAACTGATGGAAAAAGAAAAATTATATAGAGATGAGAAATTGGGACTCGCAGATCTCGCAGACGAACTTGCACTTTCCACTCACCAGGTTTCAGAACTGATTAACCAAGAGCTTGGAAAAAATTTTTCCGCTTTTGTAAATGATTATAGGATCCGAGAAGCATGCGAACTTCTCCAAAAAGAACCGGAGAGATCTATTTTGGACATAGCATTCGAAGTTGGATTTGCCACCAAGTCCTCCTTTCATAGAGCATTCCAAAAGCATACAGGCAAAACTCCTTCCGAATTCAGAGGAAGCTAATTAATTTGAGGCCAAACTAACCGGTATCTCTTCTATTAACCGGTAAAAATTTATAGATTGGGACAAATACACGGTTGCATTCGATCAATTGAGACGACTCTTTCCAAAAATTTCCGTAAGATATGGATAACCGAAAACAAAAACGGAGGAAACCGATGATCGCAATTACAGAAAGACCGACCGTCCAAGTTCCAACTAAACTTTATACTAGATTGTCCCAAAAGGAAAAGAGTAAGAAGATCATGAAATGGATCCGATTCCGGGACAAAAAACTTCGTGGCAAATTTGAATTTTTAAAACACCAAGACGAGTTAGGTCTTGCGATCACCTTGGGTTCCGCTGCGGGGATGATTTTATTTGCGGGGCTTTATATGGCGGGGATGATTCCTGCTTGGACATGTATCGTAGCAAACGCTGTGCTCGCCTCAATTCTACATGAAGTCGAACACGACTTAATTCATAATTTATATTATAAAGATAATCTAAAGATCCAAAACTTCATGTTTTGGACTGTATGGATCTTTCGCGGAAACACTGTCAGTCCTTGGTACAGAAGAATGATCCATACTCTTCACCATAAGGTTTCAGGTCATAAAGAAGATATAGAAGAACGTCTGATCGGAAATGGAATGAAGTTCGGATTAAAACGTTTTATCACCATGATGGACGGGAATATGTCTTTCTTATTTCAATCACATATCCTACGTAGAGAAGCTCCGAAATTTAAAAGAAGTGAGATCACTCGTTCCAGTTGGCCTTACCTTGTGATCTATTTTCATCTCTGGTACAATTTTTTATTCATAAATCTTTTCTATATCGGAAACGAATTATTAGGAAATCCTGTAGAAATCCCTGCTTGGTTGGATACTGTCCGACATTTTCTGAATATTTCAGCAGTGGTTTATACAATTCCAAATTGGATCAGACAAACAAGTATCCAGATTGTTTCTTCCAATATGCATTATTACGGGGATGTAAAGGGACTTCATGACCAAACCCAAGTTTTGGATCGTTGGTTCTTATTCCCTCTTCATCTATTCTGTTTTAATTTTGGAAGCACTCATGGGATCCATCACTTTGTAGTGAACCAGCCTTTTTATCTCAGGCAAGCGGTCGCTCCTTTTGTTCACCCTGCAATGAAACGTTACGGGATCAGATTTAACGATTTCGGAAGTATTTTCAGGGCGAATCGTTTGGGAGAAAAGGAAACCTTAGCTGCGGCGTAAAGAATATATTCTTCTTGGATATTGGACTCGGGTGAAAACCTGAGTCCTTCTTCATTTCTAGATTATTACAAATCATAGAAATCATTTATAAAGCAAAAGTAATTCCTTTCCGTTCCGAATAGGCATCTGAAATTAGTCCTGCAATATGCAGGAAAACAGACTTAGGACCTATCTTGAATTTCAAGTTTCCCAAATTATAATTAGTGGAAACGTTTTGTTTGCTCAGGTTCTTTCGTATTCACCTTCTTTAATCACCTGGGGAAGAACATTATTCGCCGCTAGTCTATTGGGTTTCGTTCTTTGGTTCAGAAAGAGACCGTTCTTCTTTCCTACTAAAAGAGAAAATTGGATCTCCTTTTCTTTAGGAGTGCTTCTCGCATTTCACTGGGTTACTTTCTTTGCATCCGCACAAGAAGCTACTATCGCAGTGGCAGTGCTTACCCTATTCACTCATCCAGTCTGGACAGTATTACTTGAACCTTTATTCTTCCCTTCTAAGATCAGAAGTCTGGATCTGGGACTTGCAGTTCTAGTTCTTTTTGGAATGTGGATCTTAGTTCCAAGTTTCGATCTTGAAAACAAATATCTTCTGGGTGTGGGACTTGGACTTTCCTCTGCCTGGGCAATGGCGTTCAGAAACATTCTCACTAAAAAATATCTTTCCGGTCATGGATCCACACAAGTGATATTCCATCAAACTGCTGTTACATGTATTGTTTTAAGTCCTGTCTTATTCTTTGAAGATCTATTTATCACTCCCAAGGATTGGGGACTAGTCATTCTGTTAGGAGTATTCTTCACAGCGGTAGGACATACATTCTATATCAAGTCTGTGTTCAAAATGAAAGTCAAAACAGCGGGATTATTATCCACTGTGCAACCTGTATATTCTGCCATTCTTGCCTGGGCAATTTTGCAAGAAGTTCCCAGAAAAGAAGAATTCATAGGTGGAGCGCTGATCCTATTTGCCGCCGCCCTCGAATCTTTTAGATACAGAAAAAAAACGGAATAGAAGAATGCTCTCTCTTGTAGACGGATCTGCTCCTTTCTTCCTGGAATCCAAAGAAAAACATCTGAATTGGTCCAAAGCACCATTGGCTCATTTGGAAAAATCTTCCCTCCCTTCTAAGAAAAAACATAAAAGGATCAGAGAATCCTTTTACAAATACGCTAAAAGAATTTCTAAATTAGGATTTAATGCGATTAGTCTGGACGAACTTTGTTACCTTTCCGAAAGAGATTTTTATCCGGAGGATCTAAAGCGTAAGATCTCATCCTACCGCAAAAAGTATAAGAAATTATTCAAGATCGCTTCTTCCCAAGATTTAAAAGTATTTATCACGAGTGATTTTTTCTCTATCAATGATTCTATTCTGGCGCATACTGACGGAAATCTCGACAAGATCGTCCAACTTTTTAAAGAATCTTTAGAAGATCTATTTTCCAATTTTGCAGAAATTTCCGGAATAGTGCTCCGTATCGGTGAATCTGACGGAGTAGATGTTACAGGAGATTTCAGAAGTAAACTTCTCCTTAAAACTCCGAAACAGGCTAATTCATTTCTGAAGGAAATCCTACCTATTTTTGAAAAACATAATAAAATCTTGATATTCCGCACTTGGACCTTAGGAGCTTATGACATAGGAGATCTAATCTGGAATCCAAAGACATATCACAAGGTATTCCAAGATATACAAAGCAAATCCCTTATTATTTCCTTTAAATACGGGGAAGGTGACTTTTTTAGATATCTTCCGATCAATCCTTTATTTTTCGAAGACGATAAACCCAAACTTTTAGAATTACAGGCAAGAAGAGAATATGAAGGTTTCGGAGAATATCCAAGCTTCGTAGGATGGATGTATGAAAAATATAGATCCGAACTTTTAGGAAAAGCTAATATTGTAGGGATCAGTGTCTGGACTCAAACAGGAGGCTGGTCATCATTCAAGAATATCACTTTTTTAAAACGTTCTTCTTATTGGAATGAATTGAATACATTCGTTTCCGTTCAGTTATTTACAAAACCGGAAAGAAGTTTAGAAGATATACTTCTTAAATTCTACGGCAAAAAGAATGCGGATCTATTTTTAGAATTTTTACGCTTAAGTGAAGAATTGATCCTGAATCTTTTGTATGATCCTGGATTTGCCATACAAAGTTTTTATTTACATCGTGTTCGTATCCCACCCATACTTCATATTACCTGGGATAAGATCACAGTTTCCGATCCATTCCGGTTCTTATATTCCATTCTAAATCCGGATCCAAAAGAATCACTGAGATTAGGTGAGGAAGCATTCTCCAAACTTTCTCGTATGAAAAAGATCTCTGAAAAACTGGATCTACCTTACGATTTCCAATTCCAGAAAAAGACATTTCGGCTTATTCTAAACGCAAGAAAACTACTCTATTCCGAAAATCCAGCTTTATTAGCCGAATCCAAAAGACTCTCAAAAGAATACCATAGGAAATATCCTAAAACTTTTCGTTTCCAGTTCCAGGCATCCAAGTCCAAACCTTCCCCTTTGATAGGATTTCTACTGAAATTATTTTTGAGGAATAGAAGCCGCTATCGTCTACGCGACAAAATCTCGTTTCATCCGGTTTTGCGTAAAATCTACTATCTGGTATTTCTAGGGATCAAAAACAAACTCCCCGATTTTATCAACCGGCAGGGGATGCCAGTCAGAGAATTATTACAGTGAAATCTTAATTGACGAAACTAAGTTTAGGGGGAAAAATTTTACTATGGTTAGAATTTTCTCAGTTACCTGTTCCATTTTCGCATTTTTCATAATATTCAATTGTTCTTCCACGGAGACCAAGGATTCTTCCGAATCTTCCAGCGCTCCTGCATCCAGATCAGAAGGTGCAAACTCTGCTTCCAATAGATCTTTCAGTCCGGACCAAGAAACTGAAGACGGTCGTTGCGAATCAGGCAACTGTGAAAACGGCACCGGTACCTATGTGTATTCCACTGGAGATATATACACGGGTGGGTTCAGTAGCGGAATGAGAGAAGGTAAAGGTAAATTCACCTACAAAAACGGAGATAAGTTCGAAGGAATTTATGTAAACGATCTGAAAGAAGGAGATGGAATGTATTTCTACTCCAACGGAACAGTGATCCGAGGAAATTTCGCAAAAGGTATTATCAAAGGTTCCGGCAAAGTTACATTTACCGACGGAAGTATTTTAGTAACTGAATTTACAGACTCGAGCAATTCTAATCCTGGACCTTACACAAAGAAAGACGGAACAGAAACTGAATGTTATCTGGAAAATAAAGTTTTAGTTTGCGTAAAACCGGACCCTGCAGCCACTCCAACTCAGCAATAGTCATTCATCAGAATGGGAATGTGATCCTGTATTACTCCATTCTTTTGCCTGAGCCGGATCCACTCTCACCAATGTATGCACGATCTGAAACGGGTCACTAATCCAATTCGGCATTGTGCGTATTTCTACGATCCTGTACCAAACGGCGCCAGGATCCACCTGGAATAAATGATTCACACAAAGACATTTAAATTTAAAACCAAAACCGAATTCAGGGGGATTAACTGAGTGAGGAGCCGCAAAGAAGTATAACTTCTCTTTTGTTTCGTTCTTATATACCAATGCAAACTTGCGAGTTTCTCCAGGACCCAAAACTAATTTTGAACCTTCTATCAAATTAGAAACCGGAGCCAAATTCAAATCTGAAACAGTATTGGTATCCCAGAGTTGAACCGGCCTCTGGGAAGCCAGTTCATAAATTTTCATCTCCCCGGGAAAACCCTTATAGATCCAATCTATGTGAACTGGAACTCCCCCCTTTTTCCCGGATAGATTCAGGGAAAAAGAAGGATCAGAACTTTTTTCCTTTTCGCAAGATAGAATACTCAAAACGAAAAGTAGAAGGGTTACTCTCTTAAACAAAGTTTATTCCTGAACCAATTCCAAAGTTGCAAACTGAAAAACTTTTCCTGGGTTTTCGTTTTTTATGAAAAGTTTATTTCCGGATTTACGAAGAAGTATCTGTTCTTGAAAAATTTTCTCTCCATTCTCCGAATCTTCACTATTATTACAGTCCCTTCCGCAACCATTGCAATCCCCGCCGTAATAATCTTCATTGTACTCTCTTTGGCTCATTTTGCGCACAAGACCGAATATACGAAGTTTTAAACCGTCAGGCTTTGCTTCTTTTACTTCATAATTTCCTAATGCGAAGAAACTCTTATTGATCTGCCCGGATCCATCTGCCTCAGTCGTATTCCCTTCAAAAAAAAGGCTTCCGTCGGATCTCAATCTTAAAGTCCAATTAGAAGAGATAAGACCGGATTCTGGAGTTTGCTCTTCTCCTGTAGTTCCGTCTGCCGGAGCTTCCGCTGGTTGAGCAGGTTGTTCCACACTTACATTTGCGGAAGTAGGAATATCTCCAGTATATTCTCCTCCTACATAACTCCAGTTCAGAACGTTATCTACGTTAGCTGCAGTGAATTGGAAAAAGTTATTTTTAGCGATCTTCTTAACTTGTTCCATCGGATTCGGTAGGATCCAATCGTCTCCGTCTGAAAAACGGATCTCGCTGATAACGAGACCTTTATAATCTTTTCCAGTATAAATAGAATCTACTTTAAGTTTTAATTTTTTGCCTTCGAAGGTTTTGGAGAATTGGATAGTCTGAGGTCCCATGATATCCCCCACTTCTATCTTTTCTTCAAAGCCGTTATCTCCAGTGATCGTTGCCGTTTTTAATCTTCCATTTGTCTGGCAATGTCTGTCGGATCTTTGGTAACCATTCCAGATCTTGATAGATTTTATTTTTTGAGTTTCCTTAAAATCAAAATCCAGCACAACTCCCGGACCTTTTTTATCGGAAGCCCAAGCATATTCATATCTGGAATCGAATAAATTCATCACATCATAAGAAAGATTCGGCTTAGCAGTTTCGGATGCAGTCACGGAAGCTTCTACAACTTTTGGTCCCTTCCATTTCATTTTGGAACCTTTGTCGTCGTAAAAGTTTACTTTTTGCACGCATAGATTTGTATTTCTATGAAAGTTAAAAGTGACTGAACGAGTGCTTTTAGGTGCATCGAAGGATACGGCAGCAGTCGATCCGGTGGACAAATCCTGACTATATTCATCAAAATTAATATAGGCAGTAATAGGATCCGAAAAGTCTCCATTGCAGGATTCTATTTCTATTTTTGATAATAAGAAGGTCTCGTCCGGATAAAAATGAAGTTTAACGAATTTGGCACCTTCTTCCGGTCTCCATTTTTTTCCGTCCAAGATCTCGAATGGAAGCCCACTATCCATGGAAGTGGCTGTGATCATGGAAACAGGCAATTTTTTACCGCAGTGAAAAAAGAACAATGCTCCTAATAATAGAGTCGAATATTTAGTGAACATAGGATGCCTCCGAGAAATTGCAGAAATCAGAAATATATTTCTTAAACCAGGGGAAAACGAAAAAATAAGCTCGAATTTGTTTTTTATTCCCTCTCTGGAGAAGTTCTCAAGATTTTCAGTCGTCTGAAAAATGATTGGCGAATCCAATCGTATCGTCCATTATCAACTACGGAGGAAAGATGTCGATTCCAAGCAGATATTCTATAGCGATCCATATTCTTTCCTTGATCGACAGGGATGGAGAAGAAGCCAGTTCTTCTCAAATTATGGCGGATAGTATAGGGACCAATCCGGTTGTAGTCCGAAACATCCTGGGAAAACTAAAAAAGGCTGGTCTCGTTGTTTCCAAACAAGGAGTGGCCGGGGCAAAACTTGCCAGATCTCCAGAGGAGATCCAACTTTTGCAGATCTATAAGGCAGTGGAAACGGAAGCCCCCTTATTCTCGATTCATGACAAGCCGAATCCGAAATGCCCTGTTGGTAAAAAGATACAAACTACTTTGACCGGAATTTTCCAAGAAGCTCAATCCGCTCTCGAAGCAAAACTGGGCGAATTCCATCTTTCCGATGTGCTATTCCAATTGGATTCTGAAAAGAAAAAGCGGGCGTAAAGTCCTTGCCTCAAAATAAAGGGTTCCTAATATCCTTTTCGTTGCTCATGCAATCCGCAAAACACGGAGAAAAGGATGAAAAAAATATTCAAACGGGTTTCGATCGGCCTAGGTGCAGTGCTTATCGCCTATTTGGGGATCTATTACGCTACATTTCCCAAATACGAATTCCATCCCAAAGCGGACTTAACTCAAAGTTTCGACTCGTTTTATAAAAGTAAATTAGAAGAAACCAAATCACTCCACGGTAGACCAGGCTCGGAAGAAAAACTGATCCGCTACTCTCCCGGTAAAACGGAATATGCAATTCTTTACATACATGGTTTCGGCGCGTCCCGCGCAGAAGGAGAAGAGACTGTAGATAAAATTTCCGCCTCTCTCAAGGCGAATACTTACTACTTAAGACTTCCCGGTCATGGAACAAACAACGAAGATCATAGAGATACTCCTTTCACGGAGTATCTTCGTGTGGCGGAAGAAAGTCTATTAATGATGGATAAATTAGGAAATCAAACTATACTGATGGGAACCAGTATGGGCGGTTTGATCTCCGTTTATTTGGCCGGAAAATATCCGGATAAGATCAAGGACCTGGTATTATTCTCCCCATTTTTCGATTTTGCGGTTCCCTTGGGTAAAATATTCTTTTATCCGGGAGGAATGACATTTGGAGAAATTATCCAAGGGAAGATCAGAAAGTCTCCTCCTAAAACGGCGGACGACGGGATTGGAGAACATTATTACGAACATTGGTATAAGGACCAGTATTTATCCGCGATCCAACATGTAAGTAACGCAACCAAATTTGTTCTCAGCCAACATAGTTTCGAGAAGATCAAGGTCCCTACTCTATTAGTATATTATTATAAGGACAAGGAACATCAAGACAAAACGGCAAGCGTCGACGCAATGCTGAAAGGTTTTGATCAGATCGGAGGAGATAATCCCAATCCACTGAATACAAAGGCTAAAATTGAAGAAGGAAGCCATGTATTAACTTCTAAACATGTATTCTCCGATAAGGAGAAGGTCAAAAAAGAGGTTTTAGACTTCTTACATAAGACCGGAGTAAAATAAAATTTACGACCTTCTTCCTTTCAAAGGGAAGAAGGTCCTCTCTCCGATCCCCATTCTTTAGCGGATCTTAAAATTTCTTCGGCAAGTAATGCGAGCCCCGGTCCAGATTTTTTACGATAACAAAGATAGAATTTCCTCTCCGTATTCCATTCTTCGAATTTTATTTTTTTGAGATTAGGACCTATAGAATACTCGGATAAAAATCCGATCCCAAGCCCAGCTTCCAAGGACTTGATAACTGATTCTACACTCCTAAGTTCCATTGCTATCTTAGGTCCGAATTCTTTGGAGAATGATTTTATCCTCTTCTCCACCGCTTTCCTAAGCGCAGATCCCGGATGGAATAGTACGAAAGATTGTTTTTTCAGATCTTCTATTCGTATTTTCTTTTTTAGAAAAATGGAATGGTCCTTGGACGCTACCGGAAAGATCCGATCGGAAAGAAACTCCAGAACATTCAGGCTAGATTCGGAGATCGGGCCGGTAAGAATCCCCAGGTCCACTTCTCCTTTTAAAACTGCGTCTTTAGTTTCTCCGGCATCTCCTTCTCTTACCGAAAGAGAAAGTCCCGGTCTTTTTTTTAGGATCTCCTTTAAGATCTGAGGCAAGATCCAAGCAGAGACTGTTCCACCTGCCGAGATGGAATAATTTCCTTTTAGTTCATTCTCCTTGGAAAAAGCTTCTCGTATCTCTTCCCATAATTCTTTCATTCGGATAGAATATTGGTAAAATTTTTCGCCTTCATGGGTGAGCCTAACCGACCTTCCTCCTCTTTCCAAAACGCTTACACCTAATTCTTTTTCCAAAAGATAGATCTGTTTGGAAAGCGCAGGCTGTGTTAATCCCAAACGAGACGCTGCCTTTTGGAATGTGCCTGATTCCGAAATTTCCAGAAAATAAACGATCTGCCTGAATTCCATAACTACATATAACTTTTAGTTATATATTTTATAAAACCAATTTATTTGCATTATATTAGTAAATTTGATACCTTCTTAGTAAGAGGGAAATATGGGACAAACTCTATACGACAAAATTTGGGAAAGTCATCGGATCACCGAAAATTCGGACTCAGAGTCCATTTTATATGTAGATCGTCATATTCTTCATGAAGTGACTTCTGCCCAAGCGTTCGAAGGCTTAAGGAATAAGAATAGAAGTATAAGAAGGACAGATCTCACTTTCGGAGTGGTGGACCATAATGTTTCCACAAGAGATCGTAAGAACAGAGATGCTGCGGGACCTGTCTCCAGATTACAAATCGATACGATGGAAAAAAACTGTGCAGACTTCGGCATACGTCTTTTCGGTCCGGAAGATCCAGATCAAGGAATCGTGCATGTATTGGGTCCTGAGTTAGGATTTACCATCCCAGGTTCCGTAATTGTATGCGGAGATTCTCATACTGCAACTCATGGAGCATTCGGTGCATTGGCCTTCGGGATCGGAACAAGCGAAGTAGAACATGTGCTTGCGACACAAACTTTAAAACAGGCCAAAACAAAATCTATGTTAGTACGTTTTATTGGCAAACCCGGTTTTGGGATCACAGCCAAAGACGTGGTCTTAGAACTTATCTCTAAGATAGGCACCTCAGGTGGAAGAGGATTCACCATGGAATACAAGGGAGAATGGATAGAGTCACTTTCCATGGAAGGTCGAATGACTCTTTGTAATATGAGCATCGAAGCCGGAGCAAGAGCAAGCTTAATCGCACCGGATCAAATCACATTCGATTATTTGAAAGATAGAAAGCTGATCCCGAAAGGAAAAACTTTCGACCAAGCGGTAGAATATTGGAAAACATTCTTCACGGATAAAGACGCAGTATTTGATGAGATTATAGAATTAGATATTTCTAAAATAGAACCTCAGGTTACTTGGGGGATCAATCCTTCTCAGTCTTTATCGATCGGAGGCGTTGTTCCGAATCCCGAGGAATTCCAAGACACCCGAGCTAAAGAAACAGCTTGGAACGCTTTGGAATATATGGGTTTAAAACCGGGAACTCCGATCTCCGAGATCAAAATTGACAAGGTATTCATAGGATCTTGCACGAATTCAAGGATAGAAGACTTGAGATCCGCAGCAGAAGTTGCCAAAGGTAAAAAAGTCCATCCCGGAGTCCAGGCATTGGTTGTGCCAGGTTCCGGTTCCGTAAAACGTCAGGCGGAATCCGAGGGGTTGGATATAATTTTCAAAGAGGCAGGATTTGAATGGAGAGAGCCTGGTTGTTCCCTTTGCCTTGCGATGAACGATGATGTATTAAAACCAGGAGAAAGATGCGCTTCTACTTCTAACCGTAATTTTGAAGGAAGACAAGGCAGAGGAGGAAGAACTCATTTAGTAAGTCCTTCCATGGCGGCGGCCGCTGCGGTTACCGGAAAATTTTCAGATGTGAGGAAATTGGCATGAACCCTAAAATTTGGACGATACATACTGGAGTTCCGATCTCTATCCCAAGAGAGGATATTGACACAGACCAAATCCTTCCTAAACAATTTATGAAATTGATCGATAAGAAAGGTTTTGGAAAACATCTATTTCACGATTGGAGATATTCCGACCTAGAAGGAAACATTCCAAATCCTGAATTCATTTTGAACCAAGATGGATTTAAGAATGCAAGTGTTCTTGTGGCAGGAAAAAATTTCGGCTGCGGCTCCAGTCGGGAACATGCTCCTTGGGCGCTTTCAGATTTCGGATTCAGAGCGATTTTGGCTCCTTCTTTTGCGGATATTTTCTCAATTAATTCTGCAAAGAACGGAATTGCGCTCATTCGTTTGAAAGAAGAAGAGATCTCTTATCTAAATGAATGGGTTTCTAAAAATCCAGGAAACCCTATTAGGATCAATCTGGAAAATTCAGAAGTGCAAGCGGGAGATAAAACATTCTTCTTTCATTTGGATTCCGCCTCCGTAAATCGGATCCGAAACGGCTGGGATGATATTGATATCACTCTGAAAAATGCAAAAGAGATCCTTGATTTCGAACAGAAACGCAAAGTAGAAAGGCCTTTTTTAGAAGTGTATTGGTGATCCACTCCCTAAAATTTTTGTAACGGTGCTCTGCACAATAGATCTTAAAAAACCTTTTATTAGCTGGAAAAGAATTCGGGGAAAATTAATATGTTCGTCATTCTTTCGCTTCTAAAAGGAACCTAGAGTGAGTTTAACAGAATCCATTCATGATAAGATCACATCACCTATAGTTAAGATCCCGGATTCAGCCCTAAAAACCGGGATCTATGACTTAACCAAGGAAGAATTGGGTCGTAGGATCGAACTAAGAGAGGGAGTGAGCTTGAGATATGTCACTCCTCACAACAGAAGAAGATGGCTCTTAGATCGAATCTTATTCGGCTCCGATCTTACTTTTTTGTACGGATATTTCCGCCAAATCATAATCGCAAGACAGAATGCTCTGAAAGGAAAATTTTTCGATCCTCGTTGGATAGAATTATCAGGCGGGATCTTAGACTTGATAGAAGGTTGTGAGGGAAAATTCCAAATAGAAAATTTAGAGAATGTTGTTTCTCCCAAGGGACCAGTGGTTTTTGCCGGTAACCATATGAGTGTTCTCGAAACTTTCGTTTTTTCTTATTTTTTAGTGCCTCATAGAAGGGTGACCTACGTAGTTAAAGAAAGTTTAATAAAGGGTTACTTCGGTCCTATCATGAGAAGTAGGGATCCGATCGCAGTAGGACGCGATAATCCGAGAGAAGATCTAGTAAAAGTATTGGAAGAAGGCGTAAATCTTCTGAAAAAAGGAATTTCCATCGTGGTGTTTCCTCAAAGCACAAGGACAAGGACATTTAATCCTGCAGAATTTAATTCTATCGCGGTTAAACTTGCTTCCAGAGCCGGGGTTCCTGTAGTTCCTTTTGCGATCAAAACCGATTTTTGGGAGAATGGTAGGATCTGGAAGGATCTAGGTAGCCTTTATAGGGAGAGAAAGATCCATATGAAGTTTGGTCCTCAGATCGACACTAAAGATTCCAGAAAAGCCCAGGAAACACTTTTGAATTTTGTATTAGCTAATTTAAAAGAATGGAATGTAGAAATTCTTTCCGAACAAAAATAAAATATACATGCGGATCGAACAATAGCCGATCCGCTTTTTTATATTGGGGAGAAGGTTTAGTAACCTCCCCCGCCTCCTCCTCCACTTCCCCCACCGTAACCGCAAGCAGCAACGGCCAATAGATATTGGGAAGAACATGCGGTATTTGCATATCCTGGGTTTTCGTTAGAGCAGGTTAAATACAATGCAGCTGCTGCACTGCAATTTTTCTTATCACTCTTATCATCTCCTCCGGTCCCGTATAAATCGTTATACGCATCACAATTTACAAAGCCGAGTGAAGATAGAAATAAGAGTAAGATCAAAATCCTATTTTTAGTTCGCATAAACATTCTCCATATTATGGCAGATAGATTTTTTCAAACAATATCCGACTGATAAGGAACCGCAATGGTTTTAGGATTAGATCAGTATTATTCGGAACCAACAATACAATTTTGGAAATAGGGAATGTCCGAACTTGTTTTATTTTAACGAAACCAAAAACGATCTCCATCTAAGAAACGTTTTACACCTTCTTTGGTGCTTTTGCTTTCCATTACTGGAAAAGTATTTCTGGCCTCTACGGTTAATGCTTCTTGTATAGGTAGATTCCAACCTTCCAAAGCGGAATTCAGATCTGCAAACATTGCATCTCTAGGTTGCTTGCAAAGTTGCGTCGCATAAGAAAATGCCCTTTCTAAACCTTTTCCTTTTTTGACAAGTTCCCATACTAAGCCTAGTTGGTAGGCCCTCTCTGCACGGATCCTTTGTCCAGTGAGTATCAATGGTAATGCAGATCCCCAACCAAGTAATCTTGGAAGATATACAGTGCCTCCGTCTACTAGAGGAACTCCCCATCTTCTACAAGCAACAGAAAAGATTGCCTGAGGTTCTGCGATACGAATATGGCCATGACAAAATAATTCCAAACCACCTGCATATGTATAACCGTGAGATACAGTGATCACAGGTTTTTTTTGAACAATCCTTGATCCTCCCAACGGGCCAGGATCATTCTTCGCATATTCTTCCCTTTCTACTTTGTTTAGATATAAATTAGCCATTTTATCCAAACCGGAAAGATCTGCCCCGGAGCAAAATGCCTTATCGCCTGCTCCATGCAAAACAGCCACGGTAAGTTCCGGATCTTTCTGGAAAGTTTTCCACGCCTCCACAAACAGATCTGCCATCTCCTTATTCACTGCATTATGAACCTCAGGTCGATTCATAGTGATCTGAAAAATTTTACCGCCCGCAACTTCGTGGATATTCGTAATCAATGGAAGATCTGACATGCGTAAAAAAGTAAGCGGATCTTAGTAATACAGAAAGAACTTTTTTGAGAAGATACGAGAACTTACGTTTTAGTAGGAATTCAAACCTTATGAATTGTTTTTAATGCTTAAATATTCATTTTCATTCGATTTCTTCGAATTCGGTTAGATTTCGATTTTTAGAATATTCTATTTATTTCGGAAATATACCGAATCAAGTTGCTCCTTTACTCAAAAAGATCTACACTTAAGAAATGGATAATAGAAGCCAGAAGTCGGACCAAAAGTACCGAATGAGAACCCAACCGGGCGGCGTCGTGATTCATTCAAGAGCTCAGCCCCAGAAACCAATCAAGTACAGAACGGGAAAACCGGAAGAGGAAGAAATCGCCTCCTTTTGGGTATTTTATCTTTTCCTATTTATAGGATCGTTAATACCGATCGTAGGAGTATTTCCTGCGTTTATCCTGTTCTCGTTTGCGAAAAATAAGTTTTTCAAATTTCTACCGCTTGTTCTGAGTATATTAACTAGCAGTTACGCTCTGTATGTAAGGGCACACTCCGGTTCGGTATTCCAGCAGCTAAGAAATTTCGTCTACTAAGCCGAAGAAACTTTAAGGACTTAAATTCTTCTTTAGAAAGGATCAATAAGTCCAGATCAGCTTTACCTTTCATTAAAAAGCCGGAAAAACCGGCTTCTATTGACTTATTATATCAATCAAAAGTTTTTACTGCTCCAATGCTGAAGGATGGAATTGCTGCTCTTGCATTATAAGAGTAACCTGTTAAATTCGCGTTACCCACACTTCCTACTGCATGAGAAAGATCCCAATCAGTTCCCTTTCCACCTTCGATCGTTTTTCTAGGAATATTATAACTTACCGCCAGATCTAAGCTCCAACTATCGAACAAATAACTTAAACCAGCAGAAACAACATCCGTAAGAGAGAAAAATCCGCCCGTTGTTCCACCTAAAGCATTACTTTTTACTAATGGAGAATTATAAGAATATCCTCCCCTCAGTATCCAAGAAGGAGAGGCCTTATACTCAACCCCCAAAATGACCGCCCATTGGTCTCTAAAATTCAAATGGGCATCGGCAGAACCTGTCTTTCCTAAAGGAGTAGGAAGCCACGGATCTTCCAAGGTCTGGTTTGCTTTTCTTAAATAAGAACCATAGTTGGTATACACGAAATCCAATGCGAATTTCAGATTTTCAGGTCCAAATGCCAGACCTAATACATGTTTTTCAGGAAGATCGAACGTATAAGAAACCCCAGTCTTACGATAGTAATTCGGATCGTTTGTTCCGACAGTGTATCCGCCATTTAGAGGAATTCCTACATGAGATTGGTATGCATACGCAATCCGGAAAGAATCTGAAAAAGAATAATTGGCTCCTAAAATTCCTCCTAAGGCGAAAGCGTTTTTGGAACTCTCATAATAATAACCTTGGCCAGGGATCTCAATATTACCAGTAACATCATAATATTTTTGATTCAATTTTTGAGTTCCGTAGGCAAGTTCAACGCTTCCACCCAAAGATAAATTCCCGAACTTGACCGAGAGTCCGTTTACTAATTTAAAGACTGCAAACGTATTTGAATTAGATTCCTTGATCTGTTTTGAATTTCCAAGAGGCCCAGGCAAATTAATATCCGCCCATTGGTTCACCGATTCTCCAGTGGGGGTATTTCTTGTAATCTTATCAACTCCCCCCGAAGCCCCTCCTGGAACATAGAATGTGACACCATAATTGATAGTTTCAGTAACTGGAAGTTTAAATGCGATATAAGGGCCAGGGCCAACCACGTTAGTCGATTTATCATTCTCATATACAAGCTCTGGATTTGGATCTTGGAAACGGTCCCTATATCTGTTTTGAATAATAGAAGCACCCAAACCGAATTCTAATTTTTTACCTTTGACCAAGGACAAATTTGCCGGATTCAAAGCCACATCCACAGGAGAACCTCCAAGCGCGTAACCCGCTCCGGCAAGACCCAAATATCTCGAATTGATCGCATTGAAGTATAGTCCATCGACCGCCAAAACTTCTCCGCTACCAAAAAGGAATAGTAAGAATATTATAAAAACTGAATACCTATTTCGGACAAAACCTCTCTGCATCTCTGATCCTCCCAGAACCCTGATAGGAAAAGCCTTTCCGAAAATTTCTACCATAGCACCTAAAAAATCCAATAAAACGAATCCAATTTCTCAAAAGGATAGAATATATTAGGCAACTATCCCATATTATTAAATAGAACACATCAAATATACAATTAAAACAGAATTATATTTAATATATTAAAATAATTATGGATTTTATAGAAATAAAATTTAGTTTCATCTATTATAACAGATTTTGCTCTGTAAAAGGATCTATTAGGAGAATATCATGGGAATCCAGGAAACAAACGGCTCGCCCAAAATCGATCCAAGCTTGGAAGATACATACCTCAACTTTCTGGATTCTATATTCAAAAAACAGAATGAAGATCCACATCGTTATGGCGGAAGACAGGTCGCAGGACAATTCATCCAAGAGTTATTCGATATTCTTTTTGCGGGATTTTTCTCAGATCTAAACTTTAGAGACCAAACCCAGGTAGAAGATAGTATCTCTCGTTTTCTTTTAGATGCAAAGAAGAAGTTACAACCTTATATAGTTGCATCGAACGGCCCTGAAATTAATTGGGTGCTCTCCGAATTCAAAAAAGAATTACCGATCCTTTATGATCTAATCTGGAAAGATGCAATCGCCGCTTATGAAGGAGATCCTGCTGCAGAAAGTGTAAAAGAAGTGATACTTGCCTACTCAGGTTTTTATGCAATCGCAGTTCATAGAGTTGCTCACGTACTACATCGTTTGAAAATTCCGATCTTTCCAAGAATGTTAAGTGAATATGCTCACGAAAAAACAGGTATAGATATACATCCCGGAGCAAAGATAGGAAAATCATTCTTTATGGATCATGGTACCGGCATCGTGATCGGCGGGACTTCAGAAATTGCGGATAATGTTAAAATTTACCAAGGAGTTACTTTAGGAGCCCTCTCTGTCAGCAAAGATCTAGCAAGTATCAAAAGACATCCAACAATTGAAGAAAATACGATTATTTATGCGGGAGCCACAATACTAGGCGGAGATACAGTAATTGGAAGAAATAGTATCATAGGAGGAAATACCTGGCTCACTCAAAGTGTTCCGCCTTATTCAGTTGTGTATCAGAAAAACGAGATCCGAGTCAGAAATTCCAAAGAGCTGGACAATGTGATCGATTTTTCCATCTGAAGAATATTGACTGGCCACTGATTTCAATATCCAATCCTCATAGAGGGCCGGAAGTCCTGCCTGCTTTCAAATCATATAAGGCCCGGATAAGAGCGTCTATATCTTCGCAAGTATTATAAAATGCTAAAGAAGGCCTGACAGTACTTTCCAATCCGAATCTTCTCAAAATAGGCTGAGCGCAGTGATGTCCTGATCTGACAGCAATTCCTTCTTGAGCTAAATATCTTCCTACATCTTCCGTTTTAAAACCGTCTAATACGAAAGATAATACCCCGGCTTTATCCGGTGCAGTTCCGATCATCTTCAAGCCGGGAACTTTTTTTAATTCCTTAGTTCCATATTCCAAAAGAGAATGTTCATATTCTGCGATACGTACCATTCCGAATTTGTTTAGATAATCGATAGCCGCGCCTAAACCTACTGCATCCGCGATATTACCGGTGCCCGCTTCGAAACGGAAAGGAGCCGGTTGATAAACTGTTCTTTCAAAGGTAACATCTTGGATCATATTTCCACCGCCCTGCCATGGAGTCATTTGATCTAAAATTTCCTTCTTACCGAATAAAACTCCGATTCCAGTTGGTGCAAATACCTTATGACCGGAGAACACATAAAAATCGCAATCCAATGCTTGTACATCCACAGGCATATGAGACACTGCTTGCGCACCATCCAATAAAACTTTGGCTCCTTGCTTATGAGCCATTTCGATCATTGTATCCGCAGGTGTAACAGTTCCCAATGCATTTGAAACTTGTGTAAATGCAACTATACGAGTCTTAGGCGTTAATAATCTTTGATACTCACTTAAGATAATCTGTCCTGTTTCGTCTACGGGGATTACTTTTAATTTGGCTCCCTTCTCTGAGCATAACATCTGCCAAGGAACAATATTAGCATGATGTTCCAGCCAAGAGATGAGTATCTCGTCATCTTTTCCTATGTTCTGTCTTCCCCAGGTTTGGGCGACAAGATTGATCGCTTCCGTAGCACCTCTAACAAATACGATCTCCTCGGTCGAAGAAGAATTTAAGAAACCCTTCACCTTCTCCCTTGCAGCTTCATACGCGTCAGTCGCTCTTGCTGCTAGAGTATGCGCTCCCCTATGAATATTGGAATTCTCGTGTTTGTAAAAGTAAGAAAGTCTATCAATTACAGCCTGAGGTTTATGAGTGGTAGCTGCATTATCCAACCAAACTAAATTTCTTCCGTTTACCTTCTCTTCTAGTATTGGAAAATCTTTTCTGGCGTAGCTCAGATCAAAATTCCCGGAAGAAATGTCTACGGAAGGAACCAGGCTTGGACTGAAGGTGAATGGATCAGAAATTTGGATATTCTGTGCTTCGGAATCGAAAGATCTAAATTCATCCAAAAAGGAAAATGCAGAATTTCCGATAGAAGCGGATTCCGGCTGGGAAATAATTCCCTGGCTTTCCATAGGCATCTCGTTTGGGATTTTGGAAGAAGAAAGAACTAATTCGTCTACGTTAGATCCACTTGGCAACGATCCAAAAAGTTTCTTAGACCATTCTGCGATCAAGTTAGGATCCACGGGAGGAGAATCCCTCCAATTCGAAAATTCTCCAGGCAATTCCGGAAAGAAATCACTTGTACTCATAATAATTGCCTACATCCACGTTTTCTAAAACGGCGATCGCATCATCGGTCAGAACAGCAGCAGAGCAATAGAGAGAGATCAAATAAGAACCGATTGCAGAACGATTGATCCCCATAAAACGAACAGAAAGTCCTGGAGTTTGTTCCCCAGGTAAACCTGGTTGGTATAATCCAATCACACCTTGCTTCTTTTCACCCACTCTTAAAAGAAGAATATTGGTTATCCCACCAGGAGCCTTAGGTGCAATCTCTCCTCCTACCAAAAGTTTATCAGTAGGAATGATAGGAAGTCCTCTCCAAGTTAAGAACTGTGCTCCGAAAAGAGATACTGTAGCCGGTGGAACTCCTCTGCGAGTACATTCTCTACCGAAAGCGGCTACTGCCAATGGATGCGCTAAGAAGAAAGAAGGTTCTTTCCAAACTTTAGAAATCAACTCATCCAGATCGTCCGGAGTGGGAGCTCCCTTTCTAGTTTGGATCCGTTGTTTTTTAGGAACATTCTTCAATAAACCATAATCTTCGTTATTGATTAACTCGTTCTCTTGGCGCTCTTTAACACTTTCGATAGTAAGTCTAAGTTGTTCTTGGATCTGATCGTGAGGATTGCTAAATAAGTCAGAAACTCTAGTATGAACATCCAATACTGTGGATATCGCACTCAATGTATATTCTCTAGGTTTTTCCTCATAGTCTACGAAAGTTTCCGGAAGCGGTTGTTCATCTTTCTGTCCGCAAAGAACTTCGACGGAGCTATTGTCTTTCACTCTATTCACTCTCAAGGTTCCGGATTCTAAAGGTTTCCAATCCAATAAACGAACTAACCAACGAGGAGTGATTAAATCATACTGTGCTTGTGTTTTAGTTGTATTTGCAAGTTTGCGAGCTGCGTTATCTCCCAAAGAATGTTGCGGAATGCTATTTTCAGCCATATTAAAAACTCCTGATTAGCTGAATGTTCGATCCTTTACATTTATCTATCGTTTAAAAACGGATAAGAGGATTCAGATGTCGAAATGGTCCTGTTTAATATATTTTAACTTGTTATAAGTATATTAAACAAATTAAATATATGAATATAGATCAAAACATTCGTTCCTGTTGGTATTCGATAAGTAATAAAATTGGGAACTACTTTTTTATTCTTTTTGCAAATGATGAAAGAAATTATCTACGAAGAGATTCTATTTACTTATAGAGTATCTTAAAATACAAGAAAGTGAAGAGTAAAATTCAGCCTGATCCAGGCGCTTCAGCCAAGCAGAAATTCAATATGCTTTATTGACTTAAAATCCAATTTTTGGGTTAGAATAGACAAATAAAACAAAATCCACCTCGGTTATTTCGTAAGAGACAGTCTAACAACAAACTTGGAAACTATAGCTTATGAAACGTTTCATTATATCGAGAGAAGGGGTCGGACTCTCGGCCACAGTGATCCAAAAAAGGGAATTGTACCTTTCCAGAGTAGCGACCGATCTACCCACTTTGGTATTCGTCAAAAAAGGGATCAAAAGCCTAAAACAGAATGGTCTGGAATTGGATATCAAATCAGGAGAAGCTGTCGCGATTGCAGGAAACCAAGCATTCGATGTGATCAATAGACCGGATCATGGAGAATTCGAGGCGGCCTGGATCGCATTCCATCCAAACGTGATCCGAAATTACAAGCCGAACATTCCTGATCTGAAAGATATAGACCCAGCATTCATTTTCCCTAATATAACTTCCGGATTTTCGGATGCGTTCCGTCTCGCAGCCGAATCTATCACCACTGACAAATTAATCTCCGATCAAGTAGCGATCCATAGGGCGACAGAGATATTGATCTGGCTCGGAGAATATGGAAGAAAGTTCAAAGTATCTTCTCCCGAAAATATTTCGATGAAGGTCAGATCTTTCTTGATTGCAAATCCAGCAAGAGACTGGTCCGCCGTGGAAATTGCGAATCTTCTTGAAATGAGTGAGGCTACTTTAAGAAGAAGACTTTCATCCGAACTTTCTTCTTTTTCAGAAATACTGATCGATGTTAGAATGTCATTGGCTCTTGCTCTATTACAGTCAACGGATAGAACCATTGGAGAGATCGCAAGAGAAGCAGGATATGATTCCGCTTCCAGATTTGCGGTCCGATTCCGAGATAGATTCGGACATTCTCCCACAATGCTACGAAGAGAAGCCAATCGTGATCGGAACGGCACAATCCTTGATCGGGTCCGAACATAAGACCACTTTTTTAATAAATTTCGAATGCATAGTTAGACTTCCGGTGTTATTCTGCATCACTAAGAACTCGGAGGTTTTATGAAGAGATTTCTATCGTTTCAAAACGGTATGTTACTTTGTGTTTTATTCTTTGCTGGATCTGCGTTTGCCGGGGACCTAAAGGTCACCAGCTCCGCGCTTAAAGAAGGCGGAACAATCACCAATACTCATGTGTTTTCAGGATTTGGATGTTCCGGAGAAAATAACTCTCCCGACTTACAATGGTCAGGCGTTCCTAAAGAAACTAAATTTTTTGCCGTAACAGCATACGATCCGGATGCTCCCACCGGAAGCGGCTGGTGGCATTGGACTGTAATTAATATTCCAGCAACTGTCACAAGTCTTCCTGCTAAGGCTGGAAATGATAAGGGACCTCTTCCTGCAGGTGCTGTCCAAGGTAGAACTGATTTCGGTAAGCCTGGATACGGCGGTCCTTGCCCTCCTAAAGGAGATAAACCTCATCGTTATATCTTCAAGGTATTTGCTTTAAAGGATAAGATCGATTTGGATGGAGAAGCTTCTGGTGCGTTAGTCGGATTTTATATTAACTCACTAAAACTTGCGGAAGGAAAATTGACCGCGAAATACGGAAGATAATTTTTTCTCCGAAGTCGGGAACTCCCGGCTTCGGATTTTATACACACTAAGGGTTCAAGAAAGCCTTTCAAAAAATCTTGACTATTCTTTATTCAGTTCTTAGTTCTACAGGAACTAACAGCACTTTTATGGTTTTTATTAAATCCAAAAAGTAACGATATCTGCTACCCCAATTGAGGTATAGAATATGGAACGTAATGTTCGTTTTGAAAATATCCTTACATACCGATTTATTATTCCGCTTTTTCTGATAAACATCTTGTCTTGCTCTATAGGCGAAATCCCGAATGAGCTTAAAGCGGAAATCGATAATGACGCTCGAATGACCCAAAACGAAGCTAGACAAGAAATCAAAGCGTCATTATATCAAAAGATAAATTGTCCGAATATAGATAGCTTTCTTATTCCGTTTACTGGCTTAACGATTCTGGCTGGGGAAAAATATTCGGGTTGTTTTCCGTTAGGTGATATTATAGGTCAAGAATGCGCAGGATCCACAGACTATGATTTTCCCAAACGAAATCTTGTAAGACAATGCAAGATACTTATAGAGGCTGCATCTTGCCAAGATTTAGTCACGAAAACTAAATTCTTAGCAATAACTGGAACCTGTCAGGCAGCCCTAGGATGGGATCCCGTAGTGTTGTTCTTTTCTGGGGCATTCTGAAAAATAAAAGAGATCTAAAAAATCATTCCGCGTTCAATAGAGTCAGTGCGATCTCTTTGGAGCAATCGTAAGCCTCTATATCTAATACGAAGTCGTCTCCGGAAGTAATATTAGTTAGGATCTCAGTCCCGCTACTTCTCAGTTCGCCGGTGATTACATGATCTAATTGCATGTATTCAACATTACCGATCCCGAAAGTATACCCGTGTTCGGTAAGTATGATCATTTTGTTCGACTTCTCATTGATGCCGGCAATCCTTCCCTTCATTATTCCTCCCTAATGAAACTAGATAAGAGTGATTAGTAATGTAGACGGAACTTATAAAAAATCCCTACACTATGTCTTACAAATTCAAAAAAATTTGCAAAAAATATTAAGATAAGTGTTAAGAAGCCGACCTAAGGTCATGAGTCTCTTGAGTAATAGATCGACTTTTTTAGTGAATCCTGACTATTATACATTGTAAGTATGTCAGCCTCAGATATTCCCCAAAAGACTTGGCCTTCTCCTGAGATCGTTTCCGATCTTGCGGAAGTTCGTAAACATGCACCTCTAACTCATGTGCTCACAAATATCGTAGTCACAAACTGGACCGCAAATGTGCTTCTGGCAGCCGGAGCCTCTCCTGCTATGGTTATTGCGGAAGAAGAAGTTTCCGAATTTGCTGCGATCGCGAGTGGAATGCTGATTAACGTTGGGACCATCACTAGCTTTGATGCCAAATCAATGAAGTCAGCAGCAATCGCGGCCCAAAAAGCGAGGACTCCTTGGGTTTTAGATCCAGTCGCAGTAGGTGCTCTTAAATTTAGAACCGAAGTCGCAAAAGAACTTTTACAATATAAGCCTACTATCATTCGAGGAAACGCTTCCGAAATATTGGCACTTGCAGGTGCAGTAGGCGGAGGAAAAGGTGTGGATTCGACTGCTTCTTCTTTCGACGCGTTACCTCTTGCTCAGGAGCTTGCGACAAGAAGTGAGGCTGTAGTTGCAGTTAGCGGAGAAGTAGATTATATCACCGACGGTAAAGAGACTATCGCCGTTCCAGGCGGTCATATTTTTATGACCAAAGTTACAGGTGTAGGATGTTCTTTAGGAGCTTTGATTGCGTCCTTCTTAGGCGTTCAAAAAGATCCATTACGTGCTGCAGTATCTGCATCCGCTGTTTTTGCAATTGCAGGTTCGAGAGCCGCGGAAAAGTCCTCAGGCACAGGAAGTTTCGCAGTAACATTTTTAGACGAGCTGACTAATCTCGGGATCTAAAAAGTCCGCGTGGCTTATTGTCTGCTTACGGTAATAATCCTATATCACTCGCCTTTCTAACCAATTCGGCTCTGTTATGTACATTTAGTTTTTTGTATATATTCTTCACGTGATGCTGGACCGTATACTTGCTGACTTTTAGGAATTCAGCTACTCTTCCGATCGTTTTTCCTTTTACCATTTCGTCCAGGATCTGTTTCTCTTTTGGAGTGAGTTTAAATTCTCCTGAATAATCTTTTTGTTTAAAACTGTTTAACACCCGGAAAGCGATAGTAGGAGTGATGATTGCTCCTCCCTTTAAGACGGTATCCACTACATCAGCAATATCCTTTAATTCCGATTTTAAGATATAACCGATCGCACCGTTCTTTAAGGATTCATAAATTAGTTCGTCCGAATTCATATTAGAGAGCATAATTTTGGAGATATCAGGGTCTCTTGCAGAAATTTTTCCGGCAAGTTCTACCCCGTTCATTTCAGCCAACATGATATCTAGAAAAATAATATCTAAGGATCTCCCCTTCTCATCTTCCCAAAAGGATTCCGCAGATTCCCAATGGAATACTCCGCCTATCTCCGGAATAGATTCGAGGGTCTTTAGGATCTGGTCCTTAAAACTTTCGTCGTTCTCTACGATTCCTACTTTGATTTCCGAATTCTTCATGTTAGTATTCACACCTTTATTATTTTACGGAAAAATTTCCGATTGGGATATTTATTTTTATTTTATATATGTTTTCGACTAAAGACATTTCCACTTTTCCACCCAGACCGGAAATCCTATAGATCAGATTTTCCGTACCCCTTCCCGTTTTATGTTTTTTCAGATGATAAGAAGATTCCACATTCATTTCCGTGATCAGGTTCCCATTTTCCAAATAGAAATTCCATTTGGCTACACCTTGCCCGTATTTTAGATCGTTATTCGTGATCTCGTTTACAATACTATAAAGTTCAATGATAGAAGTTTCTTTCTTTTCTTCTTCAAAAAATTGAAGTAGTTCATCTTGGCATTCGAATTCTAAGTCCCTTTCCACATCGGAATATCTTCTGAGTAAGACTAAATTGATACCTGTGATAAAATTTTCGGACAGTAAACCAAGATCTTCTATTTTCAACATCTGTTCTCTCAGGATATGGATGGATTGATTCACTGCCTCGTTGATCTTTTTGAAAATCGGTCTGTCTTCTTGGTTTTGGGACATTAATTCTTCGGATAAAAACTTTAGATCTGTGAGCTTTCCGCCTAAGTGATCATGTAAGTCTATATTGATCCTTTGCCTTACATGATTCACAGCTTCCCTTTTTTCATTCTCTTGGTTTAGGCGACTCTTGTGGCCGTCCGCCAAAGCGAGTAAATTATTAATCCGTAAGATCAATTCCTCAAAATCGAAAGGTTTGAGTAGATAATCGTTCGCACCATTATTCAATGCTGCCATCAGATCCTTGTCCTGATTTTTTGCGGTCAACATCAGGATGGGAAGTTCTAATGTACTAAGCGTCTTACGGATCTCCCTGGCAGTGTCTAAGCCGGACATTTTAGGCATCATTACATCCAAGATAACAACGTCGAACGCCTTATCTTTTTGTAATATTTCCAAGGCCTCCATTCCACTTTTTGCAGTGACTGAGGAAATATTTCGTAAGGAAAGATAGTTTTGTATTACCTGTAAGTTCACAGGCTCGTCGTCTACCACCAAGATCCTGGCAGTCTTCTCCGAATCGGAAGATCCATTTTGAAGAGTAACAGTAGCGCCCGGGTGATTTCCTTCTTTATAATTTTTTAATTCTTTTCCGTCGGATTTCGGGATTTTTCCGGATACTAACGGAATGGTAAAATAAAAACGAGAACCCGAGCCTGGACTGGATTCAACTCCAATTTCCCCTCCATGTAACGCAACCAATGCTCTGCTGATTGAAAGCCCGAGACCTGCACCGGAACTATTTTTAGAATCCCCTCTATCCACCTGTTCAAAAAATTCGAATACTTTCTGATGTTCCGTAGGATCGATCCCGATCCCGGTATCTTTTACACTGATCTCTGCAATTCCAAGTGCCTTGATCCGAGCGCTGACTACGATCTCTCCCTTTTCCGTAAATTTAATCGCGTTACTCACTAAGTTTTGAAGGATCTGTTGTAATCTATTCTCATCCGCGAGTAAATCCGGAAACTCGGGTAAGATCGCGTTCACTAATTTGATCTTAGTCTCGTCAATAGAGATCCTATTTAATTCCAGAGTGAAATTCACCGCTTGGTATAGATCCACGGATCTTAAATTTAGAGTTAAGTCCTTATGTTTTAATTTAGAAAAATCTATAATATCGTTCACTAAACTGGACAGTCTTTGTCCGCTAGTGACTATCATTCCCAATTGTCTTTCCACCGATTGGGATAACGGACCGCCCACTCCTCTTTTCAAAGAATCGGCAATACCGATGATCCCTTGTAATGGAGTCCTCAATTCATGAGATGTATTTGCTAAAAACTCATCCTTCAATTTGTCCAATGAAATCAATCTTTGGTTGGATTCCTGTAGATCATGAGCTAATTTTTCGGAAAGTTTATAGGCGCTTGTAAATCTTTGCGAGACCATAAACGCCTGGGCCACGAAGAAGGAAGCCACTCCATAAGAAGAGAAGTATGCAGTATTTATAATCATATTTGCATATAGTATATCATTTGTTACTACAGCAAAAAACAGAAGAAAGAAGAATAAGCCTACATCGGCTCCTAACTTCTTATTTCGCATCGCTTTCCAAAAAACGTATACGAGGTAAACGCAAGCAATGGAAACTGTAATTCCAAAAATAGAAACTGTTTTGGAATAGATGACCAAGGGAAAGAATAACACGACAAAAGAAAGTCCGATAACAATACTAGTTAAAAATCGAATAACTTTTTTGTTTATCTCATCCGGATATAAGGTCCGAATAAATAAAGGAAAGAATATCGCGATCAAAAAGCTGGATATTAATTCTAATCTATAACCCCATTCAAAATCGAAATTCGGCAAAATAGAATATAATATTCTTTCACCAGTGATCAAAATACGAATGGTAGAACAGATCGTTAGAATTCCATAATAAAGCGTGGAAGTTTCCCTTCTTAGGAATGCGAATAAGCTCAGGTGGTATAAACCTAAAACAAAAAGTCCTCCGCCTACGAACAGATCCAATCTTACATTACTTTGGCGTATGGAAACCAGATCCTTTCTTTTTCCAATAAAGATCTTTGCCCATGGACCTCCTTTAAAATGGGAAAAATTAGAGATCTCTATCGCAATTTCGTTCTCTATTCCTAAGTCGAATATTTCACTCACTCCGGGTCTGTATAAGGGCTCACTTGTCTCGGGAGTTTTGCCAACTACCCCGCTTGAGATTACTTTCTTTCCATTTACATAAAGTGTATATGATGTGGAAGCTTCCAACATCTTGATTGCCATTTCCGTTTCCGGTTTTTCCAAACGAACAAGTATCTTATAAGTTGCATATCCGAAACCGGGATACTTTTGGTCCTTGTATTCGTTCCAAACATTCGGAACATCTCCGAATTTGATTTGCTCTTTTGATTTTTGAGTCGGATCCAAATCCGACTTCAATGGATTTTTGATCTCCGAAAATAATTGGGACCAATAAAATGCCCAATCACCTTCTATACTGAGGGGCTCTTCTTTTCCGAAGTCCCAATGATTTCTTAGGTCTAATATTCCATTTTCAACTTTCGGTTTTTTCTTTGAAAAAAATCCGGACTCACATCCCAAACTGAAGAATAAGATCGAGATCAGCAAAACTCCTTGGATTTTTTGAGAGAAAACGGAAACCATCTGCACTGATTCTTCAGACTATTCCGGATTTATAAACCTTTTTAATGTTTCTACAGAGTAGTCAGTAAAGAAATAGAAGAAGTAAGATTCTCCCTTATTCTAGGGATTTCTTCGATCCAGCTGACCTTCTTCCCATCGTCCACTAATCGAGCTTCAAAGGTATAGATCTTTGGAGATATTTTTCTACAGGGCAAAAACTAGGAAATATCAATACATTCTCTAAAATTTTGTCCCTTGACTTCTACTAGGTTAAAATAAGAAAACTATTCCGATATGGATTTACATTTTGTTTCCCCGAAAGATGCGGTTTCAGAGATCAAAAACGACCAGAGAGTTTTCATTCACAGTGTATTCGCTTCTCCTAAACTTTTAGTGGAAGCATTAAGCGCCAGGGCATCCGAACTACAAAATATTGAGATGGTCCATATCCATACGGAAGGAGAAGCTCCGTATGCACAAAATGGAATGGAACCTTCCTTTCATACAAACGCTCTGTTCGTGGGCGCAAACATGAGAGAAGCAGTGAAAGAAGGAAGAGCGGATTATCTTCCTGTTTTTTTAAGCGAATGCCCTTCTCTATTCAGAAAAAAAATACTCCCCTTGGATGTGGCACTGATCAGTGTTTCTCCTCCTGACAAACACGGCTTCTGTTCTTTGGGTGTTTCCGTGGATATTTGCAAAGCAGCGGTGGATTCAGCAAATATGGTAATCGCTCAGGTAAATCGTTTTATGCCAAGGACCCACGGAGATGGGATCATTCATATAAACAAAATCCATAAATTAGTAGAAGGTAATATTCCGTTATTAGAAGCAAAACATACTCAACCCGACCCAGTTGAGGCCAAGATAGGAGAATATATAGCGGGTCTTGTAGAAGACGGGGCTACTTTACAAATGGGGATCGGAGCCATTCCTGATGCAGTTCTCTCTTGTTTACAAAATCATAAAGATCTAGGAATTCATACGGAAATGTTTTCAGACGGTGTAATTCCTTTGGTCGAAAAAGGGATTATCACGGGTAAAAACAAAAAGATCCATCCCGGAAAAATAGTAACGGGATTCGTTATGGGAACCAGAAAACTTTACGATTTCGTGGATGATAATCCGGAAGTTGTATTTTTAGATATAGGTTATATCAACGATACTTCAAACATCCGTAAAAATCCTAAAGTAACTGCGATCAATTCAGCGATCGAAGTGGATCTGACCGGCCAAGTATGTGCGGATTCAATCGGGACCAGACAATATTCAGGAGTGGGAGGACAAATGGATTTTATCCGAGGAGCTTCTCTTTCCGAAGGAGGAAAACCGATCATTGCGCTTCCTTCCGTTACTTCTCACGGAAAATCCAGGATAGCTCCGATCCTACAACCTGGAGCAAGTGTAACCACCACCAGAGCAAATGTTCATTATATAATCACAGAATACGGTATTGCAGATCTTTACGGTAAAAATCTGAAACAAAGAGCTAAACTCCTTACGCAAATCGCTCACCCGAATCACAGAGAATCCCTGGAAAGAGAAGCTTTCGAAAGATTCAAAGGATTTTAATTCTCAAAATCGAAAATTTAGGCACATTCTTTCGTACATTAGAATTTCATTAAACACTAATTTATTGACAGCCTAGTTCATATCATAACAATCCTGTTGACAATTATCAAGACCGTTTTGAAGGAAGAAGAAGTCGGATTCCTTGCGTTTCGACATTCCCATCTAAATGTGGAATTATCCTTCACGGAAAATACCGGAGAGATCAAGAATGAGTTCTTCAGAACAAAAATATAACGATACGATCGTCAAAGGATTTTTGATATCGGGATTGGTTTGGGGTGTGGCTTCCATGCTTGTAGGAGTATGGATCGCTTTCCAAATGGTATATCCTGAATTAAATTTCGGACCCTACTTCACTTTCGGCAGGCTGAGACCTTTACATACGAATGCGGCAATTTTCGGTTTCGCATTGAGTATTATATTCGCGACAGCTTATCATACGGTGCAAAGACTTTGTAGAGTAAAGATTTGGAGCGACAAGCTTTCGTATTTACACTTATTTCTATACAACCTTACGATAGCAGCAGCAGCCATCACTTTACCTTTAGGCTTAAGCCAATCCAAGGAATATGCTGAATTGGAATGGCCTTTGGACCTAATGATCGTGATCTGGTTTGTGATATTCCTAATCAACTATTTTGCGACGATCTTTACGCGTGAAGAAAAGCAACTATACTCCGCGATCTGGTTCTATATCGCGTCTTGGGTCACTATCCCGATCCTATTTATAGTTAATAACCTTTCCATTCCGGTAAGTTGGTTCAAATCATATTCGGTCTACTCCGGTGTGTATGACGCAAACATCCAATGGTGGTACGGACACAACGCGGTAGCCTTCGTTCTCACTACTCCTTTCTTGGGATTAATGTATTACTATCTTCCCAAACACATCAAACAACCAATCTACAGTCATAGACTCTCCATCATTCACTTCTGGAGTTTGATCTTTCTGTATATTTGGGCAGGTCCTCACCATCTACTTTATTCTCCACTTCCTGATTGGTTACAAACCACAGGTATGGTATTCAGTATCATGTTATGGATGCCTTCTTGGGGTGGTATGTTGAACGGATTTTTGACCCTAACTCAGGCGAAACAAAAGATCAAAACCGACGCTACTTTAAAGATGCTCTTAGTAGGACTAACATTCTACGGTATGTCCACGTTCGAAGGTCCTCTTCTTTCCATTAGAGCTGTCAGCGGTTTAGGTCATAACACTGACTGGATCATTGGACACGTTCACGGCGGAACCTTAGGTTGGGTGGGAATGATGTCGTTCGCGGTCATCTATTACTTAGTACCTAGATTATGGAATACGAATCTATTCTCTGAGAAACTTGCTAACACTCACTTCTGGGTAGCGACGCTTGGGATCTTATTGTATATCGTATCCATGTGGGTATCAGGTATCAGCGAAGGCTCAATGTGGAGAGCGATAGACGAAACAGGCGCCCTAAAATTCCCGAACTGGGTGCAGATCACTGAAACTCTGAAACCTTATAGATTATTCCGAGGTATCGGAGGTGGTCTATATTTGATCGGACTGCTTATCATGATCTATAATGTTGTCCGCACTATCTTGAACGCCGGCTCCGGGTTCAAGGAAATCGATCTAAGGATCGGATCAAAAGAGGAGAAAGTTGTATGAATTGGTTCGACAAATTATTGGATTGGTTCTCCGGTTTTACCGATCAGTGGGAAAAACACGCAGTCAAATTCACTCTTTATACCACGATCGCGATCTTGGCTGGGGGATTATTCGAACTGGTCCCTCCATTCTTTCTTACGAAAACGGCGGAGCCTATCCAGAACGTAAAGCCGTATAACGCATTGGAATTAGCGGGAAGAGACGTTTATCAGAAGGAAGGATGTAATAACTGTCACACTCAGATGATACGTCCATTCAAATGGGAAGTAGATCGTTTCGACCCGGGACATTCTTACGGAAAAGATGGATATTCTAAAGCGGGAGAATATGTTTACGACCACCCTTTCTTATGGGGATCCAAAAGAACAGGACCGGATCTAGCTCATGAATCCCAGATCCAACCTTCTGCAGAATGGCATAAGACACATTTGATCAATCCGAGAGATACAGCGAAAGGATCCATTATGCCTGCTTATCCTTGGTTATTCGAAGAATCTTCTATCATAGATGCTTCTAAGATCGCGGACCATATGAGAGGACTCCGAAAAGTTGGAGTTCCTTATACTGAAGAAGATATCGCTTCCGCCAACACTTTGTTGGCTGGCAAAACGGCGGGTGACGCGCTTATCGCGTATCTGCTTAAATTGGGAAGAGATACCGCCGAATTGTCCAAAAGTTTACAGTGAGGTAAAATATGGATCTCGACACATTACAAATTTATAAATCACTAAGGCTTCCTGTCCTGGTAATTTCAATATTTACGATCATACTATACGTATATAGAAGTTCCAGAAAGGAAAGAATGGAAAAACCTAAATTCAGAATGTTGGAGGAGGATTAATATGAGCGATCCAAACAAGGAATTCGACGGGATCAGACAGTCCGACAATCCTCTTCCTGAATGGTGGAAATGGGTATTCTTAGGATGTATCCTTTTTGCCGGGTTTTATGCGGTATACTTTCACGTTTTTTCCGATTGGGGAACAAACGAGTATTACGCTTCCCAAGTACAGGAATATGAGAAAGAATTTCCAAATCGTAACGTTGCAGTTGAATCAAAAGACGGATCCAATCCGTTTAGAGGAAATCAAGACGCAATCAATGCGGGACAAAAAACATTCCAAACGTATTGTGTTGCTTGCCACGGACCGACTGGAGAAGGTTTAGTCGGCCCAAATCTAATGGATAAAGAATGGCTACACGGAAACACGGATGTAGAACTTTATGAAACCGTTATGAAGGGAATTTCAGTAGAAAGAGCTAAACTAGGCAGAGGACCAATGCCTGCACATGAGAACTCATTAGGTTCCGAAAAAGTTTACCAAGTGCTTGCATGGTTGGCCTCGAAAAATCCGGAGCTAAAATCTTCCAAATAAGTTTAAACCGTCTCAGAGGATCATAAGGAGGGGCAAAATGATCATTTCAAGACCAATGCAGGGAAAGATAAGGACCGCAAGAAATTACGTCCAGGTATTCTTGGTTCTTCTCTTTTTTATAACGCCTTGGATTCGCTGGGACGGATTTCAAGTTATCCGATTGGATATACCGGATAGAAAGTTTTTTCTATTCGGTCATATTTTTATTCCTCAAGAAGGATACTTTCTTCATTTATTTCTGATCGCAGCGGGACTTTGTCTTTTCTTCTTCACCACCCTGATCGGTAGAGTTTGGTGTGGATGGGCCTGCCCTCAAACAATCTATTCGGATATTTTCGATTGGATAGGAAGAAAGATCCAAGATACCAAGTACGGAAAGAAAGATTCGAATCCGGCTTTAGTTGTTTTAACACATATCGCTTGGATCCTAGTCAGTTTTGCCGCGTCTTTTGCCTGGATCTCTTATTTTGCGGATCCATACCAAATGATCTCTTATTTCAAAAATCCTAATTCAGGTTTTCCAACTTGGTCCCTATTTCTAGGATTTTTCACTTTCGCGATGTATGCGGATATCGCATTTATCCGAGAACAATTTTGTAAATACGGCTGTCCTTACGCGCGTTTCCAAACAGTGATGATGGACAATCATTCAGTCAATATTACTTACGATTATGTAAGAGGAGAGCCAAGAAGAAAGGGCACTACTAAAATTGGCGACTGTACCGCATGTAATATGTGCCTTGTAGTATGTCCTACTGGGATAGATATCAGAGAAGGAGCCAATCCTTGGTGTATCGCCTGCGGAAAATGTTCCGATGCATGCACAAAACAAATGGCTAAGGAAAATAAGAAAACCCTAATAGGATATTGGTCGGAAAACCAAATCTCCGAAAAAGGATCCGTTATTCGTTGGATCCGTCCAAGAACTATCATTTATGCATTTTTCTTAATACTTACAATTTCCTCCATCGGGATCTTATTATCCAAACGAGTTCCACTCTATTTATCCGTTCTTCCAGATAGAAATATACAACCTATGATGGTACAAAACGGGGTTGTTCGGAACTTCTACGAAGTACAAATGCAAAATTTGACTTCCAAAGATAGAACTCTAAAATTCGAAATAGAAAACTCGGATTTGCAGGGAGAAAGAAGAATACTCGTAGGTGGAACGGAAGAAGCCGTAGTAGAACTAAAAGGCAACTCGGAAGAAAGATACAGGCTATTTATAGAACTGAAAATAGCAGACCAAGACGCCAAAAGAAGAAGTCATGATATCAAGCTGAAAGTGATAGACATTCAGGATTTTGAATATTCTAAATCTGAAACAGTTCCATTCCTACTTCCGGTATCTATCTCCGGATGGCAAATACAAAATGATGAGAGGATAGTCCATGGACGTTAGTTTAAAAAGAGCTTTTTGGGTGATCAAGATCGCGTTTCTGGCGTTGTTCGTAGCTACATTCTTCACTGTGAAACTTGCATTAGCCGGACATACTCCTACTATCGATTCAAATTATTACGAAAAAGGGCTCAAATACGAACAGTCCATCCTCTCTCAAAGAAAAATGATAGAGGCCGGTTACGGATTCCAGGCTAATTGGATCCAAAATCCGAGCGCCCTCCACTCCGGAAAACAAGAACTTGAGTTGGAATTCCAACATGGGCAACAAAAGATCAAGGATGCTCAAATCCAAGTCCAATTGGATAAAACCGCTACTGAAAAATTCAATGAGATTATCACTTTAAAGGAAACTTCTCCGGGGAAATACAAAGGAATGTTATCCATTCCATTTCCGGGAGAATGGAGAATTTCCATTTCAGCCAAAATTCCGGAAGGCACCTTGGAGAAGACCGTATCGGTTAAGGTAACCAATTGAAAGTATTAGAAAACAAAACATTATGTTTTCATTGTAATACTGAAATAGACGGGGTTTCCATACGTAGAACGGAAAAAGGATTAGAGAGAGAATATTGCTGTAATGGATGTGCGGAGATTTCCCATCTATTACTCGAAAGCGGACTCGATCAATTCTACCAGATCAGAGGGACCCAGTCCTTAGAACCGATTGATAAAGAAGTCCAAAAATTTTCTCCGGAAGAATTGGACAATGAATCCGTATATTCCGAATATTTAGAAAAGAAGAATGGTCCGGATTCAAACGTATATATCACGGTTACAAACCTGCATTGTTCCGCTTGTGTATGGTTGATTGAAACTGTTCTTACAAAAACGGAAGGGATCCAAGAAGCGAGGATCAATTTCGGAACCGGAAGACTCAAAGTAGGATTCGATCTTTCTAAGATCGCACTCGGAAAAATTATCAAAACAATCGAAAGTTTGGGATACAAAGCCAAACTTTATTCTCCACTAAAAGCGGAATCTAAAGTTGAAAAGCCCTTCCAAGAACTGAGCATTCGGATGATAGTGGCCGGCTTCTGCTGGGGAAATATCATGTTATTCTCCGCAAGCCTATATGCGGGATACTTCGAAGGAATGGAATTCAATATTAAGAATCTATTCCATTATATTTCCTGGATATTTGCTACTCCTGTATATTTCTACTCAGGCTATCCGTTCTGGAAAGGAGCTTACGAATCCTGGAAAAGAAAACTCCTTGGGATGGATACATTATTATTCGCAGGTGTAAGTCTCGCCTACTTCTATAGTATCTACGTAACCATTTCAGGAAAAGGAGAAGTTTACTTCGACTCGGTCTGCACTATTTATTTCTTTATTTTACTTGGAAAATACTTCGAGGCGATGATCCGTTACAAGGCGGGAGCAAAAATAGGAGAATTACTCTCTCTCCTTCCAGAAGAATACGAAGTTTCCAAAAAAGGGATTTGGTCTAAACATTCCGCTTCTTCTATTGAAAGAGGAGATATAGTCAGATTGTCTTTAGGAAGTAAAGCGCCTGTAGACGGGATCTTAGAATCCGAGACAGCATTTTTCGACGAATCCGTTTTGACTGGAGAAAGTAAGCCGATCAGAAAATCCTCGGGAGCGGAGATCAAAGCGGGTTCCGTTTCGCTTTCCACCGATGTAAAATTCCAAGCGAAAGGCAATGCAAACGAAAGTTCTCTCGCACAGATCGGCAGAATATTAGAAGATTCTTTATTAACAAAACCGAAAATCCAAAGAAGCACGGATAAACTGGCCGCAATATTCATAAAGGTTGTTCTATTCGTTGCGATCGGAACATTTATCTACTGGTTTAAATTCCATTCCACTGAAGATGCAATCTTAAATACGATCAGTGTATTGATAGTTGCCTGCCCTTGCGCGTTAGGATTGAGCGTTCCAGCAGCGCTTGTGATCAGCCACCTTCTTCAATCCAAAGAAGGTGCACTCGTTAAAAATCCTGAGTCTGTAGAAATTTTAGCAAAAGCAAATCGGATCTTCTTCGATAAAACCGGCACCTTGACTACGGGCAAACTGGAACTAAATGCGGAGAAATATTTCGCATTGGAAGAAAATCGTTCTAAGTATAGAGAAATCGCAATTCGATTAGAATCCAATTCTTCCCATCCGATCGCAAAATCGATCATTGAGGCGTTCGCAAGCGATACACCGCAGTTCTCTGAGCATATTCCTGGCGATGATTTTACAGAAAATCTCACAGGTTGGAACTCCTACAAAGAAATTCCAGGGGAAGGAATGGAGGCCAAATTCCAAGACAAGGTATATCGCATAGGAAAGAAAAATTTTGCCTGGGAAAATAAACCCGAAAACGACGGATGGGTGCATCTTTCCGAAAACGGTATTCCATTAGTCGCCTGGGAATTTAGGGATAAAGCAAGACCAGAAGCAAAGGACTCAATCCAAGAATTAAAACCATTCATTTCTAACATGGAAATATTATCGGGTGATATTACATCCAAAGTGGAAACGCTCTCCAAAGAACTCGGGATCCAAAACTTTAAAGCAAATCTAACTCCGATCCAAAAGAAAGAGAGGATCTTAGAGGCTCAGTCTTCCGGAGAAGTAGTCCTCATGGTAGGAGACGGGATCAACGATTCTGCATGTATTGCGCAGGCGGATCTCGGTATTTCTATGGGAATGGGTTCGGATCTTTCCTTGGATAAATCCGATATTATTCTCGTAAAAGATAAATTGGACTCTCTTCCAAAATCGATATTGATCGCCAGAAAAACAAGAAGAGTCATTCTTCAAAATATCTGTCTTTCATTAGTTTATAATTCCATAATGATCCCATTGGCAGCAAGCGGATTAATGCTTCCTGTGATCTGTGCGGGTTTTATGACATTGAGCTCCTTGACAGTAGTATTAAATTCCATTTCTTTAAAACATAGGGTATTTACATGAACGCTTTGTATCTGACTATTCCGATCGCACTCGTGATCTCCTTCGGAGCATTTTACGTATTCCTACTCAATTTCAAGTCGGGCCAATACGAAGACATCGAAGGCCCGAAATACAGGATGTTATTTGAAGAAGATAAACAGGAAAAATCGAATTAGGAATTCATCATGGAACTGACTTCTGCGATATTATTCGGATCTTTTTTAAACGGGTTAACAGGCTCTTTTCATTGTTTGGGAATGTGCGGACCTTTAGCTGGGAGTTTAAATCTTACAATTTCTCCGGCCGACAAAAAAACAAGTCCGGTCCTATTACAAATTTTGTATAATCTGGGAAGATTGGTCTCTTACACTTCTATCGGATTAGGTTTTGGATTTTTAGGAAAAGTAACAAACCAAAGCCTTTCTCTATTACTTCCTGCTCAAGAGTTTGCGGCCTGGCTCGGAGCCGTATTTATACTGCTCTTTGGAGTTTCAATTCTCATCCAAAAGGATTGGACTCAAAATAGATTTTTCTCCAAAGTATTTTCGAAGGTTGGATCCAAACTTTTAAAATTCAGAGAGAATAAGAGCCCAAGTTCTCGCTTAGCGATCGGATTTATGTTCGGGATGCTAACAGGATTTTTACCTTGTGGGATCTTATATCCCGCGTTCGTAATGGCATTCGCGACAGGTTCGCCCTTGTTCGGCGCCCTTAGTATGTTTTTCTTCTTTTTAGGGACTTTTCCCCTACTTTTCGGATTCGGATTAGGATTCAGAATGATCTTGGCAAAATTCGGAAAAGATAAACTCAAACTCGCAGGGTTTGCGATCATTCTTCTTTCTATTTCCTTAATGTTATTCAGAATGAATCATATTCATAACCATTCTGAATCCGGAGAAAAAATGGAAGAAGGCGGCGCTCATCACCACCATCACTAAATCTTAAAATTCGGAGAATTCCCTGGATCTTTTCTCAGGGAAGAGATACCATTTCTGTATTGCTTCTGAAACTAGAAACCACTTGCTACTATCTTCAAAATGACTGGGGGATCCCGGCACAAAATAGACTTTTTTGATAGAAGTCTCAATTTTAGAAAGGACGGAACGATTCACTATTCTACCCGTAAAATCGAGTTCACCTAAAATATTCAATACGGAAGTATTCAAAAACTTACCGCTGTATTCTTGAAGACCATTTCCTATTAGTATGAGACTTTCCACCTGAGTATCCGCGTTTCCAGCAGCACGGAACATTCTACTCGCAATTGAAGAAGAACCGATATAAGAAATTTTCAATGAACTTGCGCCTTCGATATTTCTGATCTGCTTAGTGATCTCGGAAAGGCGATCCGACAGAAGATTGACATCGGAACGATTGGCGTGGATCTCTCTTTCTTCTTGGGTCAATAGACCTTTTAGAAAAAGAGTGGCCACTCCCCTTTCATTAAGGAAATTCCTCATCTTAGAAAATCGATCCGTAAATTTGTCGTCCTTTTCATCCAAAACCAGAACTGCTAAAAATACAGCCTGGCTAGGAATAAAAAGTTCTCCTTTTAGTTGGACCCGATTTACCTGAAAGTCTAGAGTGGTTTGAATATCATACCGAACCATTTTATAAAACTTTAATTTTAGATTTAGAAAATGTTCGGAAGTTTAATCCAATAAACGAAGAAGAGCCTCTTCATTTTTGATCACTATTTTTCTTTTATCTATCTCCACCCAACCTCTGCTTTTAAAATCAGCCAAGGCGCGCACCAAGGTCTCTGTAGTCACTCCGATCATGGATGCCATGATCTCGCGAGTGAATGGAAGATCTTCTTCCGAGTCTTGGGATTCTGATAATTGTAATAAAAATTCTGAAAGTTTCGCGTGAACTTGACGAGTTCCCAGAGAATAGATCTTATTCTCCGCTTCCACCGCCTCGATAGTCACTTGTCTAAACACCGAGTTTTGGAATTCGGAATCTGAGTTTAATAGTCTTCGAAGTTCTTCTTCTTCCACAAAGAGTACTGTTGATTCAACAAGTGCGACTGCATGGTGCAAAAAATTCCCGCCGATGGCAGCGTCTCTGATCCCTACCCAGTTCCCTGGATGATAAATTTTGAATGTATGCTGTTTTTCTCCGGAACCGGAAGTTCTATAAGATCGGATGGAACCGGTCTCGACTATATAAAATCCGTTGGCCTGTTCCCCTTGAGAGAATAAGATCTCGTTTTTGGAAATCTTCCTACGGGTAAAATTAAGTTCATGGTGGAGAAGGTTTTCTTTTGGAAAAATTTCCCTTGGTAAAACTCGGTGTGTCTCAGTTTCGATTTTTACTGCGCTGGTCATGTTTTAAGTCCCTTTTCTATCTCGATGTTCTTACCATACGCGAGAAAGAAGCAAAGGTCAAGGGCCGGTGGGAGATCCTACCGATTGGGGTGATTTCCTGCGGATTTCCAGGGTGAAAATCCGAGGCCCCCAAATCACGGATTATACTTCGAATTCGAAAACTTCTCCTCTTTCCGGGATCTTAGTTTCCCAGCCATATACATTGCGGATCCGATTCCCCAGAAGCCTACTTGCGTCCTCTTCTCCATGCACAATAAACACTTCTTTAGGCGGGGTTTTGATCTTGGATAACCAATTGATGAGCTCAGTTTGGTCTGCGTGAGCAGATAAGCCGTCTATATTCTGAACGTCGCATCTAACTTCGTGGTATTTACCTCGGATCTTGATCTCAGTGTCTCCTCTGAGCAATTTGTTACCTCTTGTCTCCTTTGCTTGGTAACCAACGAATAATACTAAAGAATTAGGATCCCCTAAAGAATGTTCTAAATAGGAAAGAACACGACCTCCGGTGGCCATCCCACTTCCGGCGATCACAATTTTAGGACCTCTTTTGCTCACTATTTTTTTGGTTTCGGAAGATTCAGTAATACAAATTATATCTTCTTTGAGTTCGGCTAATTCGTCTTCTTTAAGCTTATGCCATTCGCTTCCATAAATATTAAATAAATCTAAAACTTTAGAACCCATGGGAGAATCCATGTAGACAGGAATATTCGGGATCTCTCCCTCTTTCATCAATTTCCAGATCAGATACATGACCGCTTGTATTCTCTCTACCGCAAAACATGGAATGATAATAGTTCCTTTTGAAGTGGAGAATTCATGGATCAGTTGCGCCAAACGTTTGATCGGATTTCCTCTGTGTATCCGATTTCCATAAGTGGATTCGATTAGAACAATATCTCCTTCTTCCGGCTTTTCCGGAGGAAATAGAAGTGGGTCCTCGTCTCTTCCGATATCTCCTGAAAAAATAAGTGTCTTATTCCCAATCTTCAATTCAATGAAACTTGCTCCTAAAATATGCCCGTTATATCTAAAACGAAATCGTATATTAGGTTCTAGATCGAACCATTCACCTATTTCTACCGCGTGAAATAGTTTGATTGTCTTTTCTGCATCATCACTATCGTATAAAGGAAAAGCGGGTTTATGTTTGGAATACCCGCCTGAATTTGCAAGTTCAGCGTCTTCTTCCTGTAATTTTGCGCTGTCTCTCAGAACTATATTAGATACTTCTAATGTAGGTTTTGTACCGAATATTTTGCCCCTAAATCCCTTTTTGACGGCTCTAGGCAAATATCCGCAATGGTCCAAATGTCCATGCGTAAGTAGAATATGATCAATTTCAGTCGGAAAAAATTGGTCAGAATCCCAGTTTAGAAGTCTCAGCTTTTTCTCACCTTGGAAAAGCCCACAATCGATCAGTATGGTCTTACCGAATGCTTTTAAAAGGTATTTAGAACCTGTGACAGTTCCTACTCCTCCTAAAAATTGTAAGCTAACGAGACGTTCGTTCTGATTCCCCACTTTATATTCTCCTTTTGGCGCAATTCTTCCTAGTTGCCGCAAAGAGAGAAGGATAATTAAATTTCCATCTTAAGTCAATAGCTTACGGGAAATTCGGGGAAATCAGTTCTTAAACGGCAAAACCACAGGGAGAAATTAGAGAAGTTCCTTGATCTTGGAGATATATTTTCTTCCAACCGGGAGTTGAGTTTCATCATCGTCTTTTAAATGAACCGAATAATTTCCCATATTATCACTTTGTAAATGGGATAACTTTTCCAAGTTGATTATGTATTGTTTATATATTCTCAAAAACTTGCCGGGCGGAAGTTTTTGCTCCAGACTTTTTAAGGACTTGTAAGTCACATATTGTCTTTTTTCCGTATGCACTACGCTGAAATTATCTCGAGAAGAAATATAAGTAATCTCTCCATATGGGATCAGAAAATGATTTTCCTTTTCTAAAATAAAAAGTCCATGCTCGTTAAAAACATTCTTAACGGGTTTTCCCGCTTCATTCCCCAAAATATCCACGGCCCGATCCACCGCTTTAAAAAACCTTTCTTTGGAAAAAGGTTTAAGAAGATAATCGATCACTCCAAATTCGAATGCCTCGATCGCTTTGTCTCTTAACGCAGTAATAAAAATGATATAAGGAGGATTTTCCAGTCTTTCCAAAATATCCAAACCGGAAAGGATAGGAAGATTGATATCCAAAAACGCAAGATGAAATTCCTCATTCTGGAGATATTCCAGAGCTTCTTCCCCATCTTTCGCGACTTTGACTAATTTTAATTCGGGACGGGCTAAACAATAATTAACAAGTAATTCCCTGGTAGGCGCTTCGTCCTCAACGATAAGTGTTTTCCATTCGGCCATATTATTTCTAATTTTTTGCGGCTGTAAAGCTGATCGTGACGATCGCGCCCCCCTCTGGATGATTCTCGATCTTCACTTCCGAACCGTAAAGATAAAATTTTAGACGTTCGGAGATGTTTGCGATACTTCGGGATTTAATATTGGAATCCTTTAATCCTGTTCCATTATCCCGAATCGTCACCATCGTCTTGCCATCTTGTATGGAGGCTTTGACGCTTATCTTTCCCTTCCCTTTTTTATTTCTTAAACCGTGTATGTACGAATTTTCTACCAAAGGTTGAAGGGTCAAAGGTGGGATCAGACATTGCCTGAAACTTCCAGACTTTTCGGATTCGACCTCCAAGAAGTCGGAAAATCTGAGTTTCAAAAGCTGAAGATAATTCTCCATAAACTCCCATTCTATATCGAAAGGAACAAGCTGCTGATTTGCCTGATCCATTAAGAATCTATAATTGTCCGCAAGCATTAGTATTGCCGAATCCGCAAGTCCAGGATTCGTCTGCAAATAAGAATGGATGATACTCAATGTATTAAAAAGAAAGTGCGGACTCATCCTATCCTGAAGGATCTTCAGATTGTTTTCGGTATGTCTAGCCTTGTCTTCCGTTTCTTTTCTTTCGGTGATATCGTTACGGATCGCCAAGTATTGGTAGGGTTTTCCGTTACCGTCTAAAATGGGAGAGATTGTAGTATCTACCCAATAGTATCTTCCGTCTTTTGCTTTGTTCTTTATTTCCCCTTTCCAAATCTTTCCTTTGGAAATAGTTCTCCATAAGTCGGTAAAAAATTCCTTTGGATGATAGCCGGAATTGACTACGCGGTGAGTGTGGCCTAATAATTCGTCTCTGGAATAACCGCTGATATCGCAAAAGTTCTGGTTCACATAGATGATCGTTCCGGCCTTGTCGGTAATCGCAACAATAGAAACCGCATTAAGCGCTGTTTGAAAATCGGAAAGTTCTTTCAAGGAGCTCGTTAATTCTCTTTCGATCTCCTTGGTCCGAGTGATATCCACTCCCACAAACCAACTCGTGGAACCAAAAAGTGGAAACTCCGACGAAATATTAGAAAGAGAAACTAACTTGGATTTTCCTTCTTTGGAGATCAGATCTAATTCCCAATTCTTAAAATCCGAATTCAAAAGTCCCGGATCGAATCCTGAAGATTCACCTTCTCCTCTTCCAGGGATCAAATTTCCAAAGGAGAAATTACTGTCGCTGAGGATCTCTATAAAAGAATATCCCAAAACTCTTTCGCATTCATGGTTCCAGGAAACAGGCCTAAGGTTCTCATCCAAGGAAAAGAAGAGGATAGGCATATTGTCCAAAACGTCTTTCAGTCGCCTTTCATTTCCCATAAATCGCTATATACTCGTAAGTCATCGTTAGATTACTTTTTGCCAGTTCCTATGCAATCAAAATTATGCGGAATACCCTGCAGGTTTGCATTTTCCTTTTAGATGGGGCAGTTTCCCCCTTCGATGGTTGACTCAACTTATAAATTGATCTAAAACTTTATATGAGGAGAATTCCGATGAATAGTATTACAAAACCGACGGATCATTTTTTGAATCTTTCCAATTTGGATCATTTCTTCCAATCCTGGAACGATGTATTGAATAGAAACACTTTACACCATATTCCCGCCGTAAACGTGGTGAAGACCAAAGAAGGATATGAAATGGATTTTGCTGCTCCCGGATTGGAAAAAGGAGATTTTAAGATCGATTTAGAAGGCGATCAACTCACGGTAAGTGCGGAAAAAAAATCCGAATCCAAAATAGAGGAAAAATCCTACAGTAAAAGGGAATATAATTATTCGTCTTTTAGCAGGACATTCAACCTTCCGGATAACGCAATCAAGGATCAAATTTCCGCAAAATATGAGAATGGCGTATTGAAGCTCACAATTCCAAGAAAGGAATTAGAAGCTCCGAAAAAAACCGTAAAGATCGGAGTAAACTGAGAACACCCTTATACGGGCTGAATACCGGCGAATCCATTTCAAGTTCGCCGATTTTTTATCGAATACACTTAAGTAGACATTTCATGACAAACATAACGACACAAGAATCCAAACATTGGTGGCTCCAAATATTAGTCGGAGTTCTATGGATCACGACTGGTATAGTAACCATTCTATTTCCAGGCCAAAGCTTTTTAGTATTAGCCCTCGCTTTTTCCGTTATTTTAGCCGCCACCGGGGCAAGCCATATCATCTTTTCTTTATACAATAGAAAACATACTGAGATATTTATCTGGAATTTAGTCGTAGGGATCTTAGACATTCTGATCGGTTCTCTATTATTCATCCATCCGGAGATCACCGCAGTCACACTTCCCTTCGTATTTGGATTTTTACTGATATTTCGCTCAGTTTCCTTAATATCATTTTCTATAGAAATACGCAGACTCAGGAACTCTCATTGGGGATATGTTCTTGTCTTAGGGATTTCCACGTTCCTTTTTGCGATATTCGTATTGTTCTTTCCTTTGATCGGTATATTCACGATCATATTCTGGACCGGTATCGGATTCTTAGTGTCCGGTTTGGGAAATTTATACCTAGGGTGGAAAGAGTTCAAGATAGAAAGATCTAGATAATAAGTTATTAATATGTTCGGTTTCCGGAAAAATTCCAGGAAACCGAACCAGATCCAATTTTAGGATTTGGACAATTCCAGAATGTCTTCCACTTCTATAGTATTCTTACTATAACCATTTTCACTTGCGCGGATCATGGCAACTGCGAGTTGTTTCAAAGTCGAAACACGTTTCGGGAAAATCGTTCTTAAAATCGGAAAACTCCAGCCAATATACTTATAACCTGATAAAGTATTTTTTGCTCCTGGCGTCGGATGCATATAACCGGGACGGAAATTATATACTTTTGCAAAAGGAAGTTTTAATAGATCATTTTCCGTCTTGCCTTTTACTCTTGCCCACATCGTTTTTCCATTTTCAGTGCTATCTGTACCTGCTCCTGAAATATAAGAAAAACTCATATTAGGATTTAAAGAAGCCAGAGTGCTTGCCACATGCAAAGTTATAGTATGAGTGAGTCTAAAGAATTCTTCTTCCTTTAAGCCTATGGAAGAGACTCCCGAACAGAAAAAGCATGCGTTATACCCTTTCAATTTATCTTTGATCGAAGATATATCCGAAAAATCTGAATGTAAAACTTCCTCAACTTTAGGATGATCTATCCCGTACGACTTTCTGTTCAGCAGAAGTATCTTTTCCACATTCGGATCTTCCAAACATTCCAACAGAACTCCTTCTCCCACCATTCCGGTAGAACCTGTAATGATTACTCTTAATTTCATTTCACAACCTCTATGCTTGCCGTGTTTTCTTCCAGTTGGCTGGATAAAATAGGATCCTCTTTTGAAGATTTATAAGGGAGTTTTGGCCACCAAGCAATATAATCTTTTTGTAAACCTGGCTCTGAACTTTCTCCCGGCTTCGGAGTGATCACTGTAACTCCAAGTTCTTTAGATTTTTCTAAAACTCTTTCTACAGGTTCCGTCCAAGCGTGAGAAGCAAGAGCGAATAATCCCCAATGTATCGGAAGAAGCACTTTTCCTTTGAGTTGAGTATGAGCGATCACCGCTTGCTCCGGTCCTATATGCCAGTCAGGCCAAGCTTGATTGTATTGTCCTGTTTCGATCATAGTAAGATCGAACGGACCGTATTTTTCTCCGATATCCTTCATTTTAGGAAACAAACCCGTATCTCCCGAAAAATAAACCCTATGTTTTGGTCCAAGCAACGCATAACTGGACCAAAGTTTTTTGTCATTGTCCAGAAGATACCTACCAGAGGCATGTCTTGCAGGAGTGCTTACTATCTCAAGGTCTTTGATCTTCTTAGTTTCCCACCAATCCAGCTCTACTATCTTTTCAGTAGGAACTCCCCAGTAAGAAAGGTTCGCTCCTAAACCGAGTGGAACTATAAATAATATGTTTCTATCTTTCAATTTGGAGATAGTCCCCAAATCCATATGATCGTAATGATCATGAGAAATTAATACCGCATCAATCTCCGGGAGATCTTTCAAAGAGATCAAGGGAGGATACCATCTCTTTGGGCCTAACCAAGAAGAAGGTGAAGTTCTTTCCGACCAAACAGGATCGGTTAAGATCCGAACTCCATCCAATTCTATTAAGGAAGAGGAATGTCCAAACCAAGTCACTCTTAAACCGGACTCAGGTAATTTAGAAAATCTTGATTTTTCCACAAAGACGACTGGAACGGGATCTTTGGGACTAACATCCACGCTTTGTCGGAACATACTTCCTACTGCCATCCAAAAATCGTTGATCAGAGGTTGAGGATTTACGAATTGCCCGTCTTTCCATTGGGGCGAGTTCTGCATTCTGATCAGTCTTTCTCCTTTCGCCTGTTTACCCATTGCCTGACAGGTATAAAAAAATGACGCACCCAAAACTAATACTAAGACCGGGAAGAACCATTTTCGAGAATTGTGTATCTTCTTCATTTTATATTATTTCCTCGTTCAGAATAGATCTCCCGGAGATCCGGGCGAATAACATTCTTACATTTTGACAATTTTAATCTAACTTGTCAATTTTTCAGACCTGGGAATCCGGATAAAGTTGACATTTTTTTATAAATTTGTCAAATAATCTTATGACCCGGAAGGTATCCCTCATAGACGAGGAAAGAAAAAAGGAAATTTTGGACGCTGCCTTATATTGTTTTCTTCAATTCGGGTATTCCAAAACTTCCATGGATGATATTGCAAAGCAGGCGAATTTGTCCCGCCCTCTCCTATATTTAAAATTTAAGAATAAAGAGGACCTTTACGAAGGGATTTTCGATTACACATTAGAAGGAAGTTACGAAGAAGCGGAGAAGGTTTTGAATCAAAATATTTCTCCTAAACAAAAGTTGCTTCGTATCTGTGAATTGATACTGATAGAACCTTGGGCCAAAATAGAAGGAAAGCCAATGACTTCTGAATTTTATGAAACCTGTTCTAAATTATCTCCTAAGAGCACTCAAAAATACGAACGCCAAATCATTAAATTCACGGAACAGATATTAGGGGATAAAGAAACTGCAAAAGTCTTTTTCCTGGCCTTAGAAGGACTTTCTGCTGACCTTCCAAAAACGAAAGTTTTACGCAAAAGAGTCGAATTACTCACAGAAAGATTTACGCGTTAAGTTATTTCCCATTTTCAATAATTTTCCGGCCGTTCCGGGTCGAAAATTACAATCATACTACGTCTTAGGATTTAGCTCTTGCCAATAAATCAGGGTATTATAGCCTGCAGCAGACTTTTTGCTAGAATTCGTAATGACTAAACTGAAATTCATCATTCCATCTAATTTACACAGATTTGTCTCACAAAAACTCCTTATATTCTGCCTAGTTTTTTCCTTTGGCAATTGTGAGAGAGCTTCTTGGATCGCGGAAGATTCGATTCTCTCCTTAAACGGAGAATGGGAATTTATCTCCGATAATAACGCAAATCCTGATTTCAAAAAAGGAACTAAGATCACGGTCCCATTTGATTTTAGTTCGAATGATGTTTACCAAAACTTTGACGGGTGTATTTCCATACGTCACGCGCTACCGGAGAAGATTCGCTCGTGGATGAATCAGCAGACCTCGATCGCAATCGATTCAGGCCATAGCTCCGACTTCGCAGAATTTTATCTGAACGAAACTTCTAAATTAGGTCTGATCGGAAAAACAGGAAGAAGAGAACCTTATCTTTCCGGACAAGATGGTAGAATTGTATCGGTACTTCCAGCAGCAGCATTCCGTCCAGGCGGAGAAAATTTTATCTACGCAAAGATCTGCACGATCCCTGGAAAACCATTTCATTGGAGTGGACCCACAATTTCCTTAGGACTTTCAGAATCCATTTTTAAAAAATTCGGATTAGAATTGAGCGTTGCCTTCTTACTCGCCGCGGTTTATATCAGCGTCGGACTTTATCATCTTCTTTTAGCCGTCAGAAGACCAAGCGATATATTCAATTTATATTTCGGACTGTTCGCAATCTTCTTTTCTATATTCCACCTTACCAATAATTCCACTGCAGAGATACTTTTCGGTTCTCACAGGCAATTGCAGTCTAAAGTCGATCAGTTCTCATTGATGATGTTCATCGGAAGCCTTCTTCTATTCATTGCAAGATTCTTCCAGGGAAAACATCCAAAGTTCGCAATATATTCATCAGCCCTCTATGGGATCGTAGGACTTCTGGATATATTCGTAAATCAGTATATTCGAGATTTATTACTTACTATCGTAGCGGGACTCACGGTAGTTTTCGTTCTTCCTTATATCTCCTTCATTACAGGCAGATCAGCCTGGAAAGGGAATTCGGACGCAAGGTTACTTTTAGGCGGAGTAGCACTGATTGCTCTCGGCGGTGTGCATGATTATGCAGTGACTAACAGGTTTATCAATTCTGCGCTAATCATGCCGTTTACATTCCTTGCATTTATCTTAGGGATCGCATTCATATTGGCAAATCGTTTCGTTCGAGTCCACAACGAGGTAGAAGAGTTAAATGCAAGCCTCGAGGAAAAGGTCCGTCAAAGAACGAATGATCTTCAAAAAAGTCTAACCGAGATCAAAGAACTCAAACACCAACAAGATGGGGATTATTTTCTCACTTCTCAGCTCATGCAGCCCTTAGCCGGAAACTACGGACATAGCGATATCGTAAGAGCAGAAATACTCTGTAGGCAAAAGAAAAGATTTCAGTTCCGAAATTGGCAAGGAGAATTAGGCGGAGACTTGTGCGCAGTCTATTCCCTAAAATTAAAAGGAAGACCTGTATTAGTTTTCTTTAATGGGGACGCTATGGGCAAGTCCATGCAGGGAGCCGGCGGAGCTCTTATCATGGGGACCATTTTTAAGACCATAGTCACAAGGACCCAAAATACCGTGGAAATGCAGGAGCTTTTCCCGGAACATTGGCTCAGAAGATGTTACCATGAACTGAAAAGTGTATTCGTTTCCTTTGATGGAAGGATGTTGATCTCGATGGTAGTCGGGATCGTAGATGAAGAATCAGGTCTCATGTATTTCGTAAATGCAGAACATCCTCAAGTAGTGATGTATAGAGATGGAAGAGCAGATTTCTTATCCGAAAATGGAATGTTAAGAAAAGTAGGAGTGGAAGATCCTGAAGAAGTTTTCGTAGTACAAACACTTCAGCTCAAACCGAATGATGTCATTCTAATAGGTTCCGACGGAAGAGACGACGTTCAATTAGGGATCAACGAAGACGGAAACCAGATCATCAACGAAGACGAAAGAGCATTCTTAAGAGATGTAGAAGAAGCTAAGGCAGAACTACTGCAAATAGAAGCGTTGATCCATTCTAGAGGGGATATCATAGACGACCTGAGCCTTGTAAGGATTTCTTATAAGGAAGAGATGACCTCTGTCGCGGATATTCTGGACGATCCATTCCAAAACCAACAAGTGCCTGATGCCATCTCTGAAAAAGCAACTCGCAGAAAAGCGCTTAGAAATGCTGTAGAAGAGAAAGATTATATCTACGTGGGATCGGAAGGCCAGAAGTATCTGGAAAAATATCCGGACGACAGCCCAGTATATCTTTGGGTTTCTTATGCACTCGCAAGACTTGGAAATTACGACAAAGCGATCGATTTCGGAGAAGTACTTCTCATGAGAGATCCGACTCATTCCAAGAATCTGGAACATCTAAGCAAATTACATTACAAAAATGGAAACAAAGTAAGAGCGGAAGCATTATTAGCAGCATCTAAACATAAATTGGATTAAGATCTTTTAGGCTTCCTTTAACATACCCTTCAGGATAGTGGTTATTTCCAAACGGCAACTTCCGCATCCTGTTCCGGCTCCGGTCCTTCTTCCAATAGCCTCCAGGGTCCTTTCTCCATCCTGGATGGCTTCTCTGATATTACCCTCACCTACTCCATTGCAGGAACAGACCACTTTTCCCTGGAGAGGTTTCATCATCTCTCCATCATTCAGCAGATGTTTCCTACGATCTCCCAATTCTATCCCGGAGGAAACCCAGTCTTTCATTCGACTAAAAGAAGATTTATCTCCGATGAGTATCGCAGCGACCAATCTGTCGTTTCGGATAATGCATTTTTTATAAAAACGTTTTTTACGATCTAAGAATATAATCTCTTCGAATTCTTCTCTTTTATCCTTGGGGATTTCCATAGGAATATCCGGAAGTCTGATCGTTGCAAGTTCTAACCCAGGGATCTTTAAGATATGTGCGTGCAAGGAGCCGGCATATTCGTTAAACGCATAACCGAATAAATGTTGGGCCGCGATCTTTGCTTGGTCATCCACTGCGGAAATATTTCCGTATGTCCCAGTTTTATGCTCTGCAATTTCACCGATGCAGTATACATCCGGATCGCTCGATCTCAAAAAAGAGTCCACTACTACGCCGCTACTACAATCCAATCCGCCCTTTACAGCGATCTCAAAATTTGGTTTAGTTCCGATCGCAAAAATGATCCCATCCGGTTCTATACAATTTCCGTTCGTAAGTTGGACTTTAGAGACTCTTTCTGTTCCTTCTATTTTAGAAATTTCGCATTCGAATATTAATTCTATTCCTCGAGCAAGAATTTCCTCTTTTAAGATATCTGCTCCGACTGAGTCCAATTTTTGAGACATTAAACGATCGGATCGAACTAGGACGGTTACTTGCACACCAACACCTTTTAAAGCAGCAGCAAGTTCCAATCCTAATAGTCCTCCGCCAACGATCAACGCGTGGGATTTTGGGACAAAAAAACCTTTGATACGATCCGCATCTGATTTACTTCTTAAACTAAATACTCCCTGCATCTCGGGAGGAACCTTATTAGGCCAGACGGGAGAACTACCCATTGCAAGAACTAATTTATTATAAGAATATAATGTTCCTTCCGTATCACGGACCTTTTTTCCTTCCGTGTAGATCATCTGAACCGATTTATTCGGAAATAGATCCAAATTCCAGGACTTGACCTCTTCTGGATCGGTAGGCATCAGATCGTCAAATTCCCTCTCCCCTCCGATATAATCCGGAAGAAGCACGCGGTTATAAAACGGATTTTCTTCCCTACACATTACGGTGATATCGTCTCCAGGAGCAAGACTACGATATTGTTTTAAGAATGCGTAAGCCGCTGTTCCACCGCCAACGATGAGTATTTTTTCCTTAGGTTTTTTATAGGGAGTAATACGGACCGCAGAAATTTTAAAGCCAGGTTGTTTGGAAAATGGATCGGAAGCGGAACTTGTAAGATTATTGGATCTGAATATATCAGTGCCGTTCTTTCTCCCCCAATGCATTGGCAAAAACACTACACCTCTCTTGATCGATTCGGTTAGAAGCGCTTTCGCACGAACGGATCCTCTTTTACTCGAAACAATCACCACCATTCCGTCTTTGACATCGTATTTGTAAGCGTCGTCCGGATGGATCTCTAAAAAAGGTTCAGGCCTATGCTCTCTTAATTTTCTAACCTTACCTGTCCGAGTCATTGTATGCCATTGGTCCCTGATCCTACCAGTTGTGAGCACCAAAGGAAAATCCCCGTCCGGTTTTTCGGAATCGTCTTCGGATCTTACTGAATGAATCCTTGCCTTTTCATTCTTACGATAAAATTTTCCATCACCGAATAATCTTACATTATCAAAATGTCCTTTTTGAGGGTAAGGCCATTTTATAACCCTATGTTTACGAATTTCTTCATAATCTAAACCTAATATATCTATCTTAGTTCCTTCGGTTAATCTGCAATGTTCTAGAAAGATCTCTTCTTCATCCGAATAATGAAAAGAAGGACCAAATCCCATTCGTTTTGCAAAATCTTGTATGATCCAAGAATCAGCTCTCGCCTCTCCGGGAGGTTCCAAAATTTTAGGAAGAATTGAAATACTCCTATCGGAACTTGTCATAGTACCTTTCTTCTCCGCCCAACCAGCGGCAGGCAAAACAAGATCCGCAAAAGGAATTACACTTGAGTCCGCGGAAATATCCTGAACAACGACGAACTCTGCCAAACGAAGGCCTGACTCTGCGGCCCTCACATCGGGTAGACTTACTGCAGGATTTGTGCAAATGATCCAAATTGCTTTCATTTTTCCGGAAGCAAGCTTTTCAAAAATTTCTGTAGCACTATAACCCGGAGTTTCAGAGATAGAGTCCACTCCCCAAAATTTTGCTACTTCCTTTCTATGTTCCGGATTTTCCAGATCTCTATGAGCAGGAAGAAGATTACATAGCCCGCCAACTTCTCTTCCCCCCATAGCGTTGGATTGTCCGGTTAAGGAGAATGGACCGGACCCAGGTTTACCGATATTACCCGTTAGGAGAGAAAGATTGATCAGAGCTAAATTTTTATTTACTCCAACCACACTTTGATTCAAACCCATGGCCCATAGACTGATAAAACCTTTCGATTTAGAAATATATTCGGCGGTTTTATAAATGAGTTCAGACGAAATCCCGCAGATCTCCGACGCCTTTGAAATAGAAATCTCAAAAACTTTTGTTTTTAATTCTTCAAAACCTTCCGTATGATCGTGGATGAACTTAGGATCGATCCAATCCTTCTCTATTAGAATTCTTGCAATTGCGTGAAATAAATAAATATCAGTGCCTGGATCTATTTGCAAATGAATATCCGCATGTTCGCAGGACTCGGTCCTGCGAGGATCCACTACAATCAATTTGATATTCGGATTTTCTTTTTTTCTCGCTTCAATTCTTCTGAATACGATCGGATGACACCAAGCCGGATTTGCACCCGCAACCAAAAAGCAATCCGCAAGATCCAGATCTTCGTAACCGACTGGAACTGCATCTTCTCCGAATGCCATTTTATATCCTGTGACTGCAGAACTCATACAAAGTCTTGAGTTTGTATCTATATTATTTGTTCCTAAAAATCCCTTAGTTAACTTATTTATAATATAATATTCTTCCGTCAAAAGTTGTCCCGAAACATAAAAGCCTACTGAGTCGGGACCGAATTCGCGAATAAAACCTTTGAATTTTTCCGCCGCCAGGTCCAATGCCTTATCCCAACTTGCTCTTTTCAGAGGAGAAAAACGATCCTCCCTCATCATTGGGAATAAAAGCCGATCCGTTCTGTCCATGACAGAATAATGCAAATTCATCCCCTTTGAACAAAGTATCCCTCTGTTTGTAGGATGATCCGGATCCCCACTGACAGAAATCTCCAGTGGCCCAGATTTTTCTACCTTCAGGCCACAACCCACCCCGCAATAAGGACAGGTGGTCTGAAAGGTTTCCTGGTTTTGCATATCGATATTCATGCAATTATCACGCCAAATCCTTGATTATTTGAAAAACGGGCTAAATAGAAGCTTCCAGAACGTGTTTTCATAGGGAGAAAGTTTTCTCATCCTCAGTTCTAAGGCAGTTTGTATAGAATTTCTGCAATGTAGTATCTTCGACAAAGCCTGTTCACTGGGATATACTGGCTTTCTCCAAGCAAGAAGTGTAGAATGTGCACTGGAATCGGGATTCAAAGTAATCGGAAACGAATTGCCTTTCTTTTTTAGATCTGGCATTTATCCTGCATATAAAGAAATACTGGATGTCTCCAGGCTCAAACCCCAAAAATGAAAGAGAAGAATGAGCATGAAATTTTATTTTTTTTCTATTCCCAAGCGGATTTTTTAGAGGAAGTCTGGGCGGAATACAAAAGATCTCCCGCAAAACTTTCCTGCTTAAATCTTATAAACTGGATCTTTGCAGCCTTTCCAATCTACGAAGACATTTCCAAACTTCTCCCGTCGGTGATCTCAAAAACAAAACTGGCCTCCGAAAATGGGAGTGATCCCGACTTTTCTTACGAATTAAAAAAAGTAGATATAAATATAAAAACTCCGAGTGAATTAGTTTCGATTCACAAAAGAGTTTCTGAAAGTAAACAAACGGATAAGAAAAAGTCCCTACAAAATAGTAAATACTTCTGGAATCTTCAAAAAGAAATCCAAGAAGGAAGAAAAGGTCCTCTATTGGTTTCACTAGAAGAAACCGCCAAGAGTATAATTCGTTTCAATAACGAACTCGAACTGGAATTGATAGAACATTACGGATTCAATTTCCGCAAAAAACTGAACATAGACATCGTATCTTAAAAAGCAAATTTTGTGCCAATCGTATAATTTTTTAGAAAATAGCAACAAAAGAAGTCCACATTGCTTTATATTGAAGCGTCGAAGATACTACAAAAAGAATTTTCCTAGAAAACGTACCTTAATTATACAATACGCGCATTTATAAAACGCATAAAAAAGAACACTCTCGATTCTAATTTCAGCAAATTGATTAAATCCGCCAAAATATTCAACATTAGCATATTTTTCACATGTTGGCACGATAATTGCTAAAAGTCTTATAAAGATATTTTTTACCCTGGGCGGTCTTGAATGTATACGATCCCGAAACTAAAGTTTAATTTTCTATTTCTCTTAATAACTATCGTTATTAGTATTCCTTTATATTCGGAAGAAGATCCGAGTAAAAACGCGAAGGAAACGAATCAGAACCCTCTGCCCTCTTCTTCCGATACGAATAAAACAGAAGGTACCGATCCGAAAATTAAGAAACCAGAACCTAAATACAATTCTCCTTGGAAGGGAAATATTCCGGTAGATCATCTCAGAACTCTCTTGGTCACTCCGGAACAAATGAAGGACACTCAAAAGTCGGACCTGTTTTGGTTGGATAATTTGAAACTGGGAGTTTCTGTCCGTCCCAGATTCGAAGCCAGAGAGAATCCGGACTTCAATAAGAAGACAGATGATTACAGCTCTTTCGTAGGACAGAATACTCAACTCTGGTTTTTATTCGATCCTTCTCCTTATTATGCGATCAAAGTCACTATGCAAGATAGTAGGCTTTGGGGAGGAAGCCAAACTCCTCAGAATGCCGGTAATTGGACTTACGGGCTCAGCACAGGTGCCGGGACCACTTTGACTCCGGCTACTTCTACCAATACGAATATTAGAAATAATACGGATATTAGAGAAGCTTATATAGTATTCAAAAAAACTGATAAACTTCCTGTTTCAGTTTTCGTGGGCAGACAGGTATTCGCCTTCGGAGATCTGAAAATTGTTGGTCCATTAAATTGGCTACATACTGGTTTTGCTTTCGACGGAGTTAGATTCGTGCATGATTCCCAATGGTTTAGATCGCATGTATTCGGAACGATCCTGTCCAATCAATATGACGCACCTTATGGCTTGACCACAAGCAACGGAAGATCCAAGGGATCCATAGACCAGGCATATTTTTTCGGTGCTTATAATACGATCAAGTTAGGAGAAGAAGCTCATCTGGATCTATACGTGTTCGAAGTTTCCAAAAAATGGATCCCGAATTCAAATCCTACCGACTTCGATAATCGCCTAAAACAAAGAGACGATCTATTGACCACCGGTTTTAGATTCACCAATCGGACCAATAATAACCTTTTGCCGGCGGGAAAGGTTTGGGACTGGACGATAGAATCTGCGTGGCAATCAGGAATGACAGGGGATAGAGTCAAAGCGGACTGGGATATCCTAGATCAAAAAGCGGCTAACGGTAAAAACATTTATACGGAGAAGGTGCAGTATGATACAAGACTTCTCTCTTTGGATACCGGGATCAAAGTCAACGATTGGATCCGCTTAGGTTTAGGTTATACATATGCATCCGGAGATCCGAATAGATCCGATTCTAAAGTGGGGACATGGCAGAGTTTATTTCCTCAGATCGCAGGCTCTTTCCCGAATTGGAATACTATGAACGGCCAATCCCTAATGGCTGGATTTGAAAACATAAAGTCTTATTCTATTCGAGCGAATCTCAAAACGGAATACGGAATGTTCGTATTTGCGATTTACGATACTCAGAAAGCAAATCTGCAAGATGCTTGGTATAAGGTTTCGGGAGTCCCAAATACCGGAGCAAGCACGGAAAATTATTCTAACGATAAGTTCTCTTATGATAATTCCAGATTAGGAAGAAGATTATTTTATCAATATGATTTCACTTGGATCCATAATTACACCGAATCTGTTTCTATCTGGATGGGGATTTCTCTCATAAAAGCGAAGGAAGCGATCGGTAACGAAAGAACAAATCCATTCGCTTCTAATCCGGATAATAGATACACATTCGATGATACTTCTAAGTTCTTTTATCTCATGGTCTCCGCCTCCCTATAAGGCAATCCTTTCCCTGGGAGGGGTCGAAGTTTCGGCCCCTCCTTTCTTTTTGGAACAAGTTCTCAAATTCTTTATCCAAAAAGTTTCGAATTAGATTGAATAGTTTCCTGAAAAGAGAAACCTTGCCCGCATTGAAGAGAATTTTCTAATATGTCATTCACCAGATACAAAGACAAAAAAGTATTTATAACAGGCGGTTCCGCAGGTATAGGCAAAGGAATTGCAATCCAATTAGCGAAGGCGGGAGCAAGTGTAATCGTTTCTGCCAGAGGAAAATCTAATTTAGAAAAAACTGTGCAGGAATTAAAGGCTGTAGGAGCTCCAACAGCAGTATTTGGCTTCGCAGTTTTGGATGTTTCCGACAAAAAGGCTCTCGAAAAAGAAGCCAAAAAGGCAATCCAAACTTTAGGGGGATTAGACCTCTTAATTTGTAGCAGCGGCTTTGCAAAAGCGGGAGAAGCTTCCGACCTGGAAGACGAAGTTTATAGAAATCTAATGGATGTAAACTTTTTCGGTCATGTGAACAGCGCGCTCGCTTTTAATGACCATTTTGCTAAACAAAAAAGCGGAGAGATCGTATTTTTAGCCTCTACTCTCGCGTTCTTTTCCATCTACGGATACGGAGCTTATTCTGCGAGTAAGTTTGCGATAGTCGGTTTTGCACAAGGTTTCCGCCAAGAGATGATGCTTCATGGAGTAAAAGTAAAATTATTTCTTCCTCCTACAACAGACACTCCCGGTTTGGAAAAGGAAAATACTGACAAACCTGAATTAAGTAAGGAAATTGAGATGGGTTCTGCATTAAACAAAGTGCATGCAATCGATTCAGTAGCAAAGGCAATCTTAAAATGGATACCGAACAAAAAGTTCATCGGCTATACAGGCTGGGATTCTTGGCTCCAATATTTTCTATTTAGGCATTTTCCTGAATTCAGCATTAAGCTTACTGATTCTGAATTAAAGGCAGCACAATCCAGACTATACAAGAAAAAACAAAAAGATAGAAATGCAGTATAGAGAATTTTGCTCTGACGAAAATAAAATACTATACAAAATCACTCACCTAAATAGATCCTGAAATCTCAGTCTATTTTTGTAGGAACATAGATGTCCTCATCTATGGGAAGACGGTGCAATTCCGTCACGGTACCCGCCGCTGTAAGAGGGACAAAAGGCACAAGATGTCACTGGGCGTAAAAGCCTGGGAAGACGTGCTGAGTAGGACGATCTCGAGTCAGAAAACGACCTTACAAAAATCCTGAAGCTACGTGATCAGTCTCGGATGTAAGACGCTTACGTAACTAAACTCAACATTTTTGTTCATGCGATGCTTAGGCTCATTCTTTTGTGCTTTAATATCGCTTATATCTTGTTAGGCGAAGATCTCTTAGGAGGGATTTTTATGCGCTCGATTTCCGTTTCGAAGGATTTTTCGGGAGCCAGACTATGGCTTAGAACTTCCGTTCTGGTTTTAGTAGGGTTTCTTGCTTTTTCTACGATCTATGCAGTAGGCTTGGAACCGATGGTGTATTTGCACGATACTTTTCATGATATAAGACATTCGACAGGCTTTCCATGCCATTAAGATCAGGATTTTCTGATATATTGCGGGCTGGGTTATTTTCCGGTCTGGTATCAGGTTTTGTTTTAGGGATCCTGGTTTGCATTTGGAATCTTCCGTTGATTTTAGAAGCGGAGAAGTTTGAATCTAAATCTGCATCAGAAAATTCCAATTCAGGTCATACGCATGCACATTCCGCGCATGTAGAAGCCCATTCTCATGCAAAAGTGAAAACTTCTTCCTCTGAAGATATTGAAGGTGATAAACTTTTGCAAAAAAGAAATCTTGGAACAGTAATCGGCTCAGTTCTATTAGGAATTTCTTTTGGAGTTCTAGTTTCTCTTTGGATGACCTTCTTTCCTCCGAACGGATTTTTACAAAACCCTTCCCAATCCAAAACGATCATCCTAAGCATTCTATTTACGATCGGTGGATTTTTAATCTTCTTTGGGATCCCATTTTTAGGACTACCTCCTGAATTACCAGGTAGAGCTTCCAGTGCATACGATTATCCCGAAAGACAAGCTTGGTGGTATATATGCGTCGGTTCTAGTTCAGTTGGCGTTTTAGCATCTCGATTAATTCTATCTTATTTAAATATCCATAATAGATTAAAATGGGTTTTCGCTATCATACTTTTCCTTTTCTTCGTAGGACTTCCATTCTATCTTGGCGCGCCTAAAATTTCTGAAAACTTTGCCGCTCCAAAAGAATTAAGGATACAGTTCGAATATGTAACCCTACTTACGAATCTACTCTTCTGGTTTCTATTATCTTCTTTATTTTTCTTATTTTGGAAACCGAGGCAGGTATTGGGGTTCAAATGAAGCCTGAAATTGCGGTTTTGGTATTAGGTCATGGAAGCAGGGAAGAAAATTCCAATTTGGAATTTGTTTCCTTGGTTGAGGCCTATTCACTTACTCGTCCGGATCTGAAAATATCACATGCTTATGTGGAACTTGCAAAACCCGATTTGGAAACCGCGTTGAAGGAATTATGCGGAGAATATTCGAATATTATAATATTTCCCCTATTTTTGTATACTTCAGGTCATGTCAAAAATGATATCCCAATTGTCTTAGATAGGATTAAGTTCGATTTTCCAACTCATTCCTTCAAAATTGCAAGCAGCTTAGGTATTCATTCTAAGATGGTGTCCTTACTTAGAAAGCGTGCAGAAGAATTTCTACCTCTAAACGTAGAACAATCCTCTAAAACAGGAGTGATCATAGTAAATAGAGGTTCTTCCGATCCGGATGCAAATGGAGATTTTTATAAGACAGTTAGATTGTTCCAAGAAGGAAATTTTTTCTCATTTGTTCTTCCTTCATTCATTGGAATAACAAGCCCACTTCTGCCGGATACCTTGGAGATGGCTTCCAAGTTAAGACCGGAGAGACTTCTGGTGGTCCCCTACTTTTTATTCGGAGGAAAATTGATCCAAAAAATTTCCTCCTTGGTCCAAAACTTCTCCGAAAAATTTCCTTGGATCAAAACCGAAGTTTCTTCCTATTTAGGCCCAGATCCTGAACTATTCTCCGTCATTGATGAAAGGATACAAGATTGTATCTCCGGAAAATTATCTCTTCCTTGTGATACCTGCGAATACAGGACACAACTTCCAGGTCTTTCTAAAAAAGTAGGAGGATTAAAGGCGCTCCTTTGGAGTATCCGCCATTTGGAAACTCATAACCAGGCGGCTCCTCATCTATTCCCTCATCGTAATTTACAAAAACATATATTTGTTTGTGAGAATATAGACTGCGCAAGCAAAGGAAGTTCTGCCTTAGTCTCACGAATTAGATCCATTTTAAAGGTACAAGGAAGACAATCGGATTTTAAAATTTCACGCTCTTCATGTATGGGGAGATGCGGAGAAGGTCCAGTAGTTGTAGTCTATCCAGACGGAGTTTGGTATCAAAAAGTTAGCGTGGAAGATGCGGAAGATCTGGTTTCGGAACATCTTTTACAAGATAGACTCGTTTCTCGTTTAGTTGATAATATTATGCAATAGGAATATAGTATGGCTTGTCATGAAATAGCGGCATTAAGATTAGGTATGATGAATGTTCTTGGAATCAAGGATGAATCGGTTATCGAACATGAAAAGAATGAAATAGGAACTGAGGCTCTCTCTTCTCCCGGTCCAATCCAGTCTTTGACGAATTCGAATAATTTCGGCGATCTAATCCGGTTTTTCGAAGCAAGTTTGGTAGAATTAGAACAAACAATTTCTAAGCTTCCTTCTGGAGATCCTAAATCGGGATATTATACTTCTCTTTTAATACTTACCAAAAAGGTGGAATTGGACCTAAAGAACTCCGCCAAAGCATTCCAAACTTTATACATGGACTTAGAAGAAATGCACGACTTTGTGCATGAGATCTACCCTTCCTAGGAGGAACATTGAGCCAAAAACTTCTCAAGTTAATCCATAAGGAAAACGTAAGTCCTTCTTCATATATATATCATTTTGAAAGATCGGATGGTCACGCATTCGACTTTGTAGGAGGGCAATACGTTATCCTAAACTCTGGCGACGATAGTGATGGCAAGGCTATCAAAAGAGCTTATTCTATTCTTTCTTCCGATTCGGAAACGGAATCTTTTCGGATCTGTGTGAAATGTTTAGGAACGGGAAAAGCGTCGAGTATTCTTCCTGCGTTAAAATTAGGAGATGAATTAGAATATTCTGGTCCTTGGGGAAAATTTGTAGGAGATCCAACATGGCCATCTCCCGGTTTCTCTCTCATTTTGGCAACGGATACCGGGATAACTTCTCTTGCGGGACTTCTCCTTTCCAAAAAATTCTCAGGAAGACTGGAAAGTACTACTGCAGTTTGGCTCAAAACAAAAGAGGAAGATTTTCTGAGTGAAAATGAATTAAAAAATATTCTCTCAGGCGTTTCTAATTTTCCAAATATCTTCCAAATCCCTCCTATTTCAGATCCGGAAAGAGTCTCTTCAGTATTAGAAATTTTGAAATCGATTTTAGGAGATTGTACAGTTCCGGAAAACGCATTCTTAAGTGGAGACGGAAATATTTTAAGAGAAGTAAGATCTGAATTAGTTCGTTTAGGAACTTTAGAATCCAGGATCGGAATGGAAGCATTCTTCAATACTCATTCTCCGATAGTGAGTCTCGGAAAAGCGTAAATGGCAACCAAAGAACTAAGAGAAGGATTCACTACTGGAGCCTGTTCCGCTGCCGCGGCTAAAGCAGCAGTCCGAGTTCTTATCTTAGGCCGGATCATTAAAGAAATTGAAACTACTCTTCCGAACAAAAGAAAAGTCACCTTTGAATTAAAACGTTGTGAGATCTCGGAGGATAGTGCGGTTTGTAGCATCATCAAGGATGCTGGAGATGATCCTGATTGTACTCATGGAGCCGAGCTAACTGCTAAAGTAAAACTCAACCAGGAAAATAAGATCGTATTAAAAGGTGGAGAAGGAGTAGCAGTAGTCACAAAAGCAGGACTTGGCTTAGAGATCGGAGAGCCTGCAATCAATCCGGTTCCTAGAAAGAATATTACGGAAATGATATTGGAAGAGCTGATCGGTTCCTCATTTTCAGGCGCGGAAGTTACAATCAGTGTTCCAGGCGGCCAGGAGATGGCTAAAAAAACAATGAATGAACGCTTGGGACTGATCGGTGGGATCTCAATCTTAGGCACGACCGGGATCGTAAAGCCTTATTCTACTGCAGCATATAAGGCAAGTGTAATACAGGCAATACAGGTCGCTAGAGAATATGGTGAACAGTGTATTATTTTAACCACTGGTGGAAAGTCTGAAAAGTTTGCAATGGACCTTCTTCCAAATATGAACGAGATCGCATTCATCCAAGTGGGCGACTTCATAGGAACAGGGATCAAGACTGCAATTAAAGAAGACATCCATCACGTTATAATAGTCGGTATGATCGGAAAACTTTCTAAGATGGCTGATGGCGTCATGATGACCCATAGAGGAGGTTCTTCCGTAAACACAAAGATGCTCTCGAACATTGCAAGATCTTTGGACATCCCAGAGACAGTTTGCTCCAACATAGAAGCAGCAAATACAGCAAGACATGTATTAGATATTTGTAAAGAATCCGGACATTTTTATGTCACTACTAGGATCTGTGAGATCGTTTCCGAAAATTGCTCGAAACACGGATTAGGATTAAGGGTTTCCTCTTATATGGTGGATTTCGACGGAACACTTCTGGGAAAATTCGAAGCTCCGGAAGGATGGGGAATCAAAGGAGAAGCGGAATAAATGAACGATATGCGACAAATGACCTCCTTGGGAAGGGAAATTGAAAATAATTCTTTTGCAATTATAGATGAAGAAGCAGGACGGCATTCTCATCCGCCAGATGATTGGGAAGTTGTCAGAAGGATCATACATGCAACCGCTGATTTTGAATACAGAGATCTAACGAAGATCCATCAAAATGCGATCCGCGACGGGATCGAAGCATTGAAAAATGGCTGTCCGATTATTTGTGATGTTCAGATGATCATCGCCGGCTTGAACAGCGACCGATTAGGAGCTTATGGCTGTAAAACCTATAGTTTCATCAGCGATCCTAAAGTGATCCAAAGAGCAAAAGAAAATAACTCTACAAGAGCGATAGAGTCTATGCGTAAGGCTTCTAGTTTAGGACTTTTGAATGGAAGTGTGATCGCTATCGGAAATGCGCCGACTGCACTCTTAGAAATTGTTAGGCTAGTTCAAGAAGAAGGAGTTCGCCCTTCTCTTGTAATCGGAGTTCCGGTAGGATTTGTGTCCGCTGCGGAATCTAAAGAGGCTTTATTAGATATTAAATTTCAATCGGAACATTCCATCCCTTATATCCTTACTCGAGGACGAAAAGGAGGGAGCACGATCGCTGTTTCTATCATACATGCTCTTCTACTTCTTTCCACGGAGAAAAAATTTTGAAAGCGGTTACCGTTATAGGGATCGGAGACGACGGTTGTGTCGGCCTCTCCAGTAAAGCAATGGGTGCAGTCGCAAGAGCAAGAGTTCTTGCCGGAGGAGAAAGGCATCTGGACTTCTTCCCTCAATTTGATGGGGAAAGGATCATTATCAAAAATGATGTTGTTCGGACCGCAGAAAAAATCGCAGAACTTTCTGCGGAGCACACGATATGTGTTCTTGCCTCGGGAGATCCTTTATTTTTTGGGATCGGAAATCTGATCTTAAAAAAAGTAGGAAAGGATCATGTGGAATTCATTCCGGCTCCAAGCTCTGTCCAAAATGCTTTTTCTAAAATTAGAGTCAAGTGGGACGATGCCTCCTTTGTTTCTCTACATGGCAGACCGATTGAAGGGTTCATTACAAAATTACAAAGTATTTCTAAAATTGCCTGCCTGACTGATGAGACAAACTCTCCCTCTAAGATCGCAAAGTATTTATTAAATTATTCTGAAACGGATTGGAAAGCGTATGTTTGTGAAAATTTAGGAGGAAAAGAAGAGAAGGTTCGCGAATTCGAATTGGAAACTTTGGCAGAGACTCCAAATATTTCAGACCTAAATGTAATTATCCTTATTAGAAAGGATCCGAATTGGAAACCTTCTCCTCTTCTCCCTTTTTTAGGAGAAGATGAATATGCAAAACGTCTTCCTAAAAAGGGATTAATCACTAAAAGGGAAGTTAGAATTCTTTCTCTCTCTGCGTTGGAAATCCGACCGAATTCCGTGGTTTGGGATATTGGAGCAGGCTCAGGAGCAGTTTCGATAGAAGCAGCCAGGATCGCGAGAGAAGGAAAAGTATACGCAATCGAAGTAGATCCGGAAGGAATAGAAATTTGTCAGCAGAACATTCTCTCACATAAAACGGATAATGTTTTCTTAATACACGGAAAGGCTCCCCAGGTATTAATTGACCTGCCCTCCCCCAACTGCGTTTTCGTAGGAGGCTCCAAGGGAAATATGAAAGAGATCATAGAACTTTCCTTCGAAAGATTAAGTCCAGGCGGTTGTTTGGTGGCAAATGCAATCACCTTAGATAATGTTTCTGAGGCTTACAAAACTTTTCGAGACATGGATCTAATTCCGGAAGTAAGCCTAATCAATATTTCCAGAGGCCAGAAACTCGCGGATTATCTCAGATATGAGGCGTTAAATCCGATCCATATATTCAAAATCAGGAAATCTTAATATATTTTATGAATGTAAAAACAAAATACGGAAAATTATACGGAGTCGGGGTTGGACCTGGGGCAACGGACCTAATTACTCTTAGGGCGGTCCATATTTTAAATTCTACCGCTGTGCTCGCAATTCCGAAGAGCAGCGAGTCACTTCCCTCCTTCTCATGGAGAGTATGTTCTCCCGTAGTTCAGGAAAATGAAACACAAGAGAAATTATTCTTACATTTTCCAATGACCAAAGATCCAAATATTCTAATCCCAGCCTGGGATAAAGCGTTCAAAGAAATAGGTCTGAGATTAGAAAAAGGTTTAGACGTTGCATTCATCACGCAAGGAGACCCTTCCGTATATAGTTCCTGGAGTTATCTATTAGAAGAAGCTCCAGAGAGATGGCCAGGCATAGAGATCGAAATAGTTCCAGCGGTTTCTTCTATTACTGCAATTCCTGCCAGCTTACTCACACCGCTTGCAGACGGAAGGGAAAGATTCTGCGTTTTACCTGCCACATATGGATTAGAAGATTTGGAAAAACTTATCCAAGATTTTGATACGATCGTTTTGACTAAAGTCGGACAAGTGGTTCCGGAACTAATTAAAATATTAAAAGAACAGAATATTCTGGAAAATGCAACTTATGTTTCCTATGGGACAACCGACCGCCAGAGGATCGTAAAAGATATAGAGTCTATCAAAAACGAAACCTGTGATTATTTTTCTATGGTAATCATTTCTATTAGAAGACGAAAAGGGGTCCTAAGAGGAATTTCGGATGATTCAGAGTAGAAAATCTTACGCAATCTACGTAATTACAAAGCACGGCCTGAAGACCGGAACAGATCTATTTTATTCTCTAAAAGAGGCAGATATATTTGTTTCACCTAAATTTATCTCCAACGCTCCCAAGGAATCCAAACTTTTAAGTCTTCCGATGGAGCCTACGCTTCGGCAAACTTTCATGGAATACGATTGCCATATTTTTGTGATCAGTGTCGGGGCGGTAGTTAGAATGATCTCTCCCCTCTTGGTGAGTAAGAAGACAGATCCAGCAGTTCTTTGTATAGATGATCAGGCAAAGTTTACGATCTGCGTTTTATCCGGCCACGTAGGAAGAGGCAATTTTTTTACTCAGAAAATTTCAGATCTCTTAGAGAACATACCTGTCATCACAACTGCTTCCGATGTTTCAGGAACTTTGACTGTGGATATTTTAGGAAGAGAACTGTGTTGGAGTTTGGAAGATCCGGATAGGAATGTAACGAGAGCCTGTGCTGCAGTAGTAAATGAAACCAAAGTATTATTTGTGCAAGAAACAGGTGAGCCGAATTTTTGGCCTTTGGGAAAAGACCTCCCGAAGGGTGTAGAATATTCCACCAATATAGAAAATATAGATCCAAAAGAATATGAAATCCTCCTGATCGCAAGTGATAGAACGGACATCAGGACCAAAACTCCGGAAATATATTCTAATTCAGTGATATACAGACCTAAGTCGCTCGTATTAGGCTTGGGCTGCGATAAAGGGATCCCTACTGAAGTTGTGGAGAACGGAATCCTTAAAGTATTAAAAGAATATAATTTATCCTTTGAAAGTGTCAAAGCGATCGCAAGCGTTAATGCAAAAAAAGAAGAACCTGCGTTCTTGGGAATTTCCCAGAAATACGGATGGAAATTTATAACCTTCTCCGCCGAAAGCTTAGACAAAGTTGGAGGGATTTCGGAAGTTTCTAAAGCTGCTTCTGAATATGTGGGGACTCGTTCCGTAAGCGAAGCATCCGCACTTCTTCTTTCCGGATCCGATAGATTACTCGTCACAAAACAAAAATACAAAGAAACGGAAGGTGGAAAAAATCTTACAGTCGCGGTAGCAAGGATCCCATTTGCAACCAGATCTGAAATCCCCTCGGGAAGTTTGGAGAAAGTATGAACGAAACTCCAAAAGGAAAATTGAATATTGTTGGGATCGGTCCAGGAAACGATTCCCATATAACTCCTGCTGCATTATCCGCCATTAAAGAAGCGGACTCCATCATAGGATATACAACTTATATCAATTTAGTAAAACATCACCTAAGCGGAAAGCAAGTCACTCGCACTGGTATGACAGAGGAAATCACCCGCGCCCAAACAGCGGTAGAATCCGCAAAATCTGGACAGACTGTTACATTGATCTCGTCCGGAGACGCTGGTGTTTATGGAATGGCAGGTCTCGTATTCGAAGTTTTAAGAAAGACAGGTTGGAAGAAAGGAGATTCTCCGGAGATCAAAATGATCCCAGGGATCAGTGCGGATAGCTCCTGCGGTTCTCTTGTAGGAGCTCCCATGGTTCATGATTCTGCCAGGATCTCACTCTCAGATCTTTTAACTCCTTGGACTGTGATCGAGAACAGGATCGAATCCGCTGCCAAAGGAGATTTTGTGATCAATTTGTACAATCCAGCATCGGGCAGAAGACAGAGACAGATTGTAGAAGCTGCTCGTATCATAAAAAAATATAGGCCTGGCGCCACACCTGTCGCATTGGTCAAGAGCGCATATCGTAGACAGGAGAATATCCAATTTTCGGATCTGGATCATTTTTTGGAATTCGAGATCGGGATGAATACCACAGTAATTATTGGATCTTCTCAATCTTTTGTGTATGAAGGATTTTTCGTAACACCCAGAGGATATGGAAACAAATATTCTTTAGAAGATGGTTCTCTAAAACCTGGGCAAAACAGAGCGGTTTCCCTGAGAACAGAAAACGATCTCGCAAGCAGGATCGCCAAAGAATCACCGTCTCCTAATTTAAATATCACTAAAATACAAGGTGCATTCGTAAAAACAAGCACCACGGTTTTCAAACCGGAAAAAGAGGCAGATATCGAAACGCAAGATTCGTCTGTGAAGATCGCGTTAAAGGCATTACAATTTTTAGATATTGCTCCGCAAAAAAAAGAAACTAAAGTCTCCGAATTAAGATCGGAAGAAAATATCCAATATTTAGGACGCATAGGTGGAGCTATTCTTTATAAAAAATCTGAAGATTACTATCTGATTGGAAAATTAAAACGACCTGTAAACTTAGAAACATTCGGTTTCTGGAACTCAATCGAACAAGATCTAAAATGGACAGAGTTAAAAATTAAAGACCAAGAAATCGTTTCTCAGAACCGATTCGATATTTTGATAACTTTCTCTTCGGAAGGGTCTCCGGAAGAAGTCTATGATCTATTTTCCATTTATAGAAATTCATCCATAAGCGAAAGGCTTTGGAATTATGTTTTAGATAATAGTAAAAAGACTCTTTTGGAAAACAGGAAATACACTGATGCAAGATGGCTGGGACATTCTCCCAAACAAGTCTGGACCTCCTTCAGAGAGAATATCTTAAAATGCGATTGAGAGTATCATTATGAAAGTTTATATTATCGGGGCCGGTCCAGGAGATCCGGATCTGATCACTATCAAAGGTGCAAGACTCGTGGAAACCTGTCCTATCGTTCTTTATACCGGATCGTTGGTCCCTCAAAGAGTGATAGAAAGAGCAGCTCCTACCGCAACTGTATTAGATTCTTCTAAAATGACCTTGGAAGATATCATTTCGATTTTAGAAGAAGCTAAGAAGAAGGACCAAGATGTTGCGAGAGTCCATACAGGAGATCCATCTATATTCGGATCTACCGCAGAACAAATGAGAAAAATGGATGAGTTAGGAATTCCCTATGAGATCGTGCCCGGAGTTTCTTCATTTACCGCTGCGGCGGCGATGTTAGGCAAGGAGCTTACTCTTCCGGAAGTTTCACAGTCCGTAGTCATCACTCGGGCGGAAGGAAGAACTCCTATGCCAGCAAAAGAAAAATTAGAAACCTTTGCCTCCACCGGAGCCACCTTAGTATTCTTTTTAAGCGTTTTACATATTCGTAAAATTGCAGAAGAACTCATCCCTCATTACGGCAAGAATTGTCCCGTATCCATTGTACAGAAGGCTACTTGGCCGGAACAAAAGATAATTACCGGGACCTTGGAAACCATAGTTTCCAAGGTGAAAGAAGAAAAGATCACAGCAACTGCGATCATATTCGTAGGAAAAGTATTGGACTGTCACGATTTTGCGGATTCAAGACTCTATGCTTCCGATTTCTCCCATAAATTTAGAAAAGCAAACAAGAAACAAATTGTTTCGGAAACAACATGAATTCTACTGCGGACAAAAAAGGACTCATCTTAGTATTTACAGGACCTGGAAAAGGAAAAACTACTGCTGCTTTAGGAATTCTATTCAGAGCATTAGGAAGAGGAATGAAATGCGGAGTTGTTCAATTTCTTAAAGGAAAATGGGAAACAGGAGAGAGAAAATTTGCAAAAACCATTGCGGAACTGGACTTTCATGTAATGGGACTCGGTTTTACTTGGGAAAGTGATGATATAGACAAAGATAAGAAGGCGGCAAGATTAGCGTGGAAAAAATCCTGCGATATGATATTTTCAGAAAATTATAAAATACTAATACTAGATGAGATCACTTATGCCTTTCATTACGGATGGCTTACGCCGGAAGAAGTCTTGGAGGTCTTATCCAAAAAACCGAAAGATCTGCATATCGTACTTACTGGCAGAAACTGCCCTAACCTTATAACGGATTTGGCGGATCTGGTCACTAATGTAGAATCTCCAAAACATCCTTATAAAAACGGGATCCCTGCTCAGCTCGGGATAGACTATTAAAGAATCATGATAGAACAAATTAATATACCGAGAATCCTGATCTCCGGTACTGGAAGTGGTACCGGAAAAACCACATTTACAATAGCACTTACCAAGGCACTCCAAGCCCGAGGCCTAAAAGTTTCCGTGTTCAAATGTGGGCCAGATTATTTAGATCCGGGATACCATTCTTTCGTCACAGGGAAGACTTGCCAAAATCTGGATGGCTGGCTAATGGGAAGAGAATCCGTAATTTCCAGCTTCATAAGTGCAAGTGAAGGATCTGACATCTCCATCATTGAAGGAGTTATGGGATTATTTGACGGACATTCTCCAAATTCAGAATCAGGTTCCACTGCTGAAATTTCAAAATGGCTACAAGTCCCAACGATCATATTGATAGATGCATCGGGAATGGCAGCTACTTTCTCAGCAATTGCTTCCGGTATCAAAAATTATGATCCCGAGGTTCCGATCCAGGGTTTTGTTGCAAATTTTATAGGAAGCAAAAGCCATCTATCCATTATAGAAACTGCAAGTATTCCTTTGCAGATTTTAGGAGCATTTCCTAAATCGTATGAGCATTCCTTTCCTGAAAGACATTTGGGACTTCATTCTGCTGGTCCAGACATTCTAACGGAAGAAAAACTTTCTTTCTGGAAAAACTTAGCCGAAGAATGGTTAGATATAAATAAGATCATGGAGATTGCAAACTCTGCACCTCCACTTTTCACAGAAAGATCAAAAGAGGTCCAAACGAAAACAAAAGCTTGCAAGGTCGGAGTTGCCTATGACGAAGCATTTCATTTTTATTATGAAGAGAATTTCAAAAAATTAAGAGAAGAAGGAGCCGAATTGGTTTTATTCTCACCTCTAAAAGATACAAAACTTCCGGAAGTAGATGGATTATACTTTGGAGGGGGATATCCGGAGTTATTCGCAAATACTTTATCACATAATAAAAATCTAATCGAAGATATCAGAAGTTTTGCGAATTCAGAAAGGCCAATCTATGCGGAATGCGGAGGATTGATGTATCTTTCTTCTGAGATCCAAAACATTGAGGGACAAAGTTTTACCATGGTAGACATTATCCCAGGTAAAACTATCATGAGCCCTAAACTCAAAAGTTTAGGTTATGTAGAAGTTCATACGGAGAAAAGAACCATCTTAGGCGAAGCAGGCATCCGCTTTAGAGGACACCAATTCAGATATTCAGATCTTGTTTTAGAAAATGAAGATGAGTCATTATTTTCCTATCATATCAGAAAACGGAAATCAGAACAAACGACTAGAGAAGGTTATACGGTTTCCAATGTTTTAGCAAGTTATGTGCATGCACACTGGGCCTCCAATCCTGAAATTCCAAAAAACTTTTTAGCTTCCTGCAGGAGATTTAAAGTTTGAGCTTTTTCAAGCAGGATCAAATCGAAGTTTCTGAAACCTGGCTGGAACTCCAACTTTCAAGACCTCATTCTTCTTTGAGCTGGGCGGTCGTAGGAGGAGGATATTTAACGACAAACAAAGTCTACTGGTTAAAAGTTTCCAATGCAGATTTAGGCTCGGAAATTATTCCGGAGGAATTTTACAGAAATCGATTAGTTGCTAAAGGAGAAAAAGATGAAGCCTTAGGCTTTATGACAAGCGCTTCTCTATTGGATTACTCTGTATCTGAAAAAAATCTGGATGGCTTACACGTTAGATCCGTCGTTACGGTAGGTTTAGGAAACGCGGTCAGAGTAGGAAATCGACCAAAACAAAATAAAAAAATAGGAACAATCAATATACTTGTTCAAACTTCCGAAGCACTTACCTTCTCCGCAAGCATAGAAGCGATTTCAATAGCAGCCGAGGCAAGGACCCTCGCAGTTCTAGAATCAAAGATCCAAATACAAAACGAAAACAATTTCGCAACCGGCACAGGAACAGATTGTATTGGGATCATTTCTCCCCATGGAACGAATGGAATCGATTATGTAGGGAAACATACTATATTCGGACACTTGATCGGAGCCACTTCATACGAAGCGGTCACCCAAGGTATCCTTAAATGGAAGAATGCGAGACATATCGCTTATCCGAGATCGTCAAATATATGAAAAAATCATTATGTTTACTCAGACATCCAAGCATTCCACCTGAATATGCAGGAAAATATTTGGGAAGAAAAGAAGTTTCTCTTTCCGAAGAAGGAATCCAAGAAGTAGAACGAATAAGAGAGAAGATTTTTGAGAAATTTATAACAGGAAAAGTATATTTAAGTCCAGCAAAACAATGCATAGAAACATTCAATGAATTATGTTTTCATAATAAATTAGATCCTGAAATTAAAGAAGAATTACAGGAATTGGATTTCGGAGATTGGGAAGGAAGGTCCTTTTCGGAACTTGCCGAAATAAATTCAGAAGGTTTAAAAAAGTTCGCAAACTTCTCCTCTTCTTTCAGATTCCCTAATGGAGAAAGTCTACATGAATTCCAAAAAAGAGCAGAATCGTTCAAAGAACATATCCTTTCCTCGTCGGATCGTTACATTTTTGTCCTCAGTCATGGCGGGATCCTTTCCAACTTACTTTGTTCTTTTTTAGGACTTCCTCATTCCTTTTATACAAAATTCAGAATTTTTCCTTCTACACTTATCTATTTAGATATATTCAAGAACGACCAAGCAGTCTTGACCGATCTCATTCAAATAACTTCCGTTAGGAGATCTGAATGGCCGGGCTAACTCTAATTACAGGTGGATGCAGAAGTGGAAAAAGCAGATTTGCCTTAGAGAAGGCAAATTCCGTATCAGGAAAGAAAATTTTCTTAGCCACCTGCCCTCGTATAGATCCTGAAATGGATGAAAGAATACAAAGACATCAAAAGGAAAGAACAGCTTGGCATACAATAGAAGAAGAATTACAACTTTCTCCCGTATTTGATTCTATGATGCCAGAATCTATAGTGTTATTAGATTGCCTAAGTCTTTGGATCAATAATTTGATGTTTGATTCAAATAACAAAAATCAAAATCTTACCCAAGAGAGTGTTAAAGATACATGCTCTGAATTAGGAAAACATATCCTAAACTCCCAAGCCAAAAACGTAATTCTAGTTACTAATGAAGTCGGAATGGGTATCGTGCCGGAAAACAAACAAGGTAGAATGTACCGAGACCTATTAGGGATCTGTAATCAAACGTTTGCCTCCATTGCAAGCGAAGTCTATTTTTTAGTCAGCGGTATCCCAATCCGTATCAAACCATCTTCGGATATCAGTTTATGAAATCAGACCGTATAAGTCCACACGGAGGAAATCTATTACAGATGGCAAATATTGCAGGAGTTGATCCCGCAGAAATTTTAGATTTTTCTTCCAATATAAATCCTCTGGGCTTTCCAGACTGGATCCGTCCATTGATAAACTCTAGGATCAGCGATCTAATACATTATCCCGATCCGAATTACACTAAGGCAAGGGAATCTATAGAAAAATATTGGAATATTCCAAAAGAAGAAATTACTTTTGGAAATGGTGCTTCTGAACTCATTCACTTTCTTCCAAAGATCAAAAAGTTTGATCTTGCAGTGATTGCACAACCTTCCTATATAGATTATAAAAAAAGTATAGAATTAGCCGGGATACAAATCCAAGAACTTCTTCTCCAGAAAGAATCTAACTTTGAGTTAGACTACGAAGAACTTATCCACATTCTCAAAAGGGATCCTGAAAAAAAAATCTTAGTTTTATTAGGACATCCGAATAATCCCACCGGAAGATTACTAAATAGAGAGAAGATCCTAAAGATTTCCTCCGAATATAAAAATTCATTTTTCGTAATAGATGAATCTTTTATAGATTTTTGCGAAAGTGATGTTTCCTTTCGAAATTATAGATCCGAAAACTTAGCAGTCCTTTGGTCTTTGACCAAAATTTTAGCACTTCCAGGACTTAGGATCGGACTGTTATTAACGGATCCCGAGACCGCTTCCAAAATTTCAGAACTTCTCCCAAGCTGGTCCTTAAATAGCCTAAGCTCTTCTATCTTAGAAAAATTCGGAGAGGATCAAAATTTCCTTCTTAAAACCCAGGCGAAAATAGCAGAGTGGAAGAACATATTCCTGAATGAATTGGAAGAACTTGAAATTTTCCGAGTTCACAATTCGAATTCAAATTTCCTTCTATTGGAATTTTTAGACACAAAGATCAATATTCCGGAATTAGAATACCTTCTTCTAAAGGAATTTAAAATCGGGATCCGAAATTGCATAAATTTTAAAGGATTAGAAAATTATTATATAAGGATTGCGATCAGAACCCAGGAAGAAAACGAAATTTTCATACAAGCGTTTCGCTCCATATTCAAGAAAAAGCTCAAAAATTCTTCCGGAAAGAAAGCAAAACCTGCGCTTATGCTCCAAGGAACCGCTTCCAATGTCGGAAAAAGTATATTAACGACCGCATTCTGCAGGATCTTTACCCAAGATGGTTTCAAAGTAGCACCCTTCAAGTCGCAAAACATGGCGTTAAATTCTTTTGTGACTTACGAGGGTGCAGAGATAGGAAGAGCACAGGCATTGCAAGCTCAGGCATGCAAGATCAGAGCAGACTATAGAATGAACCCTATTCTTCTTAAACCTTCAAGTGAAAAAGACTCTCAAGTTATCTTAAATGGAAAACCGATAGAGGCAATGGATTTCAGAGATTATATGAAATTCAAGTTAAGCGCTTTCGATGAGGTAAAAAAATCATACGATTCACTTTCAGAAGAATTCGACATGATCGTTTTGGAAGGAGCAGGCGGCGTCTCTGAGGTCAATTTAAAAGACAAAGATATTGTAAACATGAGAATGGCAGAATATGCCAAGGCGAAAGTATTGTTAGTCGGGAATATAGATCATGGAGGAGTATTCGGCTCCTTCGTAGGTGCAATGGAAACAATGTCGGAATGGGAAAGAAAACTTGTTTCAGGTTTTCTAATAAACCGTTTCAGAGGAATAAAAAGCCTACTCGATCCGGGGATCAAATATTTAGAAGAAACTACTCGCAAGAATGTGTTTGGAATTGTCCCTTTCTTGAATGATCTAAGATTACCGGAAGAAGATTCTTTAGAATTCAAATCCGGAAGCCTTAGTGACACCTCCCCATTGGGAAACAGGATAGATATCGTACTTATAGACACTCCGAGGATCTCCAATCATACCGATTTAGATTCCCTCAGAATAGAACCGGACGTAAGAGTTAGGATCGCTCACAGAAAAGAAGAAATAGGAAATCCGGACGTTTTAATCCTTCCTGGAAGCAAAAACGTGATCACGGATCTGAATTACCTGAAAGAATCTGGAATCTCAGAAACTATTTTAACTTTCCATAAAGAAGGAAAAACGGAAATTATAGGGATCTGCGGAGGATATCAGATGCTGGGAGAATCCGTTCATGATCCATTCCAAATAGAAAGTAATTTAGGCTCCGCGGAAGGTTTAAATCTGATCGGAGTAAAAACAATATTAGAAAAAGAAAAATTACTTAAGCAGACAGAAGGCATCCATCTTCTATCTGGCAAAAAAGTATCCGGTTACGAAATACATCATGGAAATACGAAAGAGATCTCTGCAAGATCTTTGTTCCAAACTAACTCCGGCGAAAGTTTAGGCCACCAAGGAATTTCAGAAAGAGTATGGGGAACCTATTTGCATGGAGTATTTGACGAAGACGAGTTTAGGCGATGGTTCTTAGATAAGATTCGGATCCGAAAAGGAATGAGCCCCTTGCGTAAAATCCAAGTAAAATATGAATTGGAAACCAATTTAGATCGTTTAGCGGACGAAGTCAGAAATTCGGTTAATATGGCTGAAATTTATAGGATATTAGGACTGACGTGAATTCGATTTGGATCCTTCCTGCTTCTTTACTTATAGATCTGAGCCTCGGGGACCCACAAGGATTCCCTCATCCAGTCCGACTCATCGGAAAATTTGCGAGATATATGGAGAAGCTCACAAGAAAGTATATCTCGTCGGAAAGATTCGCAGGGATTATCACTGCAATATCAGTATATTCTATTTCCTTTATATTTCCTTGGGCCATTTTAGAATTTTCACGATATCTTCATCCATTTTTGGAAGAATTAGCGTCCGTATTTATTATCTATACTAGCATAGCATTGAAGGATTTACTAGATCATAGTAAAGATGTACATTCCGCACTTCATGAAAACGACCTGGAAAAAGCCAGACGAATGGTAGGCAGAATTGTAGGAAGAGACACGGCAACTTTAGAGGAACCTGAAATAGTCAGGGCGGATTTAGAAAGCGTCGGAGAAAGCCTGGTAGATGGGATCACTGCCCCATTCTTTTTCGCGGTCTTACTAGGTCCAAGTTTTGCGATGCTCTACCGATCCATTAATACATTAGATTCTCTATTTGGTTATAAGAATGAAACATATCTAAAATTCGGCTGGGCTTCCGCCAGAATGGATGATTTAGCGAATTATATTCCGGCAAGGCTAACTGCTCCTATATTATGCATTTCTTCTGCACTTTTAGGCTTTCATCCATTAAGATCCTTTAAAATACTGATTCGAGACGGAAGGAAGCATCCTAGTCCGAATTCAGGACTATGCGAGGCAGCCTTAGCCGGTGCACTAAAAATACAATTAGGCGGAATAAACTACTACTCCGGGATTCCAAACGAAAAACCGAAATTAGGAGATCCGGATCGAAAATTAGATCTAAATTTAATCTTAGACGCAAATAAAATCATATTCTTAACCTCTATCTTATCCTCAATTTTGTTTTTAAGCCTGGGACAATTAGCCAGTTGGGTTCTGAGCATCTTCAAGGCTTAAGCTTATTCTATGAAAAAAGAAGAATATCAACTTTCTCTAATACGACACGGAGAAACAGAATGGAATAAAGAAAGAAGGTTACAAGGGCAAACCGATACTTCTCTCTCGAAGTTTGGCAGAGAGCAAGCCTCTATATTAGCAGAAAAATTAAAGAACACTAAAATAGAACTTATTTTCAGTAGCGATCTAAAAAGAGCCAAAGAAACCTCTGAACTGATTTCTCGCGAATTAAGAACAGGAATCGTATATCACCCTGGACTCAGAGAAATACATTTAGGAGAAGCGCAAGGGATCTTAGAATCAGATCTTTCGAGCAAATTTGGGGAAGGATCTTATTCAGCCTGGAAAAGTTCCGAAGAAATCCACGACCAATTTCGATTTCCAGGCGGAGAAAGTAAATTGGAAGCAGAGTGTAGGATAATCGAAACTATATTAAATTTATTGAAAATGAATGGAAAAGAGAATATTGCAATTTGTAGTCATGGCTTTGTTCTTTCCAGATTTTATAATCGTTTTTCTTCCAAGGAATTTCCCCAGTCTAAACTTGAAAACTGTGAAGTATTGGAATTATTTCTTTCGTTGGAGATTTCGGAAAGAAATTCTATATGAGTAAAATAAATTAGAATGACCTTTTCGAAGACGAAAGACTTTTTTAATTGAATAAATCGAGACAATTCAAAAGATCGTCTTAACTTTCAGGATGAAGTTGGGTGTAAATCCCACGCTGACCCGCAACTGTGATCGAAATAGATCAAAAAGATATTATCTTTTTGTTTCCGTTCCGCAAGCCAGATCTCCCTGCAGACTAAAACCTCGAGGTTAGGTATGTTAGCATTCTCGCTAAGCACGTCCGTGCATCCGCGAAGGGCCCCGGAAGTTAAAAATCGGGGCTCCCGCAAACCAGGGTAAATTCCTAATTTTGTACATTATAAAAATTATATATTCTTATTTTGACATGAATTAGACTAACATTAATTAGTTTATCTTTGTTTCGGAAGTTTTCCAAAGAAAACGGACGAAAACATGAGGCGAAACATCTTTCGGATTGCCGGACTATGCATATTCTTATCTTACTTTGTCTTTGCGGCATTCTTCCCTATCCTTTCTCAGGATGAGGAAACAAAACCGACTAATGGAAAAGAAAGAACAGTAGCGGAAAAATTAGAACTAAAAAAGAAAATCTCCGAATATAGACCTGACGCTATCGTGATCAGAGACAGAAGATCAAACTTGATCGGGATCGCTTCTTCTGCAAGCGAAGGTGTGGTAGGTTCCGATCAAATTAAAACAAGACCCATTATGAGACAGGGAGAGATCGCCGAGTTGATCCCCGGTGTGATCGTAACCCAACATAGCGGTGGAGGAAAAGCAAATCAGTTTTTCCTAAGAGGTTTCAACTTAGACCATGGAACCGACCTTTCCTCTAATGTGGATGGAATGCCTGTTAATAACGTTAGCCATGCACATGGACAAGGTTATACAGATCTGAATTTTCTAATTCCGGAACTTGTGGAACAAATGCAATATAAGAAAGGAGTCTACTATGCAGACCAAGGTGATTTTGCTTCCGCAGGTGCATTCAATATTTCTTATTTTAAAAGTTTGCCCAAAGGTATCGCGAATGTGGAAGGAGGAACCTTAGGTTATGCAAGAACTCTTATTGCAAAGTCTCACAAAATAGGACCAGGTGATCTTCTATATGCATTCGAAATTTCTCATAACGACGGACCTTGGGTGATTTCAGATAACTTCCGAAGAGTAAATGGCGTCACAAGTTATTCTGTAGGAGATAAACAGAAAGGATTCAGCATCAGTCTTATGGGTTATAAAGGTAACTGGCATTCTACAGGACAAGCTCCTAAAAGAGCTCTTAGAACGGGAGATTCCTGGTTGGATCCGGATTCCGGTTTGAGTAGATTCGAAAGTGTGGATCATAATGATGGTGGATGGTCAAACAGAGCAAGTGTCAATTTCGAAGCTCATCGTTTGGAAAAAAGATACGAAGCAAAAACGCAATTCTACGGAATATATTATGATTTGCGATTATTCGCAAACTTCACATATTATTTGGACGACCACGAAAGAGGAGACCAACATGAACAAGCGGATCGAAGAACAATCGTAGGAAGCAAGTCTAGTTATAAGGATATCTGCGATTTCTGGGGAATCAGAATGGAGAATACGGTCGGACTTCAGATAAGAAGGGATTATATTCAGAACGGTCTTTTCCATACTGAAGAAAGAGCAAGGATAGAAACCGTAAGAGAAGATGGAATAATACAGATCAGCTCAGGTATATATTATGAAAATAAGATACAATGGTCTAAAAAATTTAGGACCGTATTTGGATTGAGAGGAGATTATTATAAATTTATCGTAGATGATTGGGGAACGAAAGAGAAAGCAGATAAAAACGCAAGGCTCTACAGTCCTAAAGGAAGTATTATTATAGGACCTTGGTTCAAAACGGAGTTTTATATAAGTGGAGGATACGGATTCCACAGCAACGACGCAAGAGGAGTGGTCCAAAAATCAGACCCTGCAGATCCACTAGTCCAAACAAGAGGTGGAGAAGTCGGCCTAAGAACCGAGCCAGTTCATGGTTGGCAATCGACATTCTCCGTTTGGCAATTGGATATGAATTCTGAACTTTTATTTACGGGAGACAATGGAACTACGGAAGCTAGCAGACCAAGCACTCGAAAAGGATTCGAATGGGCCAATTATTATTCTTACAGTTCTTGGCTCATGATAGATGCGGATTTTGCTACTTCCAGATCCAGGTTCAGAGACAATGAACTTTCAGGGAATTATATTCCAGGGTCCATCCGTAATACGTTGGCATCCGGGATTACTTTAAAAAATCCTGATGGTTTTTTCGGATCACTTAGGGTAAGATATTTTGGAAATCGTTCCTTGATCGAAGATAATACTGTCCGCTCTCCCGCGACCACTACGGTGAATTTACAGTTTGGGAGGAATTTCGGGGAAGATTTGAGTATCGTTCTTGAAGTATTCAATTTATTGAATACTCATGTAAGCGATATAGATTATTATTATGCATCCAGATTGAAAAATGAACCTGTCGGTCCGAATGAAGGAGGGTACAATGACATCCATACCCACCCTGCTCAGCCTAGATCGATACGACTTTCTATGAGGGCTTCTTTTTAGGATCTATTTTTTAACGTAGTCTCGTATTACCAAAATACGATCTACGTCCACTTCCTTATTTTTAGGAACAGACTTAGTAAATGTAAAAACTTCAGTACTGAGTCCGTTCTTAGAGAGCAAAAGCCCGTGAGAAGGGACTATCTCAAGGGGGATTTTTTCCGCAAAATGATTATCCAATTCGAAACTTTCCATATCCGGAAGATTTTTCATACTCAATACATCGGCGAGAGGTTTTCCGATAGCATCAGATTCTAGCCAACCGGTAAGTTTTTCAGCTGATAAATTCATAAAGGAGATTTGTCCCTTCGAATCGAAAGCAATCACTCCTTCTTGCATATTCCGAAGCTCGGCAGAAACAAGTCTCGCCTTTTCCATCAGCTCCTTCTCCACTTCGTGTTTATACAAGATTAGTTCGATCACTATTTGTAATTCTCTGGTTTGAAAAGGTTTTAGAATATACGCATTCGGTTCGGTTAATTTAGCCCGTGTTAACGTCTGAGAATCGGAAGAAGCTGTAATATATACGATAGGAACATCTAAAAATTTTCGGATCCTTTTCGCTGCATCTATTCCATCCAAATACCCATTCGCAAGAACTATATCGATCAGGATCAGATCGGGCTGGAGCGCGATTGCCTGCTTGACCGCAGTTTCGCCTGTGTTTGCAATACTAGGCTCGGGATATCCCATCCTTATTAGTCTATGACGGATATCCTGGGCAACAAGCCCCTCGTCTTCTACGATCAAAATCCTAGTGTCCTTCATTTAACCCCCGAAAATATTCTTACTTTATTAAATTCGAATATTATAATTATATCAAACTTCCGCCTCTTCAGAAGAGGGTTTGATCAGATCTTTCACGCCGTGCAGTATGGCGGACATGTTCCTTCTCTCTCTTTTTCTCTTTTTATCCAGTCCATGTTTGTTCAAAGCGATTTCTATAGCGATCTGCAACTCTTTAGTCTGAAAAGGTTTTAGCAGATATCCGTAAGGCCTTGTAGGTTTGCTGCGAAGAAGAGTAGACTCATCCGCGTAAGCTGTAAGATAGATCACAGGAAGATCCATCTTATCCAAAATTTCTTGGACAGTTTCTATTCCGTCGTAATTCCCTCTGGACAACATAATATCCATGAGAAGAAGGTCCGGTTTATCTAAATAAACTTTCCTTAATGCTTCATTTCCTGTAGAAGCGATGCTTACAAAATCATAACCAAGATCGGACAATTTGCTGAGTATATCCTTGGCGACTATGCTCTCGTCCTCTACGATCAGTATTTTTGCTTCGCTGGAGATCATTTTCGGACTCGGCTCCTTTCTCGAAAGACTAAGGTGAACTTAGTCCCCTTGCTCCGATCCAAGATCAAACTTCCGTCTATTTGATGGGTCAAAGTGTTAACCAATTGTAAACCCAAAGAATCGGTTTGTCGATAGTCAATTTCTTCCGGAAAACCTACCCCGTCATCTTCTACAGTCAAAGAATACTCCTCGTATTTTGACGTAATAGAGATTTGGATCGTTCCCTCTTCCCTGTTCTTAAATCCGTATTTTAATGAATTGGTGACCAGCTCCGTTACGATCAATCCGCAATGGATCGCAGTATCCAATGTTAGATGAACGGATTCGGCATGTATTTCGAATCGTATCCTGGAATTAACTCTGTAGGTTCTCAGAAGGTTTGTAACCAAACTGTTTAAATATTCCTGGAAGTCCGTATGTGCCAGATCCTCGTTTTGGTATAATAACTCATGGATCAGAGCGATTGATTTGATCCTAGACTGGCAATCTTGGAACATTTCCAAAGACTTACGATCCGTTATATAGTTTCCTTGCAGACTTAAGATACTGGAAACAATTTGTAGATTGTTCTTAACCCTATGATGAATTTCCCTGAGTAAGACTTCCTTCTCTTTTAAGGAAGCCGTTAACGCCTCCTCAGCTCTTTTTCGTTCTGCTATCTCGGTCATCAACTCATTGTTGACTCTATGTAGTTCGAAAGTCCTTTCTTCTACTCTTATTTCCAATTCATCATGGCTTTGTCTTAGAAGTTCTTCCTGGATCCGTAATATTTTGTTTTTCTTATGTAGGTCCACGAACACGGAAGCTTTTGATCTTAAGATCTCCGGCGCAGTCGGTTTAACCAAGAAGTCAACCGCTCCCAAAGAATATCCTTTGAACATTCCAGTTTCGTTATTTGCATAAGCGGTGAGAAAAATGATCGGGATCTTGGCACATTTTTCCCTTTGCCGGATCAATGCTGCAGCTTCGAATCCGTCCATTCCGGGCATTCTTACGTCCATGAAGATCAATGCTACTTCGTCAGGTTCGTCTAGAAGTGCCTTCAATGCTTCTTCTCCTGAACCCGCTTTGATCAAATTCAATTCAGGGCTCTTAAGAATATGCTCCATTACCTGCAAATTATCTGCATGGTCGTCTACGAGTAAAATACTCACTTTCATTGGCTGTTCCATATCTTCTACCTGCACAACAACACCCGAAGCAGAGAAAGCAAATGGTCCACACTGACCGGCTTAGTTATATATTCTGTCGCGCCGGCCTCTATACATTTTTCACGGTCCCCTTTCATCGCTTTTGCCGTAAGCGCTAAAATAGGCAGATTTACAAATTCAGTCTTAGAACGGATCACTTTCATTGCTTCGTATCCGTCCATATCCGGCATCATTACATCCATAAGAACGATCTCTATATCCGGATTCTTTTCCAAAATATTAATTCCGTCTAACGCATTCTCCGCATAATGTATTTTCATTTTATGTAATTCCAACATACTCGTTAACGCGAATATATTCCTTACATCGTCATCTACGATCAGAACCTTATGGCCTTCTAGAGAATATGTATCTCCCGACTTAGAAACCGATTCAGGTTCATGCAAATGAATCTTGATCTCTTCGAGTGAAGTTGCATAAGAATTTACAAATTTCAGAATATTCGAACCATTAAAGGATAGAAGTTTCTGAAAATTTTCAGGTCCATTCTGCTCGTCCGAATAGAATAGTATCAATGTTCTCTCCGGATCTAATAAATTAATCTTAGAAACCAGATCGGTAACGGACATATCCTGAAATTTACTCCCGATAAGAATACAATCCGGGATTTCTTTTTTTAGAATGTCTAAAACTTCCTGACCGGACTCTATATTCTTCAGTACGAGATCCTTGGAGGTAAGTTTTTCCTCTAGGAATTTAAAATGTTCCTTCTCTATTCCACAAACATAAACTGTTTTATCTATTTTATGTAAGTAGGTTTTGATCTTCTCGAATGCCTCGTTTAAGGATTCTATTCCGACCGGCTTTCTCAAATGTGAGATTGCTCCGATCTCTAAACTCCTTCTCCAATCGTTCTCTCCGGAAAGCACATGGACAGGAAGTTGCCTGAGTTTAGGATTTCGTTTCAACCAATTTAAGATCAAACTTCCATCCATATCAGAGAGTTGGACGTCCAACAAGACTGCATTAAAAGAAGATTCTTGTAATGCAGAGATCCCACTTTTTCCATCCAAGGCAACTGTTCCCTTGAACCCGTTACTCTTAGCGATCTCCAAAAGAGACTTCGCAAATGTTTCATCTTCCTCTATAATCAAAACCTTTTCTTTGGATTCGTTTTGAGTTTCATCCTCTAAAACTCTTCGCGTGGCTTTGATCTTACTTCTTACATAGGAATCATTTGAACCGGAAGAATCATTATCAGGATTCTCAGACCATTTGATCGAATCAGGCTCGATAGGATTTTCTTCCACTTGGATATAATCCATTGGAAGGTATAAGGTGAACTTACTCCCAACCTCAGGTTCACTTTCCAATTTTAATTCTCCACCTAAGATTCGAGTGATCTCTTTGCTAATGGAAAGCCCAAGTCCAGTTCCTCCATATTTTCTGCTAGTGCTTCCGTCCGCTTGTCGGAAGGCTTCGAAGATCAGACCTTGTTTTTCGGCAGAAATACCAATTCCAGTATCAATCACGGAGAATGCGATCACACTACCTCCTTGGTTTAAGATCTTATGATCCTTACTCCAGCCTGCAGAAGAAGATTCTATTCTAAGCTTCACGCCACCTTTATGAGTAAATTTGAATGCATTAGAAAGAAGGTTCTGGAGAATCTGCTGCAATCTTTGCAAGTCAGTAGTGATCCTAGAAGGAAGTTCGGGATCTATTTCCACTTGGAATTTCAAGTCCTTATTCCTTGCAGTTTCTCTAAAAGAACGATCTAAATATCCTCCCAATTCTTCAATAGAAACAGAATCCAGATCCACACTCATCTTACCGGACTCAATTTTAGAAAGATCTAATATATCGTTAATCAACTGTAATAGATCGTTTCCTGAACTATGGATAGTTTTTGCATATTCAGTCTGTTTTTCAGATAAGTTTCGACTCTCATTATCATACAATAATCGAGATAGGATCAGCATATTGTTCAACGGAGTTCTCAACTCGTGTGACATGTTTGCCAAAAACTCCGATTTGTATCTGGAAGTAAGCGCAAGCTGGCGGGCCTTTTCTTCCAGGGAATGTCTGGCCTGTTCTACTTCTCTATTCTTTCTTTCTACCTCACTGTTCTTTTTGGCGAGTAGTCTTGCTTTCTCTTCTAATTCTTCGTTCTTTTCCTGCAACTCCTCCCTTTGGTCCTTAAGCATATCCTCGGACGCCTTTAGGGATTTGGCTTGTTCTTCCAATCGTTGGTTGGTATTGGTCAATTCTTCTTGTCGTCCTTGTAACTCTTCTGTCAGAGTTTGAGATTGGATCAGAAGTTCTTCCGTCCTCATCCCTGCAGCAATTGTATTCAATACGATCCCGATACTTTCAGTCAACTGATCCAAAAAATTCAAATGGATCGGAGTGAAGTTTGAGAAGGATGCAAGCTCTATCACTGCCTTCACTTCTCCCTCGAATAACACCGGTAAGACGACTATATTGATCGGAGGAGCTTCTCCTAAAGCCGAATTGATCATGATATAGCTGGAAGGGACATGTGTAACGAGTATCCTTTCTTTTTCCAGGAAACATTGACCGATCAGACCTTCTCCAGGATAGAAACGGTTCGATAGGTTTTTCCTTTCTTGGTAGGCGTAACTTACTAGTAGTTTGAGTAATGGACCTTCTTCTACATTTTCAGTAATGAAGAATGCGCCATGTTGTGCGGAAACAAGTGGAGCAAGTTCGGACAAAATCAATTTGCTTACGTTGACTAAATTCCTTTGTCCTTGTAATAATCTTGTGAATTTTGCTAGGTTCGTTTTTAACCAGTCTTGCTCCGTATTGATCCGAGTAGTTTCCCTTAAGTTTCGGATCATTTCGTTAATATTATCCGATAAGGCTGCCACCTCTCCAGCAGCTTGGATGGTAACTGTTCGAGATAGATCACCTTTGGTCACACCTGTTGCCACTTCCGCGATCGCTCTCACCTGAGTGGTCAAGTTAGAAGCGAGCTGGTTCACGTTATCCGTAAGGTTTCTCCAAAGACCCGCGGCACCTGGCACACTTGCTTGGCCTCCCAATCTTCCTTCGATACCCACTTCTTTTGCAACCGTGGTCACCTGGTCTCCGAAAAGCCCCAAGGTATCGATCATGTCGTTAATCGTATCCGAGAGTTCTGCGATCTCTCCTTTTGCTTCTAAATATAACTTTTTCTTTAAGTCCCCGTTTGCAACGGAAGTTACTACTTTGGCGATGCCCCTTACTTGCGTGGTAAGATTGTTCGCCATGAAGTTCACACTATCTGTAAGATCCTTCCAGATACCTGCAACCCCTTGCACATTTGCCTGTCCGCCCAGTTTACCTTCTGTTCCCACCTCTCGAGCAACCCTGGTTACCTCGGAAGCAAATGAGTTCAACTGGTCCACCATCGTGTTGATGGTATCCTTCAGTTCAAGGATCTCTCCTTTAACATCCACCGTGATCTTCTTGGATAAGTCACCCCGAGCAACCGCTGTAGTAACTTCGGCAATATTACGCACCTGACCTGTAAGGTTGGATGCCATTGAGTTCACACTATCCGTTAAGTCTTTCCAAGTTCCTGCAACTCCTCGAACGTCCGCCTGACCACCTAACTCTCCTTCTGTTCCCACTTCTCGAGCAACCCGGGTTACCTCGGAAGCGAATGAGTTCAACTGGTCCACCATCGTGTTGATGGTATCCTTCAACTCAAGGATCTCTCCCTTAACATCCACCGTGATCTTCTTAGATAAGTCACCTCGAGCAACTGCTGTAGTAACTTCGGCAATATTACGCACCTGACCTGTGAGGTTAGACGCCATTGAGTTTACACTATCTGTTAAGTCTTTCCAAGTTCCTGCAACTCCTCGAACATCCGCTTGTCCACCAAGTTTACCTTCTGTTCCCACCTCTTTCGCAACCCGGGTTACCTCGGATGCGAAGGAGTTCAACTGGTCCACCATCGTATTGATCGTGTTTTTAAGTTCTAAGATTTCTCCCTTAACATCCACAGTGATCTTCTTGGATAAGTCACCGGTCGCAACTGCCTTGGTAACTTCCGCGATATCACGCACTTGGCCGGTCAAGTTACCGGCCATAAAGTTCACACTATCCGTTAAGTCTTTCCAAGTTCCTGCAACTCCTCGAACGTCCGCTTGTCCACCAAGCTTACCCTCTGCCCCTACCTCTCGCGCAACCCTCGTTACCTCGGAAGCGAATGAATTCAACTGGTCCACCATCGTATTGATTGTGTTTTTGAGTTCTAAGATCTCTCCCTTAACATCCACCGTGATCTTTTTGGATAAATCTCCGTTCGCTACTGCTGTAGTAACTTCGGCAATATTACGCACCTGACCTGTAAGGTTGGATGCCATCGAGTTAACACTATCTGTTAAGTCTTTCCAAGTTCCCGCAACACCCTGAACGTCCGCCTGCCCACCTAACTCTCCTTCTGTTCCCACCTCTCGCGCAACCCTCGTTACCTCGGATGCGAATGAGTTTAGCTGGTCCACCATCGTGTTGATGGTCACTTTCAGTTCTAGGATCTCTCCCTTAACATCCACTGTGATCTTCTTGGATAAGTCACCCCGAGCAACCGCTGTAGTAACTTCGGCAATATTACGCACCTGACCTGTTAGGTTGGATGCCATTGAGTTCACACTATCTGTTAAATCCTTCCAAGTTCCCGCAACTCCTCGAACATTTGCTTGACCACCCAGTTTACCTTCTGTTCCTACCTCTCGAGCAACCCTGGTTACCTCGGAAGCGAATGAGTTCAACTGGTCCACCATCGTGTTGATAGTATCCTTCAGTTCGAGGATCTCTCCCTTAACATCCACCGTGATCTTCTTGGATAAGTCACCGGTTGCCACTGCTGTAGTAACTTCGGCAATATTACGCACCTGACCCGTAAGGTTGGATGCCATCGAATTCACACTATCCGTTAAGTCTTTCCAAGTTCCCGCTACCCCCTGTACGTCTGCTTGTCCACCAAGTTTACCTTCTGTTCCCACTTCTCGAGCAACCCTGGTTACCTCGGAAGCGAAGGAGTTCAACTGGTCCACCATCGTGTTGATGGTATCCTTCAGTTCAAGGATCTCTCCCTTAACATCCACCGTGATCTTCTTGGATAAGTCTCCTCGAGCAACTGCTGTAGTAACTTCGGCAATATTACGCACCTGACCCGTAAGATTAGATGCCATTGAGTTCACACTATCCGTTAAGTCTTTCCAAGTTCCCGCAACTCCCTGTACGTCCGCCTGGCCACCTAACTCTCCTTCCGTTCCCACTTCTCGAGCAACCCGGGTTACCTCGGAAGCGAATGAGTTCAACTGGTCCACCATCGTGTTGATGGTATCCTTCAGTTCAAGGATCTCTCCCTTAACATCCACCGTGATTTTCTTGGATAAGTCTCCTCGAGCTACTGCTGTAGTAACTTCGGCAATATTACGCACCTGACCCGTAAGGTTAGATGCCATTGAGTTCACGCTATCTGTTAAGTCTTTCCAAGTTCCCGCTACTCCTCGAACGTCCGCTTGTCCACCAAGTTTACCTTCTGTTCCCACCTCTTTCGCAACCCGGGTTACCTCGGATGCGAAGGAGTTCAACTGGTCCACCATCGTATTGATTGTGTTTTTGAGCTCTAAGATCTCTCCCTTAACATCCACAGTGATCTTCTTGGATAAGTCACCGGTCGCAACTGCCTTAGTCACTTCCGCGATATCACGCACCTGACCTGTAAGGTTAGACGCCATTGAGTTTACACTATCTGTTAAGTCTTTCCAAGTCCCCGCAACTCCTCGAACATCCGCCTGACCACCAAGTTTACCTTCTGTTCCCACCTCTTTCGCAACCCTCGTTACCTCGGAAGCGAATGAATTCAACTGGTCCACCATGATGTTCACAATCTTTGCGGTTCTAAAAAATTCTCCCTTAAGAGGTCTTCCATCTATTTCCAAAGACATGTTTTGAGAAAGGTCACCGCCAGCAACAGCGCCGATCACCCTCATCACTTCCGTATTCGGTTGCACAAGATTTCCGATGAGAGAGTTGATTGAATTCATACAAATCCCCCAAGAACCTATAGAAGAAATACCGCTAACCCTTTGAGAAATTTTACCCTCTTGTCCAACTTCGTTACTGATCCTTTCAAACTCTTTGACCATTCTATCATTTTGGTCCATGATATCATTTATTAAGTCTGAAATTTTACCTGCGATCCCAACTTGGTCCAAAGGCATTCGTTTAGAAAAGTCCCCTCGTTTAAATGCAGTAAGAACTTCCAATAATTGTTTCGGATTTACAGAATCTTTATCTTGTTTGGGATCTATTGTTGGGGCATTCTTCATAGCTGGACCTAAACCTATAATAAAAGGTTAATGCGCACGAAGGAGAATGATGACGTAAAATGCAGAGAATAACAACAATAATTATTTCATAAATACATCGTAGGGATTAAGTTAAACGAAGAATTTTTCTGTCACAAGAAATGTGACAGAATGAAAAGGATATTACAAAAACAAATTGTTCTTAAGTTTGTAAATTTATTCCAAAAGCTTATGATCGTAAGCGTAACGAACAAGTTCTTGTGTGGACTTCAAACTCATCTTCTCGAAAATTCTAGCTCTATATGTGTTTACAGTATTCACACTCAAACCAAGATCCTCTGAAATAGATCGAACATTTTTGCCCTTTACTAAAAGCATGAGTATCTGAAACTCTCTTTCTGAAAGAGTTTCATGAGGAAGTCTATCGGAAGGTTTAGAAAGTTCCCTCACTAACATCTCAGTCGCTTCCGGACTAATATATCTAGCACCTTCTATCACCTTACGAACTGCGGAGATCAACTCATCTCCAGCGCTTGCCTTAGTGATATAGCCGGATGCGCCTGCCTTTAATGCTCGGACTGCAAACCGATCCTCGGGATACATACTTAAGATGAGAACCCTAGTATCAGGAGAAAGTTTATGAACATATTTTAATATATCCAAGCCGCTCATCAGTGGCATATTTATATCTAGGATCAGCACTTGGACTGATTGGCCCGCAAGATAATCCAAAACCTGTTGTCCGTTTTCCGCCTCATAGACGATCTCTATATCTTCTTCTTCCGAAAGGATCTTTCTTAAACCTTCTCGGATCAATAAATGATCATCAGCGATCAATGTGGAAATCATGGGAAATCCTCCTTATTTCGATTTGAGATTGGTATTTTTACGATCACACTTGTGCCTTTTTCGGAGCCGCCAGTGATGGAAACTTCTCCTCCCAATACGACTGCTCTTTCTCTCATTCCGATCAGTCCAAGAGACTTAGATTGATTCATCTTTTTAGGATCTATTCCGATCCCATTGTCTTGGATTTTTAGTATCAGGAACTGGCCTTCTTCCAAACAAGAAACATGTATGGAACTCGCTTTGGAATGTCTGGCTGCGTTAGTCAATGCTTCTTGAAAAATGCGGAATAATGCAATGGATGGATCTTTTTCTAAGAATAGAATTCCGGCAGGGATCTTGATTTCGCAGCGAATTCCGGTCCTTTTTTCGAAATCTTTGGCATACCATTCAATTCCTTCCAATAATCCCAAATCCTCCAAGATCAAAGGTCTGAGTTCAGTTGCGATCCTCTGCACGGATTCGATACCTGAGTCTGCTACCTTAATCATAGATAAAAGTTCCGATACTAATTTGGAGTCAGAACCTTTAGATTTTTGAAAATTATTTTTTAATAATGTAAGATCTATTTTAAGAACAGTTAATAATTGCCCCAACTCGTCGTGGACTTCCCTTGCAACTAATAACCTTTCTTCTTCCCTTACTTCCTGTAATCTGGCGGATAATGCTCTTAACTGTTCCCCTGAAGTCTTGAGATGGTTTTCCGCATCTCTTCTTTCGAATACCCTTCCTATCTGAGAACTAATATGAGAAACAGCTTCGAAAAAAGAAGGATCCGTGGCTTTATTCCCGGAATAAAATTCCAAAACGCCCACTAGATTTTCTTTCACTAAGATAGGAATTCCGATCGCAGCCTCGATCCCAGCTTTGCGAGAAAGTTCTTTTAGTTCTCCTTTTAAATAAGAAGGAAAATTCTCTAGTAGGATCGGTTTTCTCCCACTTCTGACTCGTTCCGAAAGAATAGATTCTTCTTTTTTAGATCTAGTCCTTAATAAATTTCTAAACTCTTTTAGGAATGTTTCTTCTCTGAAAAAGGAGATGGAAGAATATTCCGGTTTTTCGGATTCTTCCAACACTAAACATACGAGGCCTAATTTCCAGTCTGCAATCGCGCATATCCGATCTACCGAAAATTGCAGAACGGATTCAACATCATTTGCTTCGTTTGCAGCGGTTGCGACTTGTTGTAGAAGATTTAAAACCGAGATCTTTTTTAAAAGTTCGTCTTTTGTATTTTGATCTTCTTGATTAGATCTATCAATCGGATCTTCTTTAGAAAATCCTTCTGATTCGCGAGGGAAAGGTTCGGAGAATGAACCGTAATTCGGCTCTTGGTCGATATTCGAAAAGCCTTGCACCCCGCGATTATCTAATTAAAATTATCATCTTTCAATCTGTTTTTTCACCTAACAGCGAAGAAAAAGAAAATAGTAATACATTAGATTAAAAGTTTTAGAGAGATAGATACAGTAGAATATTCCTATTTTTTAAAGAATAAACGGATATATGAGGGCTTTATCTCTTGCCCGGAAAACTCCATACCGAAATCTTCCTTTCTTTCCCTAAGCTTCTGATACAAAGCTCCGCCGTTATATAATGCTTCTATTTCTAAAACAATCCCATTATTCGGATTAGAGCCCGAAGTTTCACTAACCCGATTGACTCCTTGGATGGTTCGAATAATCCCTTGTACATCCTTATCCAAATAATCGTCATAACTCAGACCTTCTATTTTGATACGGATCAGATTTCCAGGTTTCCATTTATCGGAGATCTGTTCCTTGATCTTTGGATATGCTTTTTCCACTGACCTTTTGATAGATTCTTGGATGCCGGTATTAGGATTGATATGAGGAGAAACTCCGGAAGAATTATCTGCTGCGATGATTCGAGCAGTATTTACGTCAAAAATTTTGAATCTAAGAACGGATTGGTACGAATGAAGTCCAGTATCTTCTATTCTTCCCAAGTCTGTGACCTCTGTTTGACCCACGAGCAAGATCTGAGCCTCAGATTCACTAGCCAAAGATAATATTCTATCTTCAAAGGAATATTCCGAAAAGAGGCTTGAGTCCTTGTTTCCTTCCTTAAAAAGAACACGATAAAATTGTTTTTTGTCCAAAAAGTCGAAGTCTGAAAAGATCCTTACTATCTCATTCTCAGTGATCCCGACTTTCTCTTTTACATTTTGTTTTCCTAATATTTTTTCTTCTATGAATACTAAAAACTTAGGCTTTCCTATGTCCTTGTATCTTTCTCTCAAAGCGTCCCGGACTGCTTTTTGGTTCACCTTACCCTTAGCGTCTATTTCCAAAACACCTGTTGCCAATTTTCGAGTAGGACCAACTTTAGAATATTCTAATACAAATCCTTCTACAGAAGAGTTTACGACACTATCCTTCAATTTGGCGTTGATTACTTGGGTAGATCCTTGTATCAATTCTCCGAGTCCATTCTCCAAAATTTTTCGTTTAGCGTTTAATTCTAATTCTTCCTCAGTTTTTCCCTGGACGTTTTGTACATAGACAAACTCATCCTTAGGATCTTTTACGGAAGAAAGGCAGGAAATCAAAAATGCAAAGGTTAAAAAAAAGAAAAAGTAGATAAGTTTGGAGAAGCTAAATTTCATATAATCGAAAGGATCTTTTCGACTTATTGGACCTGGTTTCCCAGCCTTCCGTTTCCCGAAACGCGGTTTAAGAAGGCGTGGAAAAATTTTATTTTAACCCAGTTTGGTCTCTATTTGGATAGGATGGGTCAGAGTTTTGTGGACAGGACAAGCGTTTGCAACTTGTAAAAGTCTCTCTCTTTCCTGTTCACTCAAATTCCCTTCTAACTTTACAATCCTGTGGATCTCAGTATGATCCGTCCATCTCGTCAGATTCAGTTCTACGATCACTTCTTTTAGATCCATCTTCTTTCTTTGAGCATACATTCGAATTGTAATGTCCGTGCAAGCTCCCAAAGAAAGAAGAAGATATTCATGTGGAGAAGGTCCTAGATCTCCTCCACCGTCTTCTTTGGATTCGTCAGCGATAACTTCGTGGTTCTTGCTACGAAGGATCGTTTTATAATTTTCAGGAGTGCTGAGTACTGTTACTTCGATGTCGCTCATAAAGTAAGAAAGATCAGGACTCCATTTTTAAATGCAATCTTTTAAGTTTCCGAAACCAATTCGGTTTCCGGACTTTTTACAGGAGCAGGTTGTTTAGATAGAACGTATTCGTTTACCTTATACATGATCGCAACTGTGATCAAAATAGCCACAATCACAACATACCCTAGGTTTCGATAACCCTCGATATATCCGCTCGGTGTCTGGACTACGATCAATCCTGCCGCGTAAGATGCAATCCCTCCGGATAACTGTTGCAGAGAAGAACTGATTGCCATATAAGCTCCCCTGTCCTTAAGTTCCGGAACCGCAGAAGTCAATGCGTTAGCCGAAATTATCCTACCAGTAATCATAATGAATAGAGCAGAGTTGATTGATATTACAAATGAAAGCGGGGAGATCCCCATCGCGGTATAATAAAGCAGGATCCCGCAAGCTATTAAGGAAGAAACTAGGAATACGGAATATTTTCCATATTTATCCGCTGCTTTTCCGATCCGGGGTCCCGCAACCATGCTTACAGCCCCGGTCGCCAGATATACTAATGGCAGATCTTCTAAAGAAATCCCTAAGTTATGGACGCTGAACGCGGAACCGAAAGGCATAAGCATATATCCACCGGTTGCCAAAAGCATAGTTGCCAAAAATCCGGGAAGATAATTTGAATTCCCGGCAGTTAAAACCAAGTGTTTGACGGCATTATGTTCGGTCTTTCCGCTCAGATGAGAAACGAGAGGTTGGAGGTAAAATGCCGCTGCAATTCCCACAAGACCACTAATGATAGCGACCATCCAGAAAGGAGATTGCCAGCCCCAAAGGTTTGAAAAATACATTCCGATCGGAAGGCCGAAAACTTGGCTGGCAGCAAATGCAGTCATCACAAGCCCCATCACTCTCCCTCTTACTTCCAAAGGAAATAGATCCGCAATGATGGCAAAGCTGATAGAAGCAATCACACCGCCGAAAATACCGGTCACTACCCTTGCAAATAGTAGAAATTCGTAATTCGGTGCGATCCCGCAAAGAGCTGTTCCTAAAACGAAACCGCTATAAAAAAATAGTAACATCTTTTTACGGTCGAATTTATCCGCAAAACCAGCGGCCAGGATCCCGGAAATCCCCGCGCTAAACGCATAAGCAGAGACCACCAACCCAAACTTAGTCGTGGATATTTTTAGTTGATTCATGACCTGAACTCCTAACGGGGATAAGATCATAAAATCAAGCACCACTGTGAATTGGATAAATGCCAATAAGGCTATTACAAAGATTTGGTATTTACTAAATGTAAATTTCATATTTATTCCTTAAAATCAGGACCTCAGAACCGATTGTGGGAAATTCATTCTAGCTTGTTTCAAAACGTTACCCCACCAATACAATTCATTCAATAATTTCTCAGCCGAAGATGTATAACGAAATTCCTCCGTAGGTCTTCCATTATGAAATCTAGCATGAGCCCAATGAAAACTAACACAGTCTCGAACAGTAGTCACTCTCAATTCCGCAAATACATTGCGAAGTTGTTCTACCGCTCTTAAACCGCCGGAACTACCTCCATAGGAAACGAATCCAAGAGGCTTCGCATTCCATTCTTCATGAAGTGAGTCAATTGCCAACTTTAAATACGCAGGATATCCGTGGTTATACTCCGGTGTAATTACTACAAAAACATCGGCTTCAGCTATTCTATCCGAGAATAAGGGAAGATCCGAGTCCATGTTCTTTGACATGTCCCAAGGAAGAGAAAATTCAGAAAGATCGATTAGATCAGTTTCAAATCGGTAATCTTGTTTAGCGATCTCTTCAAACCATTTTGCAACTGTTTCCCCGAACCTACCTTTTCTTGTACTACCTAATATGATTCCTAATCTAAGGCTTGCACCAGTACTGATCTTCTCTAATAACATTTCAGAATACCCTTCTTTGTTTCAGTCACAATATTCTACAAGTTAAAGTGAACTTTAAGTAAAGAGCCTACCTTCATTTTTTTACGATTTTTTCAGAAAAAATCCGAAAACGTTTGTGCTCAAAGTGCTGCTTGGATAAAATTTAAATCTAAAGTTCACTTTAAGTTTAGATTTTGGAGAATGTAGTGGATAAGGACGAATTTTTAAGCATCGGACAAGTATCCAAAAGAAGCGGAGTTGCCTCTTCTGCATTACGTTTTTATGAAGAAAGAAGACTGATCCGTTCCGAGAGAGCCGGCTCCGGCCATAGACAATATCCTAGACATGTTTTAAGAAGGATCGCATTCATAGTATTCGCGCAAAGAGTAGGACTCTCTTTAGACGAGATCGCTGCTGAGATTGCAAAACTTCCGGAAGATCATACTCCTAACGGACAGGACTGGTCTAAACTTTCCAAAACCTGGAGTTTACGTATAGAGGAGAAGATTGCGGAACTTCATAGATTAAAGAACGGACTCTCCGTTTGTATCGGTTGCGGTTGCCTTTCACTTCTAACTTGTAAATTAGCAAACCCACAAGACAAATTGGGAAGATACGGAAGCGGCCCTTTACGTTGGATGGGTAAACCTAAAAAACAAAATTAAATTTCTTCGATCTGCGGAAGTGTAAAATAGAAAGTTGCTCCCTGGCCTACTTCGCCTTCTGCCCAAACTTTTCCGCCATGTCTAGAAATGATCCGATGAACGATCGCAAGTCCTATACCTACACCTTCGAAGTCCCGATTATCGTGTAATCTTTGGAATACTCCGAAAAGTCTGTTCTGGTATTTCATGTTAAAACCTGCGCCGTTATCTTTCACGAAGTAAATATTCTCCCTATTCGATTGATTACATCCTATCTCGACAACGGGGTTTTCTTTTTTAAAAGAATACTTGATCGCGTTGGAAACCAAATTTATAAAAACTTGTGCGAGTAATTCCACATCGCCCATAGCCGGAAATAATTCTCCGACAAGTATTTTAGTTTTTCCATTCTGCGCATCCGATTGCAGTTCATATAATATATGCTGCACAAGTTCCGAAACATTCACGATAGTTTTGGTAATTTCCTTCTTTCCCATTCTAGAGAGAAGAAGCAGGCTATCGATCAACTTATCCATCTTCAGAGTGCTTCCAACGATCACTCCTAGTATCCGTTTTCCCTCTTCATCCAAATCCTTCGTATAATCTTCCTGAAGAATTTTAGCAAAACCTTCGATAGCGCGTAATGGCCCTCTCAAATCATGGGAAACCGAATAACAGAATGCATCCAGCTCCTTGTTCGCATTTTCTAATTCTTCGTTTTTCTTTTGAAGATCCTCATTTAGAACATGAAGAGAGATCTCTTGTAAATGTTTGTCTACGAAAAACTTTACTTTGTTTCTGAGTATCTGAGGTTCAAAGGGTTTTGTGATAAAGCTGAATGCTCCTCTTTCGTAACCTTTAAACACATTCAAATTATCCGTGTAAACCGCGGATATAAAGATAAAAGGTAATCTTGCAGTCTTCTCCTCCTCTCTTAAAATACTCGCAAGTTCGTATCCATCCATTTCCGGCATTTGGATATCCAATAATGCCAATGCAAAATCATTGTGTAATGTCGCCTTTAATGCCTCGTTCCCACTCAATGCACGGATCAAATCCACATCCAGATCCTTTAACACTGTTTCCAATGCCACCAGATTTTCCGGCCTATCATCTACGATCAGTATTTTAGGTTTGGCATTCATAGATTCACCGACTCAACCAAACTCTCATCAAAGAAAGTAATCTTTCCACGTCTACCGGCTTGGAGATATAATCGTTTGCTCCCGCATCTATACATTTTTGTCGATCGTCTTTCATCGCTTTGGCGGTGAGTGCAATGATAGGAAGTTTATCATATCTTTTTTCGGATCGGATCCTTCTCATGGTTTCGTATCCGTCCATCTCTGGCATCATGATATCCATTAGAACTATATCCATATCATGCTGAGAATCCAGAGAACTTAAGGCAGTCTTTCCATTATCCGCTTTAAACACTTCCATTCCCCGGTCCTTTAAAATTTTAGATAAAGCGAATACGTTCCTCATATCATCATCCACAAGAAGTACTTTCTTCTTCTGAAAAATGGCTTCCTTGTCGTATAGATTGTTTATGATCTTTTGTTTCCCTTCCGGAAGTTTACTGATGGTCCTATGCAAAAATAGAGCAGTTTCATCCAACAGTCTTTCTTCCGATTTCACTCCTTTAATAATAATACTCTCCGCATATTTTTGGAGTTCCGCATTTTCTTCTCTGGTTAACTCTTTGCCCGTATAAATAATAATAGGTGGCATTGTTTGGCCTTTTATTTTCTCCAACTCGTAGATAAGTTCGAATCCACTCATATCGGGAAGGCCAATATCTAAAACAATGCAGTCAAAATAATTTTCCTGGTAAGCCTTAATTGCGTCTTTGCCGTTGCTTGCTTCGAAACATTTTACATCTCCATTCCCGATCAACTTTCTCATAGCGATCCTAGAATTGTCGTCATCTTCAATGATCAGGAGGTTTTTCATCTTTCGATTGATGAAATTCTCTATTCTATTAAACGCTTCTTCCAATTCCTTTTTGTTCACCGGTTTAACTAAATATTCCACTGCACCCTCTTTGATCGGTTCAATGGAATACTCATTACCTGAGATAACATGGACGGGGATATGCCTTACTTTCGGATTGGCTTTGAGTTCATTCAAAACCGTGTTCCCATTGATCCCGGGAAGGTTCAGGTCCAAAATGATTGCGTTAGGCAGACGTTTTTCAGCAAGTATCAGTCCATCTTCTCCAGTGGAAGCTGATAAACATTTAAAGTTTTTATCATGCGCTTGTTTGATCAGAACGGCGGCAAATTTCAGATCATCTTCAATGATCAGGACTATTTTATCATTTTCCGAAATATTTTCCCTATCGTCTTCCGCGCTCGGAGAATTTATAAATCGAGTTTCTTTAGGAATAGAATAAGGTTTTTGTTCCGTTAAAGGGACTTCTCTTTCTGTAGGAGTAGATAAATTTTCCTTTTTTATTTCTAAAGGAAGCAAAAGAGAGAATGTAGATCCCTGATTGATCTTACTTTCTAAATTGATATGACCGCTTAAAATTTTAGCCAATTCTCTGGAAATCGATAGCCCAAGACCGGTTCCTCCATATTTTCGAGAAGTGCTTCCATCCGCTTGCTGGAACGCTTCGAATATGGACATCTGCTTTTCTTCCGGGATGCCTATTCCTGTATCTGAAACGGATATTACAATTTTCTGATGTCCTTCCGGACGAACTTCCAGGGAAATTTTTCCCTTTTCCGTAAATTTTAGCGCATTCGATAATAAATTTTTAAGGATCTGGTTCAAACGTTGAAGATCGGTAGAAATATACTCAGGGCAATCCTCGGATACAAAACCGATCATACTTAATTCCTTTTTATCCGCTTGGTGTTTGAAATCTTTTAATAAAGAATCTACAAATTTCCGAATATCGACTCTCTCTATATTGATCTGCATCTTGCCGGATTCAATTTTAGAAAGATCTAATACTTCATTGATCAATACCAATAGGTCCTGACCGCTTTTATAGATAATATTCGCACTCTCTATCTGGTCAGAACTCAGGTTCTTCTTATTGTTTTCGGAAAGATCTTTGGAAAGGATCAAGAGGCTGTTTAGTGGAGTCCGAAGTTCATGGGACATGTTTGCCAAAAATTCGGATTTGTATTTACTGCTGACCTCTAATTGTTTACTTTTTTGCTCTATATCTGATCTTGCAGCTTCCACTTCCTTGTTTTTTACTTCCAAGGCTTGGGTTTGCTCTTCTAATTCTTCATTAGTGATCCTAAGTTCTTCCTGTTGTTGTCTTAGAGCTTGAGTCTGCTCCTCCAGCTCTTCATTCATTTGTTTTAATTCTTCTTGTTGGCTTTGGAGTTCCTCACTTTGAGCTTGAGTTTCTTCCAACAATTCCAAGATCTTCTTTCTGGCAATGGCAGAATTTATGCTAATACCCACATTCTCCATGCAGCTTTTGGAAAATTCCACTTCTAGTTCGGTAAAATGATCCAATTTTCCGATTTCGACCACTCCAAGCGTCTGACCGTCGTATAAGAATGGAAGCACAAGAACGTTAGTCGGCCTTGCATCCAAAAAAGAAGAAACAATCCGGATTTGTTCTTCTTTCAGATCCGTTAATAAGATTACTTTTTGTTCGAATGCGACCTGGCCTACTAAACCTTCTTTGAATGAAAACTTCTCCAAAGTTTTTCCACCGGTGAACGCATACTCTCCGGTCAATCTAAGAGATTTGTCTCTCTCGTCTAAAAGATAGATTGCTCCTACTTGTGCCCTTAGATATTTTCCTAAAAAATTTACGATTTCCTGGGCAAGGTCTTCAACAGTTTGGTCCCCTCTTAATTTTTCATTCAATTGGTTTTGGCCTTGGGTTATCCAATTATGCCTTTCGTTCTCTGCAGTCGTGGAGCGGAGCGATCGGGTCATCTTCACTAACGAATTCCCCAACATGTCCTTTTCAGATCTAGGCACCAGATCGACGGAATAATTTCCAGATGCCACAGAATTCGCATTATGCGTCACTTCCTTAAAGCTGTCGTTGATGCTTGCTAAAGAATCGAATATAGGGGTTAATTCGTCTTTGGAAACATCCTTAAGATCATGATCCGCAAATTCCCTACTCGCGATCTTTTCCGCTTCCGAAGTGATAGTAGAAATCCTTCTTGAAATCGTAGAGACAATCCAATAAAAAACGACTAACGAGAGTAGAACATTTGCTAGCAAAGAGAAGATCAAAAATCGGAGCGCTGAATAATAATCCTGATCGTTCCGTATTTTGTCGGACTCCATTTTTTTTTCGTTCAGTGAGTTCAATTCGGCCGCTCGTTTTACCGCAAAGTCTCTCATCTTCATCCCTTTTTCTACGGATATCGCAAAAGCTTTTTCAGACTGTCCTATCATAGCGAGGGAAACTAGTTCTTCCAAACTAGGCCTAAAATTCAGCCATGCTTTTTTGTATTGATCGAAAATCTTCTTGCCGTCCGCATCCAAGAGAGTTTCAAGCTCGTTCATTTTTCTATCCGCTTCTTCAGCGGAGGAAAAGATCCTGTTCTTAAAATATTCCCTTCGGACGGGATCTTTTTCCAGAATGATATTCTTTTCCTGTCTAGTGGCTTCTAAGATACCCACCATAAATTCGTTTGATAAATTGATCCTCTTAGAAGAGACATCCACTATATTCAAAAGCCTTTTATTAGCCTCGGAAAGTTTGTCCATTGAGAACAATGCGCTTACTATGAACAAGATAAGAAGTATAGAAAATCCTAAAATCAGTCTCTGGCGAATCGTGAATCCTTTCATATTCATTACAATTACCTAAACTAATCCCTTTAAAAATCCACTAATCTCATCTAAAGGAAGAATATGATCCACGGAAGAAGCCGAGATCGCATATAGAGGCATCGAAGGTGATTCTGCGGTCTCCGGGTCTTGTACGATTGTCAGTCCACCTTCTTCTTTTATTTTTCTAAGTCCTATGGCCCCGTCAGAATTGGAACCGGTCAAAATGAGTCCGATCAATCCATCTCCATATGCATCCGCTGCGGATCCAAAAAGCACATCTATGGAAGGTCTTGCAAAATTCACTCTTGCCTCAGTGCTTAAAGAGAATGTTTTGTCTTTTTCCACCAAAAGATGGTAATTTGCAGGAGCCATATAAATATTCCCTCGTTCTATCTTTTCTTTTTCGTCTGCTTCCTTTACGTTCAAATTGCAGGTCCTGTTCATACTCTCTATCCAGTATCCGTCAGAACGAGGACTCACATGTTGCACGACTACGATGGGGCAAGGATAATTTTCAGGAAGAAAAGGTAGTATCTTCATAAGTGCATTTAATCCTCCTGAAGAAACTCCGATCACAATTGCCTCGTACCCCATCTAATTCGATTTAAAAATCCTTAATATTTCTTTTTGAATATTTTCTGTCTCGGATCCAAGTCTTGGTATGCATCTTTTAATTCGCTAAAATACATTCCCTCCTTTGAGCCCAAACATAGAACTCCTCCGTTAATTAAACTTTCGTAAAACATTCTATGCACTTTGTTCTGAAGTTCCCTTTTAAAATAAATAAGCACATTTCTGCACAATATCATATGGACTTCTGCAAACACACTGTCCGTCACTAGGTTGTGATTTGCCCAAACTATATTCTTTTTTAGATTTTGGCCGATGATAGCCATATTATCATCTGCGGTATAATAATCCGAAAAAGCGGACCTTCCCCCCGACGCTTGATAATTAGAAGTATATTCCTTTATTAGATTATTCGAAAATATACCTTGTTTCGCTTCGTCCAAGGCACGCTGATTGAAATCTGTCGCATATATGGTTGTTCTCTCCATCAGGCCTTCTTCAGTAAGAAGGATCGCCATGGAATACGCCTCTTCTCCCGTTGAACAACCCGCATGCCAAATCTTTATGAAAGGATAAGTTTTTAAGATAGGGACGATCTTTTCGCGAACGGATCTATAAAAGTTTGGATCTCGGAACATCTCAGTAACTGTGATGGACAGATCATGCAAAAGATCGTTAGCAAAACTTTTGTTATGTAGAAGTTGAAACTGCATCTCCGAAACCGTATTATATCCGGACAATACCATCCGATTCATGATCCTACGTTTTATATGAGCGTCTGAATATTGCCTAAAGTCGTAGCCGTATTTCTGATAGATAGCCTCCAATAATAAATCGATCTCTATCTCGGTACTATCCTTAGCTGCCATATTTTATTTTTTTATAAAACTTCCGGGCCAAACCGAGGAGATATTCTACGGTTTCTGGGAAACTGAAATCAACTATTTATTTCAAATATGAGGCAAAATAAAGCAAATTATGTAAATAGAACTTAACTAACAAATCAGGAATATGGAATCGTTTAAAGATCTTGAGAGCGGAATTTATTTTAGACAGAACTGTCTAAATAAGTAAACATGGAGAGAGTGCCGAACCCCAAAACAGTAAAACTCACTGAAAAGGAATTTACTAAAATTTCCAGGGCCCTTGCTGAGCCTAGGAGATTTCAACTTCTGCAATGTATCGGCTCTAACGATGAGCCTACTGCCTGCAGCACTCTGAACAAATCCCAAGATATTAGCCCTGCTACTCTTTCTCATCATATTAAAGAATTGGAAAATGCCGGCCTAATAGAGACTTCTAAAGAAGGTAAATTCGTGAATATTACCCTGAGAAGGGATATATTTAAGGCCTATCTGGATAAACTTTCTCAAATCTGAGTCGTTCTCGACCGACGTTCATACTATTCATTACTTTCATAATTTCCAAAAATATCGAAATATTTTTAGAACAAACACTTCGATACTTGTCTAACTATAAAATTATTCAGATCCTAATATTTAGAAGAGGTCTTATGAGTCAGTTAAAAGGTAAAGTTGCAGTGGTAACAGGAGCTTCCAAGGGAATTGGAGCGAGTATCGCTAAAACATTAGGTTCCGCAGGTGCTTCCGTGGTGGTGAACTATTCTTCCAGTAAAGAAGGCGCAGATAAGGTTGTTGCAGAGATTGAAAAACAAGGAGGCAAAGCAATCGCGGTACAAGGTGACATGTCCAAGTCTTCCGATGTAAAACGTTTGTTTTCAGAAACGAAAAAAGCCTTCGGTTCGATAAATATTCTAGTCAATAACGCGGGTGTATTCGAGTTCGCTCCTTTAGAAGCGGTTACGGAAGATGAGTTTCATAGACAGATGAATACGAATGTTCTTGGGCCTATTCTCGCCACTCAGGAATCCCTAAATCATTTTGCTCCGGAAGGTGGATCAGTGATCAATATTAGTTCCATCGTGAGCGACATCCCTGTTCCGAATTCAGTTGTATATGCTTCTACAAAAGGTGCATTGGATACGGTTTCCCAAGTATTGGCTCTGGAACTTAGTTCCAAAAAGATCAGAGTGAATACGATCGCTCCGGGAGGTGTGGAAACGGAAGGAGCTCATAGACTTGGAATGATAGGAAGTGATATGGAGAAGATGATCGTTTCCAAAACTCCTTTAGGAAGATTAGGACAACCGGAAGATATCGCTAAGGTTGCACTGTTCTTAGCTTCGGAAGATTCTTATTGGCTTACTGGAGAAAGGATCAGTGCGTCTGGCGGCTTTAGATAAAATCTAGAATTGGGGCATGGTTAGTTTGTCTTTTAAACAATAAAATTCGAGTGGATCACTTATATTGGAGTTCCTAATCATGCCCTATGAACTATTTGCGGGAACCAATCCAATTAAAGAACGGCCGAGCCGAATGTATTAAAATTCAAACTAACGATCAGAATTCTTTGACCAGGGAGAATATGATAGAACTGGAAAACATCCTGGCTGAGATCGATAAGGACGATAATATCCGTGCGGTCCTTTTGAGTTCCGACAATCCTAAATTTTTTTCCAATGGTATCGATGCGGAGAATATACTAAATACTCCCAGAGAAAAACTCACCGAAGAGATGGGTCAGATCGTGATCCTATTCGGAAAACTTTTGAGTTTTGGAAAACCGTTGATTGCAGAGGTGACCGGTTACGCAATGGGAGGTGGTGCAGTTATCACTCTTTCCTGCGATTTCAAATTTATGTTGGAAGGTAAAGCAAGGATCGCATTTACCGAGGTTTTAGTAGGTCTTCCTCTTCCGATCAGCTTTATCGATAAATTGAAGACCACTGTTAAGTCTGAATACTTAAACGAAGTTTGTCTTTTAGGAACCGCTTATAAGGCGGGAGAAGCCAAGGAAATTTCCTTAATCAACGAAACTGCAGAAAATAAAGAAGATCTGCGTAAACTTGTTCTGAAAAAACTGGATGAGGTAATGGCAATCGCTCCAAGCGCTTACAGAAGAACAAAGGCCGCAATCAACAAAGAGATCAATGATAAATTCGAATCTCAGTTGGAATTCACTAAGAGCAGTTTTGAAGATCCCACGGTAGTTGCAAATTTACTGGAAGCGATGAGCGCTTTAAAAGAAAAAAGAAGACCAAAGCTTACCTAAATATTCGATTTTCTTAAATTTGGATCCTATAATTTTCTAAACTTCCGAAGGCCCAGACTCCTAAAAATTTAGGATACAGGTCCTTCGGAATATTTGCGTCCACCAAATTGCTTCCGAATTCACTTCCTGCGCTACCTGAGATGATCGTATTCGCAGAGTTTGCACTTGTCGCCGCATACCCGGAACCGACACTATGAAAAATATAAGTTCGGCCGGATAAGGCGACTCCGTCCGGATAGACGTATGCCCCCGCCACTAAGTCCCCCATCCCGTCTCCATTTATATCGGAGATCATAGCAACATTTCCGAAAGCTTGGTTAACGGCTTCTCCCAAAATTATATTTATAGAGCCGGAAGACACTTGAGCGCCATCGCTTAAATTTATATAAATTCGTCCTTGGCTCGTGGAATAATTAGGAGCGCCTGTAGCAAAATCGTCATATCCGTCTCCGTTAATATCTCCCAGCACAACACTAAGTCCCACAGCACTTATAGAGAAACCGCTGATTATAGTGTTTGCACTTGTAGCAGCAGAAACAGTGATCCCACTTGTAGTCCCAGTGCTATTGAATACATAACTTCTACCAAAATATCCACCGTATTGAGGAGCTCCTACAGCAAGATCCGCGTATCCATCTCCGTTCACATCTCCAGTATATATACGGATCCCAAAATTACTCGCAGTTTCTCCGACTATCGTAGTGTTTGCTAACGTATAAGAATTTACCGTAACTCCTGCAGATCCACTACTATGGAAGATCCAGACTCCTCCTGTAGAACCTCCGGCATATGCATTTCCACCCACGATCAGATCTGAAAATCCGTCTCCATTAATATCCCCTAGCGCTATACCGCAGGCAAAATTACTCGAACCAGGACCTGAAATAGTTGTACCGGCTGTTGAAGAGATCCCCCCGGATCCTGTGCTATAATAAATAAATGCAAGTCCGGAAAATCCGGAAACACGATATGCACCATTTGCAAGATCATCGTATCCGTCTCCATTCACATCTCCTAACGCGATTGAATAGCCGAATTCATTTGAACCCGTATAATTCAAGATAAGATCCGCACTCGCGGCTGCGTTAGTTGTAATACCGGAAGAACTTCCGTGAAATATATAAGTGATCCCTTGTAAACCGGAATAATCGGAAGCACCTACCGCTAGATCTCCGTATCCATCTCCATTCACGTCCCCCATTGCAGAAGTGTAACCCATTCTTCCCTGGCCGGTGATAGAATGGTCCGCCATTGTCGTGTCTGTCGCGGAAATTCCGGAAGATCCTCCGTAAAAAATATAAGCCATTCCCATTCCGGAAGCATCACCTGGTGCTAACGCTACTATGTCCGCGTAACCGTCTCCGTTTAGGTCTCTATTATACCCTTTTCTAATATGCAAACTCAGAACCGAGGAAATATTTCCACTAGAGTCAATACTTCTGATATTGATAGAATGTAGAGAGCCTTTCCTCCAAGTAGAAGACCCGCTCGGCAATGCAAAACTCCAACTAGTAGTTCCTGTAGCGGCAGTATAAGTTCCACCATCAATCCTGATTTCCACGGAGGACACTAGGATATCATCTGAAGAAGTCCCGAAAAGAAATCCGGTCTCCACTGTCGGCCTTCCCGAAGTTGGCAGATTGGTAATTGCGACTGTAGGATCTGTTACGTCTCCAGTGGGAGTAGTACTTGCATCCACGCAGGTATCTCCCGCAACCAAGCAGGCAACCTGTGCCTCGAGCATCGCTTCAAATGCGAGATTCATAGATTTAAGAGAACAGGATCCTAAAAAGAAAAGAAGAAGCGCCGCTGCACAATAAGGAAATTTTCGCATTCGAATATATTTACATTCGATCGCGGAGCGTATTACAATCCAATCCTAAAAAATTTAGAAACAAATTAGAATTTTGAAAAAACTTAGTCCCTCGTTCGAGGGATATTTTCAAAATTTCTAATTTTCATTTTCGTCGATTTATAAAAGCTTTTCTCAAGCTCTTCCAATTGACGAGCGGATATTTTTAGGACCAAAAACCGGGGCGATTTCTCGCATATACTCCCATTCCGGAATCAGTATCGTTCATTCCGAACGAGCCTCCAAATAGGCATTTCCCTTCAAATAAAACGGAACGACTTGTCTGTCTTTATAGAAACCGACCCTAAAACAAACGAGAGTTATACGAGGGAGTTAAGACATGCAAAAATTTCTGAAAGACGAGGAAGTCCAGGATATTCTTCTAAAAGCTGCCCTTTTTGTGACTGTCTTACTCTTGATCGTACTTCTTTTCACGGGTTGCAATAACGCGAAAGCAGTAAGTATAGATGCAAGTTCCTCTGCGATAGGCGCTATCGCATTCGATGGAAACCTAGGAGTTTTCGGTAGCAATACCTCTGGACCTTCTCTTGTGCGAGTAAACGTTATCGGATACTTGAATAAGTCCGGCAAAGAGATGAATCTAACCCTAACAAATACGGATACTTCCGAGACCCAGACACTTCAGATTTCGGATAACGGAACCTTTTCCTTTCCGGATACTTTGGATGCAGGTACAAATTTTACGATCGATCTTGGAACGTATACTGGAGGACAGAATTGCACCCTCACTGGGGATTCTGGAAAAGTCGGTTTTGTTGCTGCTTCTAAAATCGATTGTGAAAGGAACTTAGCGGTTTTCGGGACCTGGTTTTCAGGCAGCGTTCCAGTCATGAATCTTTTTCAGGTGAACCAGAAGACTTCTACAGTGGTAGGAGCTCCTATGTTCTTTAGCACCAGCGCAGGAATACCTATGCTGGATCTAGTCTGGTCAGGAAGTAAATACTTGGCAGTTTGGACTACAACAGGAAGTACGATCAAAGCTCGATTACTAGATATAGAACAGACTGCTATTGGCTCAGATATTACTGTGGCTGGTTTAATTTCCACAGGCTCCGGTGCTAAGATCAGCACATTATCTTCCGCTTATAATAAAGACCTGGATGAATTCGTAGTTGTATTTGTAGAATTTGGAGGGAGCACTTCTTTTGCAAATTTAGTAAGATATGTTCGCCTCCATCCGGACGGCACTCTGATTGGAACTCCTACAACCATAAAATCAATTGACGGAACCATTGGAACTACATTCGGATATTCTGATGTAATCTGGGATGGAAGTAAATACGTTACTGCATTCGAAGAACATGATAATAATACGGATGATCTTCCTAATAATTATGTAACAGTATTTCGTTTTACGACCGGGGCAGCAACTCCGGTCAACCAATTGTTCTTATCTTCCGGAACCGGCTCCGTCGGTGCAATCTTCCCGGTAACTTCTGCAGGTGCTGCTTATCCAAAATTTGTAAAAACCTCTTCCGATCTATGGCTTTTTTATAATAGATCCAATATGGGCAATGTAGATAACACGATCGATTCTAGTTTAATGGAATGGAGAAATTTATCTGGAGTCCCCGCGCAGATTAGAAGGGATACGATCCCGAATGGTTGTAATCCAAACGGTACCGGATTCCAAACCTATGTTCCTTCTCCTGGAAATATAGGTTCGAAAGTATTATTAGGCTATGATCTAAGATGCACCCAAAGTGGCTCCTCATTCTTCGATGTATATCATGGACCTTTTAACTCGACAAGTGGCGCGCTAGGAACAGTTACAAATTATTCAGGAAGCACACTTGGTATGAACTTTACAATGGGAAGCTCTACCACCTGCAGGACTTCCAGATGTTATACAAGCGCAGGCGCGTTAGGAGACGGAGTTTATATTTTCGATCCTAATTTTGATGGAAGTACTCATACGTTCTACCCGATCAAAATCTCTTCTCCAGGGAATTCTGTGGATTTTCCAGCCCAGACTTCCATCCAATAAACTTAAACCGGATCCTTGTTAAGAAAAATGAAATATTATTCTTACAGGATCCTATTTTTTCTCTTAGTCCTTTTTGCAAATATTACCTGTTATAAACCTCCACAAGCATCTACACTTTTAGATTTTTTCAGCCTAAAAACTGATCTGGATGCATTCAATACTCCAATCAAAGTCTTTGCACAAGTTTCCGGTTTAAGTTCCGGAACACTTACGATTTCCAATCAGTTAGGAGAAACATTGGCGTTTCCTTCTAACGGGACTCAACAATTTCCGAAATTTTCCAGATTAGGAAAGGAATATTCAGTTTCCATAATAGGAATTTCAGGAGCTTCTTCCCAGCAAGAATGTAAGATCAGTAATCCGGAAGGGCCGATTGTATATCCTAAGACAGTAATTTTTATCAGTTGCGGGAAAATATTCTACGATCTGTCCGTAAAAGTGATCGGCCTGGACCCTTCGATTGCAGGCACTTCTCCTTTAGTCCTCCAGAATATGTCGGACAAAATTACTTTTAACTCGGATGGAACAAAGACATTCGCACATAAGGTTGGGGACTCCGCTAATTATTCTATTAGTTTTATCTCCACTCCTATTGGACATAGCTGCTCTTTTATTCCGAACGGTTCCGAAAATGGAACCATGTCCGGAGCTCCTCTAACTTTGCTTCTGGATTGTATTTCCATTTTGGAAATTTTTCCTAAGTCTAAAATACTCACTCCAAATGGAAAGGTTTCCGTCAAACTTTCCTTTCATGGAGTAGATCCTGGAAGTTGTAGTTTTGATCCGATTACTATATCTGGAAAAAATAATGTGGCTTCTCTTGGAAATCCACCGAGTATTACGTATCCTTCTGCCCCGGATGATCATACAATTGTGATCACTCCAAATTCTCCTGATAAATGGGGACCACCTGGAAGTTCATTCTTTGAATTAGTCGGTTGTACTGCCAAAAGTCTGCCGATCCAAAATGGAAATCCGATCCATTATGATTTTATAACTTCTTCTAATATTCGTTTGGTGGATGAAAGCAATGGGATAGATGATCCTGGATGCGGAACTGGTTTCGGGCCTAGCGCCTTCTGTAGAAGTATAGAAAAAGGAGTCCAAGAATGCGACTCAAGCGGATCTATTTGTTCAGTATTCGTTTCGGAAGGAAGTTATACTCCTATCTCCCAAATTTTCTTAGGTGGAACCACTTCTCTATTCGGAGGATTTGCTTCTGGTTTCCCGGATTTAGATTCTGATCCAAGCATTCATCCAACAAGGATTGTGGATGATACACTTTCCAGTTGTGGGACTTCCTTTGCAAATTTCTGTAATGCAATTTTGATCTCGACCACTTCTTTAAGTTCTCCGACTACAAATCTTTCAGTAATCGGCTTCCAAATACAGATGAATCTAATCGGAGATTATTCCACTGGGATCCAAGTTCTAAACTCTAGGACAAATTTAGGACAGATCATCATTTCTAAAAATATGGTTTTTGGAAATGAAACAAACTCTAACGGTTTCGGGATCCGCACAGGATTACTCATCAACCAATCGGATAATGTAGTCGTAACTGAAAATTGGTTAAGAGGAGGCTCAGGAAGATCTCATTCCATAGGAGCGATGTTAGAAGGAGCCGGTGCAATTTCGCAACCTATCATACTTTCCAGAAATATTTTAGATGGACTAGTGAGTATAGAACCTGCAGGATTTAGCGCCGGTCTTTGGATAGAAACGGGGAATTTCGAAGGAGTGATCGTTTCTGAAAATAAGATCAATGCATACCAATATTTAAATCCGGGTTTAGTTTCAGAAACTTCTTACGGGATTATTTTCACAGACGCGGCAGATTCTAGTAATATTATAAATAACGATATTTATATTGGAAATTCTCAGAATACTTCTTTAGGAAAATCCACAGGGATATTCGTACAGGCAGGATTCGGAATTCATAAAATTCTAAATAACCAAATTTTCTCTCAAAATCTATCCGCAAATACTGCCGGTATTAATTTTGCAACTCCTCCGGATGCAAGTTCCATTATTCGAGGGAATAATTATTTCGTTAGTGTTCCTCTCGTCATAGGTTTTGACCAATATATTTTTTGTGGAATCGAACTAAACCAAGAAGATTGCGCTCATCCGATCTCTGGACAATTCATAGGAGACTATTCGAATAGTTATGGTGCGGATCCTAAGTTTGCAGATACGATTGAGATCGAAAAGATCTGGAATTTTAATCTTCCTTTTGGAATTCCAACATCCGCAAATTCTCCTTGTTCTTCTCTATATGGTGGTGTCGATTTGAGCACGATCACACTTCCGATCACTGCGATCCCATTTATTCAGACTGATTTTTATGGAAGCTTAAGAACAAATACTTCTAGCCCTTTCACTCCTTCTGGAGCCGGTGCAATTTCGATCGGTGCGGTAGAATCGGATGCAAATTGTTTCTGAACACTTATACCAAAGACCAATAAAATTTGAGATGACTCATGCGGATTTAAGGCTTGATAGATCCTATTCACCTCTTTCCATGGAAGTATGTCAGACATTTCGATTTACGAAATCACAGTAACACAAGTAATCAAAAATTTAGAACACTTAAAACGATTTATAGATAAGGGCAAAAGTTTCGCCGAATCCAAAAAGATCGATATAGATGTTCTATTGAACTCAAGGCTCGCACCGGACCAGTATAATTTTATCAGACAGATCCAGTTGGCCTGCGATACAGCAAAATTAGGAGCAGCCCGCTTAACCGGAAAACAATTCCAAACGCACGAAGATAAGGAGAAGACTCTATCAGAAGTGATCGAAAGGATCGATTCAGTTATTGGTATATTAAAAGGCCTAAAACCTGAAGATTATAAAGAAGCTTCCGAAAGTAAAATCTCTCTGCCTCGCTGGGAGGGTAAATCTCTGACCGGAAAAGAATATGCTCTTCATCATATGATCCCGAACTTCTTCTTTCATATCGTAACTGCTTATGATATCCTCAGACATAACGGTGTCGAATTGGGTAAGAAGGACTATCTAGGAGATTTTCCTTTTAAAGCTTAAATCCTCTTTCCGAAATTCGTCGAAGTTACTACAATCTGGACCCCAAACTTTTTTCCCCAAATTCTCACTTTTTTAAAACTTAGGTATTTACCTAAGTTTATTCTTATGATATAGTTAGGTAAGTGCCTAAGTATAGTAACAGTCTGGATAACCTGTTTCATGCTCTCGGGGACCCCACAAGAAGGTCCATCTTAGAGCGTTTGAGCATGGGACCGGCGACAGTAGGAGAATTGGCAGAGCCTTTCAAAATGGCCCTCCCTTCTTTAATGCAACATCTTGGTGTGTTGGAAGATTCTTCTCTGGTTCGTTCCGAAAAAGTGGGTCGGGTAAGGACTTATAAACTTACTCAAGATTCCATGAAAGCAGGAGAAGACTGGTTCGTTAGACAACGCACCCTCTGGGACAGAAGGCTTGATCAACTGGACAGTTACTTACTTGAAATGAAGGAGAAAGAAAATGGCAAAAACTAACTATTACCAACCGGACCCGAAAACAGATCTAGTTCTGGAAAGGATTGTAGATGTTCCTACAGAACTCGTTTGGAAAGCATGGACCACTCCGGAACATATCCTGAAATGGTTTACCCCTGCCCCTTGGAAAACGATCGATTGCGAGATTGATCTTAGACCGGGCGGTATCTTCCGCACAACAATGTTATCTCCGGAAGGACAAGAGTTCCCGAATAACGGTTGTTTTTTGGATATCGTTGAAAATGAGAAGCTTGTATTCACTGATATTTTCGAACCCGGTTTTAAACCTACAGCAAACGGTGGATTTTTTACCGCGATACTTACATTAGAAAAACATGGTAATGGAACCAAGTATCATGTTCTTGCTCGTCATAAAGATGAAGAGAGTAGAAAAAAGCACGAGGAGATGGGCTTCCACGAAGGTTGGAATACAGCCTTAAACCAATTAGTAGAACTTATGAAAGCAGTTCGTTAGATTCCCAGCATGCGATAATCATCTAAAATCGGAAAATCATTCCTCCGGTTTTAGATGACCATTTTTATACTCTAAAATGCAATTTTATACGTTGCATGACATCGAACACAATTTTGAGTGAGCTTATCCAATTCTTTTAGAATAATTTTAGTGTCCTTCTTCTGTCTCAGTTCCCCTGCGATCTTATCGAATTGATCATGAGTACCGAATCCTAATTGTTTGAACTCTATAGGCAATTTCAGAAGGATCGTTTTTTCCTCGTCTTCCAGTTTTTTTACCATAGCCATTCCACTGGCAGAAGCAGCCAATTCAGCTTTTTTATAATCTTCTTCAGCTAATGCGGAAACGATCCCATTCACGGATGTAAGTAGTCCCCTCATCTCCGTTAAGACTAAATTTTTCTCTTGTGGATTCAAATGAATTGCAACCCTTCCGTCTATCGATTCGGATACATTTCCGGAAAAGAAAAAGTATAGGAAAACGGAAGCAGAGATTAACCATAATACTAAAGAGATCAATCCTAAGGGAATTTTTTTCACAATTTACTCCATTCTAATAATATAAATTTTTACTAATATAATATCCGACTTTCAAGAATCATCGCACCAGTTTGATAAAAAAATCAGTCAACGCTTCCGGTAATTCTTTAGGATTCGGCAAGATCCTATATGATTCTTTTCCAAGCATTGCGGGAAGATATTGTTTTGCACTTTTATCTATTGCAAGTGCAAAGACACCGACATTCGATCTTTCACATTCCAGAATTGCCTTTTTAACATCTTCTATTCCGTATTTTCCTTCATAACGATCATAGTCATTCGGTTTACCGTCCGTCAAAAGAAGGATCCAACGTTTCTGGCTTTTTTCCTTTTGGATCAAAGAGAGAGAATGCCTGATGGCCGGCCCTATCCTAGTATAGCCCTTTGCTTCCATAAGTCCTATCTTATCTCTGGATTTTTCCCAAGGTTCATCAAAACTTTTTATATTAGAATAATCGCAATGATTCCGAGTATTAGAATAAAATGAATCTATCCTAAAACGATCTCCAAATTCCGAACATATCTGTCCGAATAACACTAAGGAAGCTTTTTCCACATCCAAGATCCTCTGGTTATCCACATAAGAATCGGTAGATAAACTCATATCTGCAAGCAGAAGTATAGAAACTTCCCTAAGCCTTTTCCTATCGGATAGATACACATTTTCAGTAGGGGTTTGTCCGCAGGACAGATCCGAAAAATATTGTAGAGCCGCGTCCAAATCTAAGTCTTCTCCATAAGGTTGTCTTTTGAGAGAAGTTTTCAGATTAAAGAATCGATTCATTCTGGACCGAAGCGAATTTAAAGTACTATAATTCTCTTGGAAGATCTTCTGAGTGAATCCGTAGTTTCCATCCGGAAATTTTTGAGGAAACACCTTACAATGATCTTTTCTATATTTCCTTTTTTTAAAGTCCCATTCATCGTACGAGATCGGATTTTCTTCCGACCGATCATTCCCTACTTCTCCCGCAAATAATCCGGAAAAAAAATCTGTCCTAAAGACGGAATGTGTCGGCTCGTTAGAACGAACCGTTTGCCTAAGGTCCAATTCTCGAATAGCTTCTTCTTGTTCCGATAAAGTATCGGAACCGTCAAAGTCACGCCAATTTCCTTGGAATTCTTCCGCAGTTTCCACCTTTTCGAATTGGTGCATTAAGGTATAATCTTCCTGGGATTTAAGATCCGCCTGGATTGTCTCTATTCTTTCTCTTGGGACACCTTCTAATTCAGTTTCAATCTTATCGTCTTCAGTCTTTTGAGAGAACAAATCCTGAGAAGAAATCTGATTTTCAGATTTTGACGGAGAAGAAGACATCCAAACCCCGTATAACAAGGAGAGGTCCTCAGGTATATTCTTATTTTTTAATATAGATCTCTGAAAGTTCCTTTCCACATTCTCTACGGATTCAAAAAGAGATCTCGCATCCGGAAAATTTTTTTCCAAACTTGACATTACCTGCGGATAGGTCTCCGCCGCGGCTTTTGATGATTCGTTTAGGCTTCTGATTTCTCCTTTTTTCCAATGAAACCCTAATTTTCTCTGCTCAGATATATAAAGTATTCTAAACATATAAAATTGAAGATTAGAGAATGTATCCGGGCCATGAGAATAGGACCCAGGTAAAAAGTAGATCTGGTCCTGAAATCCTCCTTCCCTTTCCGCAGGAAATATCTCAATATTTTCCCCAGTCAAAGACTTAGCAAGGATCGAAAGTCTGGGCTTAAGTTCGGAGAGTTTTACTATTTTAGCTTTTAAGAATGGGTCTTTTTCGGAGGAAAAAAGTTCTCTGACAGTATTGTAAGTCTTTTTGAATATGAATTCTTCCCAACCCATATTAGATCATCAAAGAGACCAGATCTTTTAAAGAACGGATCGTATCCGGATCATCACTTAATGGTTGGACTATTGCGACTTCGCAGGACAAACGAGAAGGTAAACCTGTAGAGATCAATTTTGCAGCATCCACAAGTAATCTTGTAGAGCAAGATTCCAATAATCCCAACTCTGTAAGATTTCTGATCTTTTCCGCAAGCTTCACTAACTTAGAAGAAACAGAAGAAGAAATTCCGGTTTCCCTACTTAATATCTCTGCCTCAGTATCTTTATCAGGATAATCGAATTGGACGGATATAAATCTTTGTCTCGTAGAAGGTTTTAACTCCTTCCAACCTCTTTGATAACCTGGATTATAAGAAGCTACTAAAACGAAAGAATCCGGAGCTTTTAAATTTTCGTTCTTTCTATCTATAAAAATTTCCCTTCGGTGGTCCGTCAAAGGATGGATAGAAACGATTGTATCGGGTCTAGCTTCTGCAATTTCATCTATATATAATATTCCACCGGACCGAACGCTTCTTGTCAAAGGCCCATCCTGCCAAACGGTTTCCGAACCTTGGATTAAAAATCTTCCGAGTAGGTCCACTGCAGAAGTCTCCTCATGACAAGATACACTTGTCATGGGAAGACCTAATTTAGAGGCCATAAATTCTACAAATCGAGTTTTACCACAACCGGTAGGCCCTTTGAGCAAGATAGGAAGTTTATTCTTATAAGCATGTTCGAATATTTCTATCTCTTGTCCAATAGGCCGATAATACGGGACCTCAGCTTCACCTAACATTCCATTTTTATGATCTGCTTTAGGATCTACGGGCAAGAGAAATATCTCCCGAAGCCTGCTCTGCGCCTAAGGCCTCATCCGTAGGAGTTCCAAAACGTATGAAGTTTATAATGAACGCAATAATCCCTGAAGTAAACACGACTGCAGCGAGTATCAAACCTAGAAAATGGACTTGGATCTCTTTTTGAACGGTCAAAAAGTCTAACCCAAGCTTTCTTTCCAAGTAAACTTGTGCAATACCTGCCACCGCAAATGCTCCGGTCATTCCCAGCATTCCAATATTGGAAGCCCAGAATGCAAAGAGGCCTGTCGGATTATTCCAAAGTTTTCTGCCGGTAAGCAAAGGCATTGCGTATGTTAAGATCGCAAACACGATCATTGCGTACGCTCCCCAGAACGCGAGGTGACCATGCATCGCAGTGATCAAAGTTCCGTGAGTATATAAATTTACTTGAGGAAGAGTATGAGCAAATCCTAAAAACCCTGCTCCCACAAAAGACATGACTGCACTTCCGATCGTCCAGAAAAGAGCGATCGTATTCGGGTGGTTTCTTCCACTTTTTCTATACATGGAGATCGCGAACATTGCCATAGCAAGAAATGCAAGAGGCTCTAACATAGAGAAAAAGCCACCTACCCATTTCCAATATTCAGGAACTCCAATATAATAATAATGGTGACCTGTTCCCAGGATCCCGGATAAGAAAGTTAATCCTACGATTATATACAACCATTTCTCGATAACTTCGCGGTCCACTCCAGTGAGTTTGATAAGAAGGAAAGAAAGAATACCTCCCATGATCAATTCCCAAACCCCCTCTACCCAAAGATGGACTACCCACCAACGGAAATAAGAGTCCACAGTTTGGCTATTGAATTGGATCATTCCCGGAAGATATAAAAGAGCCGCAGAGAAGAGACCAAAATACAGAACGAGAGCAGTTGTAGTATACCTTTTCCCTTTCCAGACGGTCATTCCTATATTAAATAGAAATAATAGAACGTTGACTACTACCAGATAATCTAAAGGACGAGGGATCTCTAAAAACTTTCTTCCCTCCCAGAAATTCAGGTGAAATCCTATAATCGATACAACTCCCACCAAGATGAGAGAGATTAGCTGGATGTACGCGAGCTTTTCGGAATAGATCTCTCTGTCAGATTCGTCAGGAATAATATAGTGGGCAGCACCCATAAAACCAGTAAGGAGCCAAACCACCAATAAATTCGTATGAGTTGCCCTGGCGGCATTGAATGGAACCCAATCATGCAAAACATCGAATCCCATTCTGGCAAATCCCATTACGAATCCGTAAATTATTTGCAAGGACAGTAAGAGCATGCAGGTAGCAAAAAACCAATATGCAATTTTTTGAGATTTATATTTCATAAAGAAACCGTTATATTCTAATCCTATTTGTTTATTTCAACTGGGAGAGATAAGAGGACAGATCCTTGATCTCGCTATCACTAAGGGGAAGTTTAGGCATTGCAGTACCCGGCTTGACCTTCTGAGGATCTTTCAGCCAATTTTGAAGATATGCAATATCATACTTTTTCCCGACAGAATCCAGCGCAGGCCCTACGTTTCCTCCAGCGCCTCCAACAGAATGACATGCAGTGCAGATCTGTTTGAACTTTTCTGGTTGAGCGACAGCGGCAGACTCGGCGTTTACGAGTTGGGTAGAAGATTTATATTCCGGCTTAGGAGGAAAACCTTTTAGATCCAACTCTCCATTCCATTTTAAGAATGCGATTATATCGGAGATCTGAGAGTCGGAAAAATCGTATTTCACCATCTTTCTTTCTCCAGGATACATCGCCTGTGGATCTTTTAGGAAAACTCTGATCCATTCAGGGCCTCTCCTTTCGTACACCTTCGTCAATTCTGGTGCGTAATAGGCCCCTTCTCCTAAGATCGTATGACATCCCATACAATTATTCTTCTCCCAAAGCTCTTTGCCTCTGATCACTTCTTCACTTAAAGTTTTAGAAGAAGGAGAAGAATAAACGTACTTTAAAGAATCATAAGTAAGTAATAGGAAAACTGCGGAGAATAAAAATGTCCCAACCAGGAAAAATAATTTCGCCTGAAATTTTGTAAGCATACCCTCTTCCTTATCTTTAAAAAAAACGCGAGCTCGCGTGAAACAGTGATTTAGAAATCGGGGGACATTTTGGCTGATAACTAAATAAATTTCCTTGATTTAGATCAAGCGAGTTTAGAAAAATTTGACAATCTTTTGGCTTGAATTATTTATAAAAATCTATACAAAACGTCTGTTATGACTAAAACGTTAAGCGTTCAAACAAGCGATCATTGGGCCGAAATCCAAAGGGAATTTCCAAATGAGCTCTCCTCTATCGGAATCCCAAAAAGAATCTCAAAAGGCCAAGTTGTTTTCGGTGAAAGGGACCCTTACGACGGATTTTTCGAGATCGTATCCGGCATCTTTAAAGTGTATTCTTTATCTCACGAAGGAAAAGAAGCCATCTTAAAAGTATTTTATCCGGGAGAATTGATCGCTTCCCATCCAATCTTTCAGCCACAAGAACCTTGTTTTTATCCTGCATTCTGCGAAGCGCTAAAAGATGGAGAATTATTATACTATCCTAAAAGGGAATTTACCTCTTTCTTATTCGATAACACTAGAGCACTTTATTTATTTTCAGCGGTCACTATTCAACATTTGAACTATTTCAGAAAAAAATTAGTGGAGAATCTTCATCTCTCCGTAAAAGACAGGATCTTGAATTTTCTAAGAGAATGTGGCGCCTCTCAGGAATTTATCACACTTCCGATCACCAAAAATCAATTGGCCTCGTTGATAGGAACAACCCCCGAATCGGTAAGCAGAGCGTTTAGATCATTACTGGATGAATCCATTCTAGAAGAAAAAAACTCTACTTACAGAATAATCAGGAGAATCGATCAAAACAGGCTTATGAATTCCCTGCTCTGAGTAAGACAATAGTCTTCGGCATACAAGTATTTTTGCACTTGACCCAAGAATAGTGCATACACACCATTTGATTAGAAGATATGAAAAATAAACCTTCCTCTTCAGAACTAAAAAAAATAGGATTATCTTGCTTGAACGTAAGTTTAAGAAGGACAGCAAGATTAGTTACTTCCTATTATGATTCGATACTCAGACCTTCCGGACTCAGGATCACACAATTCAGCATCTTAGTCGGAATAGGATATGAAGAAGAATGTAGCATCACAGATCTTTCCAGACTCACTGATATAGACAGAACCACCCTGCAAAGAAGTTTAGAGATCCTAAAACGGGATGGTCTGATCCGGATCGAAAAAAAGGAAGCTGGGAATATCCGAAATCTTTCCCTAACGAAAAAGGGGGAATCCAAATTAGCGGAAGCTATCCTACTTTGGGAAGAAGCCCAGAGCGAACTTACTAAATCGTTAGGAAGATCTAAATTCCAAGAAACCTTAAGGATACTTTCCGAGGTCCGAAAAATTCCGGTATTGGAAACCCAAAACCAAGTCTAAGCGATAGATGTGCTCGATAGTTTTTCAGAAATCGTATAGTGTATATACAATATATAAGGAGACAAGATGGTAGTTATTATAGACGGGTCAAGAACCCCTTTTGGAAAATTCGGCGGAGGATTAAAAGATTATAGTTCATCCGATTTAGCGGTGATCACGGCAAAAGAAACCGTTCGAAAGACCGGAATAGATCCTTCTAAGATAGAAGAATCTATTTATGGAAATGTAATACAGGATAATAAAGACTCAGCTTATCTTGCCAGACATATCTCTCTCAGATCGGGACTATCCGAACAGTCCAGTGCACTTACAGTAAATAGACTTTGCGGCTCCGGACTGGAAAGTATTCTCATAGGCGCTCGTAAAATTCTATCTAAAGAAAACAATCTCATCCTCGTAGGCGGAACAGAATCCATGAGCAATGCACCCTTCGTATTAAAGGGTGCGAGATGGGGAAACAAATATGGAGACACGACTGCCGAAGATAGATTAGCACAAAGTCTTACAGATTGTTTTGCAGATCTAACTATGGGAATGACCGCCGAGAATATCTCTCAACATTTCAAAATTTCCAGATCGGAACAAGATGAATGGGCCGGAATTTCCCAAATCAGGGCGGAGAAGGCCACGAAGAACGGAACTTTCTCCTCCGAAATGATACCGGTCCAAACCGGAGGTAAAAAATCCGTCTTACTAGACAAAGACGAACAGATCCGAGGTGAAGAATGTTTACCTCAATTGAAAAATCTACCGACTTCATTTTTAAAAGAAGGAACAGTCACAGCAGGAAACGCTTCCGGTATCAATGATGGAGCTGCCTCCATTCTACTTTCCTCAGAAGATTGGGCAAAAGTTAACGGAGTAAAACCGTTAGCATCCATATTAGGTTATGCGAATATAGGTTGTGATCCTAAAATGATGGGTTTAGGTCCCGTATTTGCCATTCCAAAAGCTCTTCAAAATTCAGGACTTAGTTTAAAAGATATAGATCTATTCGAGATCAACGAGGCATACGCTTCTCAAACTTTGGCTGTGATCTCCAAATTGGGCCTGGATCCGGAAAAAACGAATGTGAACGGAGGAGCAATCGCAATCGGCCATCCACTCGGAGCTAGCGGAACCAGAGTCACATTGACACTCGCCTACGAACTCAAACGTAAGAATTTAAAATATGGAGTGGCCTCTCTCTGTATAGGAGGAGGCCAAGGAATCGCGATCGTTATAGAAAATTACGATAGAAAATAGCCCATTTTCGATCGGAGGAGATCTAAATCAGAAAGAAACCGGAAGTTTAAGTTTTCTTTTTAGTTTTTGGATCTCTTCCGCTTTTTTTTCAGAAGACCAATTCCATTCTCTACCAGCGATCTCAACTACTTTAGAAAGCACCTCGTCGGTAGGAAGTCCAACAGTTCCAATGCCGGTCCGTCTTAGAAAAATATCCTGCAAATTCATTGCCATTTCAAAACGGATCGCATATAAAACTTGAGCCGCTATTTCCCCATCTTCATCCAATTTTTCGGATAACTGTTTAGAAGAATTTGCCAATTCCAGAACGGACTCGTATTCGGTCCCATAATGACGGACCAGGTATTCGATCGTATTTTGAGAAATATTAGGATGAGAATTTTTAGCATTTTCTAAATAAGATACTATATTAGGGATCTCGCATCCTTTTAGGAATTTCTTCTCGGAAATACTCGGTCCTGTTTTTTTAGAGGATTTCTTTTGGATAAGTCTGAATATTTTCTGTGCGAAGTGTCGACTAGTGGTATATTTTCCACCACCCGCGCTGATCAGACCCTCTATCCCGTCCTTAGAATGATCTTGCAATTCGGATTTTCTAGACGCTGAGTAAGTTTCCTTATCTTCCCCTCCGGTTTCCGCAAGAGGCCTGAGCCCGCCGTAAGCAAACTCAACATCCTTTAACTCTAATCTTTCGGAAAGTAGACCTGATGAGTTAATATATTCCAAGAATTCTAAAATACTCTCTTGAGAAAGTTTCCAATCTTCCACAGGACCATAATATGCTTTCTCAGTAGGACCAATCATATTCTTTCCTCTCCAAGGAGCAAAACTGAAATGACCTTTCTTACCTACGTGAAGCACCATTGTATCGAAGTATTTTTTTGTGATAAGGTAAATCCCTTCGGATCTTGTTTTAGGAACAGGAACTTTTATCTCTTTAGTTCCGTTCAGTAAGTCCTGACTCCACGGTCCGGAGGCATTTACAACAACCGAAGTACTTAATTTTACGTTTTTATTATGAATTGTGTCTTTAACAAAGGCTCCTATCACTCGATCTCCATCGAATATCAATTCTTCCGCCTTTGTATAATTGGAAACGGATGCGCCCTCTTGGACTGCTGATTTCAAAAAGGCCAAAGTCAATCTTTCAGGACAAGGCATGATACAATCATAAAAATAGATCGCCGAGTCCATGGCTAATCCAAGACTTTGGATCTCTTTTTTAGAAAGGTTTTTATGTGCAGGGATTTTTTTGGATGTATCCCAGGTCCGGTTCCTATCAAAAGAAAGTAGATCGTATACGAATAGACCGATCTTTTCCAAAAGACCCGGATTTGGAAGGATCATAGGATAAGGATATACTAGATTGGGTGCGATATTAGATAAGATCCTTCTTTCCCTGAGGGCTTCTCTAACTAAAGAGAGATCAAAACGTTTTAAGTATCTGAGTCCGCCGTGGATCAACTTTCCTGTGGCAGATGATGTAGCTCCCCCGAAATCTTTTTTTTCGACCAAGGCAACAGAAAGCCCTCTGCTCGCCACCTCATACGCCAAGGCAGAACCGGTGATCCCCCCGCCTATGATCAATACGTCAAAGTAAGCTTCATCTCCTACTTTTTCGATAAAACGTTCTAATTTTAGCGGATTCATTTACCTGCCTTAAAAGAAGAAACGATCTCTCGAATCTCTTTCTGTAGAGCTGCCCTTTCACTTTCTATATTCCAAAGTCCTAAACGAAAAATTAATATAGGGAGTCTCCATCTTTCTATATCTTTCCAATCCATTCCGGAAATGGAAAGATATCTCTTTAAATAGCCTTTTAAGATGAACTTTCGAACCACAGTATAAAATAAAACTTTTAGAAATGGAGTGCCGGGCCAAAGTTCCGCATCCTGAAACAGAAAAACAGTGGAAGCAACATCCGCGGCCGCATCTCCTTTTAAAGCCGTCATCCAATCTATGATCACAAAAGAATCATTGGTCACGATCACATTTTCAGGATGGAAATCCAGATGTAGAACGGAAGAACCTTCGGGCAAATTTTCGATGAACTGTTTTGCGATCTTCTTCTCATCTTTACTCAAGAAAGAAAGAGGTTCCTTAGAAAGAACTTTCACCGCTTCCGATCTGATATCCTTCATTTTCTTGGTTTGTTTATTATGCAAATCCAGATGGAGGTCAGCGAGTATTTTAGAAAGACTGAAAAAAGTCAGAGGCTTTTTGTCCGGAAGTTTAGTGAGTGAAATTCCATCCAGTCTATCGAAGATCAACCCTTTCCTATCTCCAATTTTAACCTTCTCATAACATTTCATGGAAGTGGCACCTGCAGAAAAGGCGATTACGGAATTAGAATATTCCGTATCAACTTCGGAGGCAGGGAATTCTTTAAAAAATAATTTTAGGATCTTACTAGGGCCGTATTCCGAAATTTCGGCGGACCTACCTATCGCGAGTGAATTTCCAGGACTTGGTCGGTTTGTTTTTTTGGCGGGCATGATTCTCTTCTCTATTATTTAGCAAAACTGATTCTATACTCGCACATGCACGAGCAAGAAGTAATTTTAGTCAGCGAAGCGAGCCTCAAGTGCCTGGAACAGGTTCTTAAATAAGTTTGATACCGAATTTTTCGAGAACGTAATTGAATGAAACAAAAAGCAACACAGTCAATAGAACACAGGAACCTAGTGCGAACCAAAAACCGAATGCAGAATACAGTTTAGGAAATATTAGAAACATAGGCAATGTGGGAATTACAAACCAAAAAGTATAATATGCATGATTAGAGATCTTTTCAGGATCCGTTCTTTCGAATTGCAGCCAAAGCAAGGTCAGTATCGTCACCAAAGGAAGAGAAGCAATCAACGCACCTATACGATCGTTCCTTCGTGCAATTTCCGAAATCAAAACCACTAATGCAGAAGTTACCGCATATTTAAGAGCAAGATATAACATAGATCTAGAGAATTATAAAAGCTATAGATGGATTTTTCGCAAGTTTATCTCGAAGGTTTTTGGATTTTTCTACTGATCCCTAAAACGGAAATATCATCTTGCTTAGGAGATCCATCTAAGAATTCATCCAACTTATTTAATATTTGATCGATCCCTTCTCCTATGGAAATTCCTTTCAGATTACCTATGATCGCTTCAACTCTTTCTTCTCCGAATTCCTCTTTGTTGGAATTCCATTGTTCAAAAAGACCGTCCGTAAAAAGGATCAGTTTAGAATCCTGATTAAATCCGATCTCATTCGAAGTGTATTTTGTATTCGGGATCACCCCCATGATCCTTCCTGTTTTTTCCAAGGAATGGATTTCTTGGTCTTGGAGCAGGTATTGAGGCACATGGCCCGCAGAGGAATATCGGATCAAATTTAGGTTTGTATCAATGTCGACCACTATACAAGTGAAGAATTGATTCAAATTTTTGAATGTATGCAAGAACTCGTTGTTTAAATGATATAAAATTTCGGTAACGCTATAAATACCTCGTTTTAAGGATTCATAAATTGCCTTGATCGCCATTGTCAAGAGCGCAGCTTGCACTCCATGTCCGGTAGCGTCAGCAAGAAACACCCGAGTTAGCCCAGGACGAAGTTCCATAATGTCGAAAAAGTCCCCTCCAACTTCGGTGAGAGGAAGATATCTAACAGTAATTTCTAATTCTCCTGTGAGTTTATCTTCCTGAGAAATGATACCGGATTGGATCTTTCGAGCGGTGGACAGATCACTTTGAAGTAAACTAAGATTATGTTCTAATTCAATTGCTAAAGTTTCCTTTTCTTTAATATTAGTTCTGATCTTATCTAATACAAGATTGTATCTTTCTGCGATTTGCCCTACTTCCGTAAAAGGTTCAATAGAAAGGTCCTGGCTTAAATCTCCAGTCTGTTTTTGGTATTCCATTTCCATAAAGAGATCTATGAGTTCAGTAGTGGCCCTATGTTCCGTATAATTCAATCCTTGGAATTCATTTTGAGGAGAAACTCTAAGGCTGTAAAAACGATGTATGACATAAAGAAGAGGATAACTTACGCCGAAGGAAAGAATTGCGCAGGAAACTACGCCTAAGAACTGCACGAGGATTTGTGTAGTTCTATCCAATCCTGTACCTAAAACGGAAAGGTCCCCGAAAAATCCTACCGCCAAAGTTCCCCAAATCCCGGACACAAGATGAACAGGAATAGCTCCTACAGCATCGTCCAATTTGAGTTTCTCCAGAAGGACACCCGCTTCGAACATTAAAATTCCTGCAACTAGACCGATCAAAATTGATTCCAGAGAGTTGACTGCATTACAAGGAGCCGTGATTGCTACAAGCCCTGCTAAGGTTCCATTCAAAGGAAGAGTAGCTTCTGCATATTTTAATCGGATCCAACCATAGATCAGACTGGAAGCCATTCCTCCAGAAGCTGCAAACATGGTATTTGTAATGATCTTTGGCACATCGGAAGTGAAAGCGAGAGTGCTTCCCCCATTAAATCCGATCCAACCAAACCATAGTATCAATGTTCCAAGCATCGCAAGAGGTAAATTATGCCCTGTGATCTTCCGAACGGATCCATCCTTACCGTATTTTCCGGTCCGGTTTCCGATAAGTAACATCGCAGAAAGTCCAACCCAACCGCCAACACTATGCACTGCAGTAGAGCCCGCAAAATCCATAAAGCCAAGGTGTGCGAGCCAACCTGTAAATTGATCCCAATCTTGCAGATCTCTCCCCCAAACCCAGTGACCGAAAATCGGATAGATCAATGAAGAAATGATGGTAGTAACGATAATATACGCACCGAATTTCATTCTTTCGGCAACGGCGCCGGAAACGATAGTCGCTGCAGTTCCGCAGAACATGAGTTGGAATAAAAAGAAAACGGAAGTTTCAGGATTTGTTTTTGAAAAATCAGGAAAGAACATATCCTTTCCGATCCAACCATAATAGGTTGTGCCAAACATAAGCCCGAAACCTATTGAATAGAAAATGAGAGTAGCAATTCCGAAATCGGTAATATTCTTAATTGCTACGTTAATCGAGTTCTTTGTACGAGTGAGGCCGGATTCTAAACATAAAAATCCGGCCTGCATGAAAAATACCAATCCGGAAGAAAGAATGATCCAAAGAATATCGAAACTCGTTTTAGGCATCGAATTTCTTATTTCAGGAAATGATAAGCGAATTGGCAAGAAGCATTTCTGCTAATTGCTAAGTATACCTCTCCTTCTAACCTACTCTTAGGAAAATTGCAGTTCCAGATTATCCAAAGTACTGATCCAACCTTCTTTATGACCTTCCATAGAACTTTCGTTAGGAAGTCTTTCGTGAGTAAGGATCACTTCAGTTCCTTCGTTTTTATCTTTAAAGATTACAGTAACGAGGGTATTTCCTTGGTCCGGTCCTTCCCATCCATGAGTAAAAACAAGTTTTTCGTTCAAAATAATTTCTTGATATATCCCTCTAGCGATATAAACATCTCCGTTTCCGAGCATTGAGGTCCTGAATTTGCCCCCTACTTTGAAATCCATTTGGATCTCTCCAATCTTCAACTCCTTAGGACAGCCCCATTTTTTCATAATTTCAGGTTTGACCCATGCTTCGAAGACCTTCTCTCTTTTGGCCTTGATAAACTTAGATATTTGCAGTTTGTATTCTGCTGTTTTCATTCTATTTCCTCCAACAGTTCCTGGAGAGAATCCAGCTGATCCTCCCAGAATTTCTTATAATGTTGCATCCACCGATCCGCGCTCATCATTGCCTTTCCGTTCAGGCTTAAATAGGAGAAGGAACCCTCCTTTCTTCTATTCACTAACTTCGCCTTTTCCAAAACCTTAATATGTTTAGAAGCAGCTGCTAATGACATTTCGAACGGTTTTGCGATTTCCGTGATCACCCTCTCTTTTTTAGAAAGGCTTCTTAACATTGCCCTTCTTGTCGGGTCGGACAATGCCTGGAAGATCAGATTGAGGTCGTATTTTCTGGATTCAACCATATGGTTAAATGTATATAGTAAGAACAAGAAGAGTCAACCATTCGGTTGAATGTTTTGAGAAAAAATTTCGGAATGAAGTAGATCTCTAATCAGATATATTTATGTAAAATATTCGAATTAGAGATCTACTACGGTTTTTACCTTACTCTTTTAGATTACCCGTACGACGTATTGCACAGATGTAGAAGCAGGCGAAGTCTCAGTTCCGAATCTTGGGGCCCCGCTTGGTCCGTCCGTAATTGGATCTAATACATAAACCATTCCTTGCCCAATTTGAGAAGTTCCTGCTCCAGAATACCCGTCTGGATGGATCAAATCAGCGGAAATTCCGATGGCTGAGTGCCTATGGCTTTGGAATCTATCTTGGATCTCTTGGCCAATTCCTCCGCCATCATAATTTCCTCCGGCAGCTTTCGCTCGATTAGAATGTTGTCCTGCACCTCGAGCAAAAATTCCTCTTCGATCCGGCAAATTGAATGTTGTGGAACCATTTCCAAAACCATACTGACTATGAGTCAGCAAATTCCCCGTTTGATTCGAAGTTAGATCTATAACAGCACCCCCTTGAGTGAGAGAGATCTGAAAGTCATTAGCAGTCGGATTTAATACAAAGTAAGGAACGTTTGTTGTGATCCCTCCTCCGGTAAAAGAAAACTTAACCAATTGACCTGCACTAAGTCCATGAGAAGTCGATTGTATTCGATCTGTAGTTGGCACAAGACCGGTTATCGTTCGATGAACAAGATTCCAGAGAGAAGAATATGTCGTCCTCGAAATTGCTTGCCCATTTGCGATCATATAGGTTGAAGGAATATTAGGAAAATCGAATTCAATAATCGCACCCAAAGGAACGTTAATCTGCGAAAGCAGAACTGTCAAAGAATCGATTTGAGATTGTAAATTCTCTAGCTGGGATTGTAGAGAAATATCGTTTGCGTAAAGTGAAGAATATTCTTGGTCAAAAAGTAGTCCGTCATTCGGCGTACTCCTATTCCAAGATATCTTCTTGCTTGTGTTGGGAATTGGCATTTAAATGCTCTCCTAAATGGTATATAATCCATATCAGGAATTCATCCATCTGAGCCACATAAGAGAGAATTTATGATCTTTTTCGCTTAACGATATAAAATTAAAAATATATAATTTATAATAGTATAATATAAATTCAATTCATAACTTTCGCCTTTCCTCAAGCCAAAAAATGGCGTCTCCTCACTTATTCAAAAAACTATATCAACCCTTGATCTTAATTCCACCCGGATTTCCAAGATTACTCCCGGTTGCCATTTGCCCATTCCCACCATATTGCCCGGAAGGGCTTGATCCACCTGCTCCCCCCGCACCACCAACCCCGCGATTTCCCACGACTCCAAAAATATTAAGCCCCGGAGTAACTTGCAAATTTGGAATATTCAAATATTCTCCTGAACCACCTAATCCACCAGCAGCCCCTGGCGCAGAAGAATTCCTTCCTGAACCACCAGACGGAATAAATGTATTTCTAAGACCCCAAGTCGGTTGCTCCGACCAAGCACCCCCAGTATTTAAATTTCCATTTTCTCCTGAATGAGCAGATTCACTTGCATTGCCTCCCGCACCAGCTGTTCCTCCCATAAATGCAGAACTACTATTGCCAACAGTTCCAGGAAAACCAGGCAATATGGTAGGTAAAGCTGCTGGCCTTGAACTAGAG
>NZ_NPDL01000004.1:300000-492748 GCF_002811475.1 Leptospira hartskeerlii
GAATAAAGATGGAGCTTCCCTAAAAGCATCCATCTCGGATCTTGCGGAATTGGATTCTTTACTTCCACTTGCAAACTTGAGTTGGATAGAGCCTGAGTTCACATTTCCTATATTAGAAAAATCAAATGCAACGATCCATGCTAAAGATCTTGTGCATCCATTGATCCCTTCTGACAAAAGAGTGCCGAACGATCTGGAGCCTATGCAACCGGGGAAACTTCTTCTTTTAACCGGATCAAATATGTCCGGAAAGACAACTTATTTAAGAGCGCTGGGAATTTCAGGAATTTTTGCGATGGCAGGTGGACCCGTACCTGCTTCTGAATTTATTACCCCGATCTTAGAAGTACATTCCAGTATCCGAAACGAAGACTCTGTAGAAGAGGGAATTTCTTTCTTTTACGCAGAAGTCAGGCGCCTTGGAAGAATATTACAAGATATTAAAAATTCGCAAAAGGGCAGATTGGTTTTATTAGACGAGATTTTAAAAGGAACCAATTCCAGAGAAAGAACGATTGCTTGCAAAGGGATCTTGAAGAAGTTAAGGCAGTACGGAGTCTTCGGGATTATTACAACACACGATTTGGAATTAGCGGACTTACCTGAACTTTCTTTATTTCACTTCCGAGAAGAGATAGAGAATGGCAAAATGACTTTCGATTACAAGATCAGATCAGGCATAGTCCAGTCCAGCAATGCCCTAGAAGTTTTAAGATTAGAAGGTTTGGATCTGGACTAAAATCAGACATTGGTTGGTCGTCAGCCTCTCTCTTTTTTGTCTTGCCCGACAGGCTGTTCAAAATTCTAATCAATTGGAAAAGATGAAACGTTTACCAAGCAATCTTAAATTGATCGGCGGATACGCCATCTACTTTGTTCTCATTCTAACTTTTTATAAAGCAGCTTTCCTTTGGGTCTATTCCTATAGATTAGAAGGCGCAGAAACCAAGGATGTTTTGTGGGCAATCTTGGTAGGCCTTAGGTTCGATATCTCAGTGGTCGGAATGATCTTGGGACCATTCGCCTTTCTTTCTTGCCTTCCTTATTTAAACCGTTTTAAGTTTTTCAATTTTTTCTGGGGATACTTTCCGATCTTGATCAGTGTTTGGATGCTTTCCCATTTAATTGCTGATATAGTTTATTTCGAGAATGCGAACAAACATATAGGTTACGAAGGTTTCGTATTTATTGGAAAAGATATGGGTGTGATCTTAAAATCCGCCTTTGAACAGAATCCTTTCTTAGCCGTTATTGCTTCACTTTTGGTTTTGGTATTTTTACCTTTATCTACTTATCTTTTCTTAAAATTTAATCCTTACAAACATGAACCTAACTCTTGGAAAAGAGATTCTATTCTTTCTTTTGTTGTTTTAGTATTAGTTGTTTTTGCGATCCGAGGTGGAATTCAAGAAACTCCTTTGAGAGCGAGTAATGCGATTGTTTCAGGACATTCTTTCGTGAACAATATCGCATTGAACGGTGTATTCACTTCTATTATGGATTTGAAAAGCCAGTCTATTCCGAACTATTTAAAGTTAGAAACCAAAGAATCTGTTCGTATAGTTAGGGAAGAGATCTCTTACGAAGGTGCGGAGTTTGTCGGAAAAAAATATCCTTTATTAAGAAAACAGAAACAAACCAATAACGGAAAACCTCCGAACATAGTTTTGATCCTTTTGGAAAACTGGACCGGGAAATTTATAGATCCGATCAGTGATGGAAAAGTTTTCGGAAAAGAACTCACTCCTAATTTTAATAAACTTCTCAGAAAAGGAAGATTTTATACCAGGTTTTTTGCCTCAGGGGGAAGGACAACGAACGGTATGATGTCTATCCTGACAGGTTTGCCGGATCGACCCGGATTGACTGTGGTTCGTACCCACCAAGTGCTGGGGAATTTTTCCGGGATAGGAAATATTTTCAAAGGTTTAGGATATGATACATTCTTCGTAACAGGCGGAGATTTAAGTTTTGATAATAAAGCAACTTTAATGCCTCATTGGGGATTCGATTCAGTTCTGGGTGAAAAAGAGATCGCTAAGCTGAATCGATTTAAGATCGGAGCTTGGGGTTATGATGATGCGGATGTACTTCAAGTATTGCATGAAAAAATTTCAGAATCCAAAAAACCTTTTTTGGGAGTATCTCTTACATTATCCACACACTATCCATATCGCGCTCCGGATCCTAAGTTCAGGATCTTTACGGAAGACGAGAGAGATTTCGAATATCTGAATGTGTATCATTATGCAGATTGGGCTTTGAGGGATTTTATGGATCGTGCAGAAAAATCTAAATACTTCGATAATACGATCTTTGTATTTGTGGCGGATCATACTCATCATCGTTATTTGGATTATTACGAAGACAGAAATATTCCGTTTTTAATATATTCTCCAGGAAGAATATTGCCTGCAATAGATGATAGAGACGCTTCTCAGTTAGATGTTATCCCTACTATTTTGAGCCTTGTCGGTAAAGAGGCGTACTTCTCCGCTATGGGAAGAAATCTACTTGCTCCAAAGAAGACAGAGTCTGCATACTTTGCTTACGGAAATTTGATCGGTTGGATCGAGTCGGATCTATTCTACATCCATTTCGTGGATGGAAATCGTAACTTAAAATATTCCGCAAAAGGTCCAAGAGAAGAAGTAAATCTTTGCGATAGTCAGCCTAAGATCTGCGATTCTCATTTTAATAAGGCGAGAGCGTTCTTAAATCTTAGTCATGAACTGATGAATCAGAATTTGGTATTTCCAACTAAGGAAGAACTGGAAAGAAAAGAGTATTAATTATTTCTCTTTTTGTTTTTTATCCGAGTCGGGATTGCTTCCGCCAAATAGGCCCGTAACTCCATCCCAAAGATCTCGGACATATTCTCCAATGACAGACCCTGCTACGCCACCAGCGTAAGGTCCACCTAATGGAATGAGGTAAGGTCCCAATAGGGTCATACCCGTATAAACACTTCCGAGCCAGATCGGATCTACGTAAGGTATACTTTTTCCGAAAGTTCCTGCATAGATAATTGGGATTTGTAAACCTTTACCGATATATTTTCCACCTAAGCGAAGATGTAGTCTCATATCTATTTTTTGATCAAAGCCTACAGTACCTTTTCCGTCCACATCCATTCCGCTATTTTCAATTTCCAGCTTCATGTTGGGAAAATACATCTCATTGCCCGCAATTTTTATATCGGATCTAAGAGTTTCGAATTTTAATTCTCTGCCATCCACTCCTTTGAACGTGATAATTTTACCGAGTGTGTTCAAGACAGGGACCATGAAGTTCGCATAACCTAGCAGTTCTCCGTTTTTGATAGTGATATTCCCTATCCCTTTCATATTTGCAAAAAGTTCCGTTACTGAATCCCTGGAATGATTTCGGATCTGTGTCTCAAAGGAGAACCAACTGGAAAGTTCACCTTCCATAATTTTTTCAGATAAATAGGGAAGGAGTACCTTATCTACCTGAAGTCGATGCGCGTCTCCTTCTACTTCTATCTTAGGAATATCGGGATATATTTTAGCTTTTCCTAATATTTCCCCGTTATAGATATATGCGTGAAAATTAGGTATAGAAAGAAGTGGATCCACATACTTTGCTTCCATTTTAATATGGGCAAATCTATGCTTGAATGCGAAAATGTTGTTTAATTCTCCGGTAAAATAAAAGATACCTGGCGGAGAAGTAGGATCGAAAAGATCTTCTCTAACTTGGAATAGTTTTCCTAATTTTAAAAGATTATGGTAATCTCCATAATCCGCTTTGATATCGAACTGGCCTAAACTTCTATTTTTCCAGTTCACGCTACCTTTTGCAGTAGCTTTTGCCACTCCTTCCCAAACCGCTTCTATAAAAGGGAAGGCTACTTTCTTATTGATCAGATCAAGATCGAAATCCACATTCAGTCGAATATTTCCGAAAGGAAGCCCTCCTTTATATGCAAGATCTTTAATTTGATTTCGGACCTTAAACTTGAAGATAGTGCCTTCTTCTTTCACTACTTCCGTTCTTCCGGAAAGTTTTGTTTTGGAGAAGTCGCCTACTGGGAAAATATTAAATATTTCTCTAAGTAATGAAAGAGAGAGTTCTTCCGTTTTTAAGATCGCGCTAAACTGCAATTTTTCCCAATTTACCGGGAAGTTTTGGAGGCCGCCTGTCATTTCCAGATCGATAGGTTGATCGTCTATTCTTCCTTGAAATAAAAGATCAACGTCTTTCCCGTAAAATGAAACGGAAACCTGAGACTTCTTGAAATATACTATATATTTTTTATCATGGTTTTGTTCGTTATATACTAACGTGAAATTATCTATTTCGATATTCTTTAAACTAACTGCAAAAAAGTCCTCGGTAGAAAATCCGATCCGAGAATTTACGTCATCCAGAAGTTCTTTTACGTTACTCTTCTGTTCCGTCTCCTTTTTCTTTCCGTTCAAATATTCTACTATATCAAACGATCCGTCTTTCCTTCTTTCCAGATGAAGAGATCCACCGTTGATTGAGATGTCCCGGATCTCTATCATTCTTTTGATTAAGCCGAACCAAGAGATATCTATATCTACTTTGTCGCTGACTGCGATCAGCACGTTGTCTTTTCTGATCTCGATTTGATTTAGTTCGATCCCTGGAAAGGGCAGAAGATATAGATCCGAATCTGCTACTTTAATGTCCAAGTCAGTGGAACTTCTGAGACGGTCTAGTATAAATTCTTTATATACGTCCTTTCTCTGAACGAAAGGAATATAAACGATCAGTACGAATAGTAATACGAAAAATCCAATCGCAGAGATATAGCGGATCTTATTTTCTTCCAAATACCGGTTGATTACATCCCAGGAGCGCATTTTATTTTCCGTCCGGAAAATGGCAATAGGACTTATGGCCTTCGCCTAAGTCTTTCCATTCCGGAGTTGTTTCGGAACAGATTTCTTTTGCGATAGGGCAACGAGTATGGAAATGGCAACCTTTCGGTTTTTTTAATATACTCGGCACTTCCCCCTGAAGAGGAGTTTTTCGGTTCTTGCGATTTTCTACTTCGAATATCGCTCCAAACAATGCCTTTGTATAAGGATGTGAAGGTCTTTCCGCGATTTGGGACTTTGTGCCTACTTCCACAATTTTTCCCAAATACATGACTGCGATCTTATCTGAGATAGATTTTACGATTCCCAAATCATGGGAGATAAACAGATAGGAAAGCCCAAAATCTGCTTTCAATTTTTGTAATAGAAGAAGTACCTGAGCCTGGTTGGATACGTCCAAAGCAGAGACTGCTTCATCGAAAAGTATAAATTCCGGTTTTAGGATAAGTGCCCTTGCAATTGCAATCCTTTGTCTTTGTCCCCCGGAGAATTCATGAGGATATCTGTTTAAGATTTCAGGAGAGAGTCCTACTTTTTCTAGAATGTCGGCAGCTTCCTTTTCCGCTTGATTATCCGTATAATTTCCGTGGATAAACAATCCTTCTGTCAAAATATCCTTAATATTTCTTCTTGGGTTCAAGGAAGAATAAGGATCTTGGAAAACGATCTGGATCTGTTTTCTAAGAGGTAAAAATTCTTTTTCTCTTAAGTCTAAGATCTCTTTTCCTTTAAAGAATATAGCGCCTGAATCTGATTTTAAAAGCCTAAGTATTGCTCTACCTAATGTGGATTTTCCACAACCGGATTCTCCCACAAGGCTGAAGGTTTCACCTTCTTCCATTTCTATGTTTACGTTCTCAACCGCTTTGATTACTGATTTTCTTCCACCGAAGAAACCTTCTTTTCCGTAGCTTACGTTCAGATCCTTGATCTCTAAAAGTTTCATCCTGTTAGCTCCTTCTTCTCATTTAAGAAGCAAGCGGAAAGATGTCCGGATCCATTCGTATTTTTTAATATAGGTTTAAAAGTCTGGCAATGGGAAAATACGAAGTCGCATCTGTCCGAATAATGACAACCTTTAGGATAGTTTCCGGGGGAAGGTAATCTTCCTTCTATCGGTTTAAAAACTCCCGTTTGAGAAAAATGAGAAGGTAAAGAATCTAATAGATCTTTTGTGTACGGATGATTCGGTTCGTCTAAAACTTGATCTACAGTTCCGAGTTCAGCAATCCTTCCCGCATACAATACACAGATACGATCGGCGATATGGCTAACCAAACCGAAATCATGAGAGATAAATAATACGGATAAGTTCATCTTTTCTTTGAGCCTAAGTAGGAGTTCCACCAACTGCGCCTGGACAGTAACATCCAAAGCGGAGGTAGGCTCATCTGCGATCAGAAGTTCCGGATCGCACATCAATGCCATTCCAATCCCAACTCTTTGCAAAATCCCACCGCTCAACTGATGAGGATAACAATTCATTCTTAATTTTATGTCGGTAATTCCTACTGCTCCAAGAAGATATTCGGCCTTATCTTCCGCTTCTTTACGGGTCCCGAGCCCATGTTCTAAAAATCCTTCTGTCATTTGGTCTTTTATTTTGCTCAAAGGATTTAAGGCGGAGAAGGGCTCCTGGAATACGTATGAGATTTTTTTTCCTCGGATCTGTCTTAAGGTTTCGGAGTCGGTTTGAAGAAGGTCCGTTCCTTGGAATAACACCTTTCCATTCGAGTATCTAAAAGACTCGTGAGGAAGTAATTTCGTGATCGCAGCAGAGCACACAGACTTTCCGCAGCCTGATTCTCCTACGAGTGCGAGAACTTCTCCTTTACGGATCTCGAAGGTGATATCTTCCAATAATGGCACGAACTTTCCTTCTTTGGAAAGTTCTAAATTTAAGTTCGATACTTGGAGAATAGCTTCCGAATTCATTCGTACGTCACCTTTTCCTTAGAATCGAAAGAATCACGTATCCCTTCTCCTATAAAAGAGGAGAGAAGAATGGTTGCCGCTAAAGACAAAGAAGGAAAAGCGATCAACCACCAAGCTCTTAAGTTATCTCTTCCTTGGCTGATCATTTCTCCCCAAGAAGGATTTGGTGCCGGAATCCCATAACCTAAAAAGTCCAGTGCGCTCAAAATGGAGATCGAACTGATAAGTGCAAAAGGTAAGAAGGTCACAAGCGGAGTGATCGCATTCGGGAGAATATGATTTTTCATAATACTCCAAGAGCTAGCGCCTAACGCTTTTGCTGCATCCACATATGTAAGAGCTTTGGATCTGTAAAATTCGCCTCTCATGTACATGCTAATTCCGATCCAGCTCAGCGCGGAGTAAGTGATCCCTAAAACGATAAATCCTCGTCCGAAAAAGGAACCCATGATCAGTATTAAATATAAGAAAGGGATTGCGGATAGAATTTCGATAATCCTTTGCAGTATGATATCCGTTCTTCTTCCGTAATAACCTTGGATCCCGCCTACGATCGTCCCAAAGATAAATTCGATAAACACTAAGATGAGCCCGAAACTCATTGAATTTCTATAAGCATAAAAGATCCGAGTGAATACATCTCGTCCTCTATCATCGGTTCCCAACCAGTGTTTTAAACTCGGAGAAGAAGGAGGATTTTCGCCGTCATCGATCGTCTCTAAATTGTCTTCGTTGTATCCGTATGGAATTGGAGGGAATAAGATCCAGTTATCATCATCTTCTTTGAAATCTTCTCGTAACTTTAATTTTTTATAATTTATAGGAGAATATTCGGATCCGCCGAAGTCCTTGTCAGTATAGCGGAAGAAGATAGGGAATTTCCATGAATCATCATAACAAACGATCCAAGGCTGGTTATTTGCAAGTATTGGCGCAAATAAAGAAATGATATAAGAGGTTCCTAAAATCCAAAGAGAGATCCAAGCTTTTGTATTGGATCTGAATTTTTCGAATCTTCTTTTAGCTAAAGAATTCATGCTTCGAAATTGATCCTAGGGTCTATAATAACGTAACAAAGATCTGAGAGAATATTTCCGATCAGTGAAAGAAAACTTTGGATCAATAGAAGTCCCATCATTAGGTTAGTATCTCTTTCAGTTACGGCTTGAAACCCGAGTAGCCCGATGCCATCAATACTGAATACCAGCTCAATGATCAAGGATCCTGCCAAAACTAAACTTAGATTAGAACCGAATCCAGTAGCAATCGGGATCAAACTGTTTCTGAAAGCGTGTTTATAAATTGCATCTTTAAAAGATAACCCTTTAGAGATTGCGGTCCTAACATACTCTTTAGAGATCTGATCTAATAGAGAATTTTTCATCAAAAGAGTGAGCATTGCAAAAGATCCGGAAACATAACAAAGTACCGGTAGAAACATATGTTCTGCCCTATCAACGATCTTTTCGAAAAAGTCCAGGTCATCGTAATTGTCTGAATATTCATGACCTAGAGGAAATATGGAAAACACCTCGCCAGAGGAGAACAAATATAACAATAACATAGAAAGTGCAAATACCGGAATGGAATATGCTATCAGAATGACAATGCTAGTTCCGCTATCGAATGCTTGTCCGCTCTGAATCGCTTTACGGATTCCTAATGGAATACAGATCAGATAAGAAAGCAAAAATCCGGAAAGACCGAATGTAAGAGAAACCGGGATCTTTTCAAAGATGAGTTCGTTTACTGGGCGAGAATGTAATCTGGATTCTCCCAGATCTAAACTTGCAACGTCCCAGAGCCAGTATAAGTAAGCAATCGGCAGCGGTTTATCTAAACGTAGTTTTTGCTTTAGGATCTCTATCTCTTCGTTGTTGATCAAAGAAGATCTGGCTCCATCTTCGTTCCCATATCCTCTTAACTTTGCGATCTCTCTTTCCAGGGGTCCACCCGGAGCTAGGTGGGATAAAATAAATACTAGGAAAGTGATTCCGAGGATGGTGGGAACGATCAGAAAGATCCTTTTTAAAAAATAATTTCTCATTCGGATTAAAGCCCGTTAAAAATCAGGCATCGAACAATATTCCATACCGTTTACCAGGGATAAAGGTTTTTTCTCCTGCCGGAATCGGCAATTAACGGAAAGGTTTTAGTTCTAGGTAACCTTTTCCTTTTACGGATTTTCCTTCTACTTCTCCGCCGACTTTGACTGCGCCTTCCCAATAAATTAGTCCAGTGCTGGATCTTGCGTCGAACTCCTGCTCCTCAAATTTGGGCGAGATATTCAAGTTAAATCTTTCGGAAATTAATTTCCATCGTAATTTGTAGGAATTCCCAGTTTGATCGCTTTTCCAGGTCTTATCTTCCGGAACAAATTTCAGATCGTTTTCATTTTCTAAAGTTATTACTTTTCCGTCCGGAGAACGATAAGTCCCGAAAGTTTCGACATCTCCTGATCTGTTCTTAAAATTGAAAGCCATGATATCGGAACCATCTTCCATTTGGATACAGATCCAATCCCAGGAAATGTCCTTGGAGGAAAGATCGAACGCAGCCTCGGTTCCTTCTGGGCTACTCCATTCATGGTCCATCCAACTTGTGCCCGATTTGACATGATATTCTTTTCCTTCCAGATAAAGAGAACCCTTGGTTTCTAAACGAGGAATGCTGTAATAATAGGAGAAAAATTTAGGGTTCTTTCTGCTCTTAAATGATTTTCCGTTTTTTCCGTGGATAAGAATATTTTTGGATTTAGTGCTTAGTTCCAATTCTAGACCAAAACCTGAATCTGTTCTTGGAAAAGCGGAGATCCTAAAATCTGCGGGGCCTGTAACTTCCATACGATAATCCCCACTCCATAAGTTGGTCTTGTCTTGGCCTGCGACTCCACCTAATTCTCTTTCGATGGTTTGGGAGAACTTATGTTTTTCGTCTTCAAGATCCGAGATTGCGAAATGAACAGGATACAATGCAACTTTAGGTCCAAGGTAAGCTCGGAAGAAGCTCAATTCATATCCTAATTCTTTACCTTCTTCCGTATCCAAGATACCTATGAAATAACACCATTCTACTCTATATCCCTTATGAAAAAAATGGTCTTGGGGAAATTTAAAACCGTTGGTTTTAGGAGCAGCGAATTGGTTCCCGCTCGAGAGCAAGAACATAGATGAGAAAAGAATGAAAACTAAGGTCCCGGAAGTTCTTTTGGGTCTTGCGACTCTATTTGTTAAAAATTGGAAGGGCATATATCGTCCTTTTTATTCTGTCGGACAAAGTCCTGAGAAATTAGACCCGACCATGGTTTCTTTTTCTTTTTAAGTATTCAATCGATTCGTTTTTTTTATTTTTAGATTCGGAGAAGGTCCTAAAATTTGGAAGTCCGTCGGGGTGCCTTCGGATCTGTTTTTAAATGCGGGATCGATGTTATGGCGAATCCTAAACCAAGAAGCGAGAGACAAAAAGTCAAAAAATTCCTGCAGTACATATTCGCGAGAATACTGGTAGGTACTCTTTCTATCTTCCCTTATGTTCTTAGGGGAAAGATCCTATTCTATATCATTCGGTTCCTGGCCAAAACGACAGGCGCCACAAAAAAGAGGATCGAAAGACATATACGAACCGCTTTCCCTCAAAAGTCGGAATCAGAGATACAAGAATACATTCTTCATAACCTCAGAAATCTTTCTCATATGGCCAATGAGTTCTGTGAGGAACCTAGAATGAGCAGAAAGTTCATAGATAAATGGGTGACCTTCTTGCCGGATAAAGAAACTCATACTCGCCTATTTGAGAAAGGGGGGATCTTAGTTTTGGGTCATTTGGGAAACTGGGAAACAATGGGAGTCTCTATCTGTTACACCGCTCCTAAAAATGACCTGTATGTATTTGCGAAAAGACAATCTAATCCTTGGTCCAACGCATGGATTGAAAGGAATAGAGCCTCTCAAAGAATTAAATTAGTCTACACGGATGAAAGTCCTAGAAAAGCGCTAACCTTGTTAAAGCAGGGAAAGTTAGTCGCTTTTATCTCGGATCAGGACGCAGGCAAGACCGGGTCCTTCTTTCCTTTTTTAGGAAATATGGCTTCGACTTTCTTAGGCCCCGCAACATTCTCCAGAATGACGGATGTACCGATCTTATTTTGCAGCAGTTGGTACGATAAGACTGGAAAATTATATTTTCATGTAGAAGAATTCGAAAGACCTGATCTGGATCCTAGAAAGGACCCGGAACTATGGGAGAGAGAATTTACTTATAAATGGGTAAAACGTTTAGAGGAGGAAGTGTACAAACATCCTGCAGATTATTTCTGGCTTCATAGACGTTGGCATACTAAACCTGAAAACAAAGAAGAATTGGATAAGTTCTGGAAAGAATTTCAATCTTCTTCTAAAAGTTCTAAGGTTTGATCAGAACGCTGCGGTTTTTAAAGAATTTCTCGCTGTTTCCAGATCTGCTTGCGATGCTTCGTAAGGCAAACCTTGGGATGTGAATAATTCCACACAGACTCCGCAGTCTTTTACTACTTCTCTAAAATGGATCTTATTCTCTTCGTTTGCTTCTGCCCAAAGATCTTTTAATTCTTTCGGATCTTTAGAAAGATCGAACAGACGTTCTTTGGAAGGATTAGAGTTCAGATTCATTATATAATGATAATTTCCCTTTATATAACTGATCCCGACTTTGTACAAAGAAATCTCGTTATTATTGGTAATGATGATCCTACGATCTCCGTAAATATCTTTGAGTAAAGATTTACCTTCCAGATTTGCTGAATACCTTTTGATCGCAGGATTGTTTTCTAGATTTAAAATATCTATGAATGTTGGGATCAGATCAGTATTTGCCACAGGTTTGTCCGTGTTTCTACGGATAGCTTGTAAATTTACCGATTCCTTTAAAGAATTCGGGATATATACCAACATAGGAATGGCAACAGTTTCCACGTAGTTGCTATCTATATGTCCTAGGTAATCGTGTTCGAAAAGAGATTCTCCATGATCTGAAGTGAAGATCACTACGGTATTCTCTAAGAAACCCTCTTTTTTGAGATAGGCATACACTTCTTCCAAAAGACTGTCCATATGGCGAACAGAGTTATCATATTGGTCCGGGACGGAATCTACTGCGAAGAACTTGGATTCTTCAGGCACTATGTATGGGAAATGATTCGTGTTGAAGTGCAAAACTCCCGCGAACCTTTTGCCTGAGCTTTTAAATCCGGAAAGATATCTTTTGAATTCTTTCACGGTTTCTCTATCATCGATCCCGATATCATTGAATACTTTTAAGCCGCTTTTTTCTTTATCCCAAAGGAAATCGATCCCTGAGTTTTTGAAAAATCCTTCGAAGTTATTCCACTGCAAGTTATGGCTAGTGATATAGAATGTAGAAAGTCCTGCCGATTTTCCATACTCCCAGAACAAAGGATAAGTATGTGTCATTGGAACAGGCTGAGAAGGAGAAACACCGGTTAATATACTCGGAAAAGACAAAAGTGTAGAACTGGAATTTGAATACGCTTTTTTGAATAAGAAGTATTGGCTTCGATCCGCTGTTTGAGCAAATTTAGACATGAAAGGAGTTGTGTTTCTTTCGTAACCGTAAACTCCTAAACTTCCCTTTCGCAAACTTTCCGTTACTACGAATAGAACATTGACCCCGGGATTGGAACCAAGTTGAGGAAGCCTAGGTTTGTTCCTGGATTGTAATCCTGCAGATCCTAAACTATCCCCTGTTAGGTGATTGTATAGGTTTCTCCAAACAAATGCGATCGTATTTGTATCAGAAACGTATACTTGGTCGTTAAATCTAGTATTGTTGTGTAAGAATCCACTGATCGCTAAGAATACGATCACTACTCCGACTCGTACAGTCGTTTGGAATCTGTATTTTAAAGGCTCTTTAATTGTAGTGAACCATAAAGAAACACCTAATATAATAAAGGCGAGAAGGCCAAAAATCAAAGATGATTTAGTAAACCCACCTTCTACGATTGTCCAACTGTTCAATGGCTCATGGAATATAAAAGAGAACACGAAGAAGTTAGGCATGATCCCGGTATATGCATAGTACCCGTACGAGCCCAATAGTGTTCCGACATAAAAAGATAAGATCAGAGAGAATACTATATAGTATGCCACCTTAGATTTCTGTTGGTATAATGTTCTAAGAAGAATGATCGCAGCAGAATATAGAATTATTGAATAGATGAATGAGAGAAGATAGAACGCCCACTGCAAGGGTTTGAATGTAGGTAATATTTCGTCCCTGGCAATGATGTCCGAAATTAGTATTACTGCGGGCAGAACCCAGACGGAGTAACGGGAGAATAGCTCTAGTATATTTTTTTTATTTATAGTTCCCATCTTTATCCAAAATTCCTAAGGATATGTAATTCGTCAATTACACCTAGTATATCATACCCTCTCAACGACTAAAAAGAAAGTTATAAAAAATGAATATTAGACCGATGTTCAGTTGTGATTAAGATCAATTTTAATTCATTCTTCTGAAGTTTAAATAGAACGAATCCAATAAAAAAATTGAACGATCCGATCTCGATCGAATACGAGGAGTTAGACGTTCTTTGCATATAGATGGTTATATTTTTTGAAAGAGTATACAGTGAGTATATGAAAATGCTTAGATCGGTTTTTGAATGAACTCTTCTTATAATTGAATAGATGAAATGCAAGAAGGTTGCGCATCATTAGTAACCTTGTTCGTTCTTGTTTACTCCAACTTTCTGCAAATTATTTTATCTTACAATTCGAGCTTAATCAGATTCGTTACATGCATTCATAAATTTCGCGACATAACTGAAAGTATCATTTTTAAGTGATCAGTAAATTCGGCAGAGATTTAAGATTCTCGAAGTAAATCGGAGAATTTCTACATTCTACAAAAATTCTCTATTCTGTACCGGCTCCAAAGGGAACCTTGTAATATAGTATCAACTATACTTTACAAATAATCCAATATATAAAACTTTGGTACATTATATTGGTCAGCCTAATTCGGGTATGTCTAATATAAAAAGGTTCGATTTCGATGAATCCATCCGATCTGGAAGCAAAATTAAAAGGTCTGAGCTTAGAAGATTCTTTGGCGAAAATTTCCCAGGAATTTCCAGGACAAGCGGTGTTCTCGACTAGCTTCGGTCTGGAAGATCAAGTAATCACTCACGCAATTTATTCCCAGAATTTGGACATTCGTATCTTCACACTGGATACTGGCAGATTGTTCACTGAAACTTATGAACTTCATAAACGTACTAACGGAATGTACGGCAAAAGGATCCAAACATTCTTCCCGGATGCACAAGCGGTAGAAGATCTGATCAATGAGAAGGGGCCCGATTCCTTCTACGATTCTATAGAAAATAGAAAAGAATGTTGTCATATTCGCAAAGTTGTCCCTTTGAACAGAGCTTTAGAGGGAGCAAAAATTTGGATCACCGGAATTCGTAACGATCAATCCGGTTCCAGAGAAAATTTAACCAAAGTGGAGTTGGATACGGGAAGGGATATTTTGAAATTCCATCCTATTTTGGATTGGTCTTGGGAGAATGTGCAACAATACGTCCAAGACAAACATATTCCGTACAATCCTCTCCATGATAAAGGTTATCCTAGTATCGGATGCGCTCCTTGTACAAGAGCTGTTATGGCAGGCGAAGATTTCAGAGCCGGCCGTTGGTGGTGGGAGAATGAATCCACGAAAGAATGCGGATTGCATTGGGTGGATGGAAAACTGGTAAGAAAAAAAGGATCAGAAGTATGACGACTAGAACTCGATTGTCGCATCTCCAACAACTAGAGGCGGAATCCATTTATATACTTAGGGAAGTCGCCGCTCAATTCGAGAGACCTGCGCTTTTATTTTCAGGGGGGAAGGACTCGATCACTTTGGTCCATCTCGCGCTGAAAGCATTCCGTCCCGGAAAATTCCCATTTCCTTTAGTACATATTGATACAGGCCATAACTTTCCGGAAGCATTACAATTTCGTGATGATCTTGCGAACCGTATCGGAGAAAAACTGATCGTTAGATACGTTCAGGATTCCATAGACCAAGGAAAGGCTGTGGAAGAAAAAGGGAAATTCCCAAGCAGGAACGCGATCCAAACGGTAACATTATTAGATACGATCGAAGAATTCAAATTCGACGCATGTATAGGCGGAGCGAGAAGGGACGAAGAAAAAGCACGCGCTAAAGAAAGAGTATTCTCCGTTCGTGATGAATTCGGAAGCTGGGATCCTAAACTACAAAGACCAGAACTTTGGAATATTTATAACGGAAAGATCCATGTAGGAGAGAACGTAAGAGTTTTCCCGATTAGTAACTGGACCGAACTGGATGTTTGGGAATATATTAAATCAGAAAATATCCCGCTTCCTTCATTATATTTTTCTCATAGAAGACAAATTGTCTGGAGAGAGAATGTAGTATTCCCTGTTTCAGAATTCGTAACCTTAGATTCTTCCGACAAGGTAGAAGAGAAAACTGTCCGCTTCAGGACTGTTGGTGACATGACCTGTACTGCAGCGGTTGAATCGGAAGCGAATTCTTTAGATGATATTATTCGTGAGATCCAAACTTCGAGAACTACGGAAAGAGGATCAAGATTGGACGATAAACGTTCCGAAGCTGCGATGGAAGAACGTAAAAGAGGCGGTTACTTCTGATGGACTTATTACGTTTCATTACTGCAGGAAGTGTAGACGACGGAAAATCCACGTTGATTGGTCGTCTTTTGTACGATAGCAAATCAGTATTCCAAGACCAGTTGGAAGCGATTGAAAAAACTGGCCAGGTAAATGGTCAGATCAATTTAGCTCTTCTTACAGACGGACTAAAAGCAGAAAGAGAACAAGGGATCACAATCGATGTGGCCTATAAATATTTCTCTACTCCTAAAAGAAAATTTATTATCGCGGATGCGCCGGGACATATCCAATACACTCGAAACATGGTGACTGGAGCTTCTAACTCAGAGCTTGCGATCATTCTGATCGATTCTCGTAAGGGTGTGATCGAACAAACTTACAGACATTCTTATATTGCTTCTCTATTAAAAATCCCTCATGTAGTTATCTGCGTGAATAAGATGGACTTAGTGGATTTTTCCAAAGAACGTTTTGAAGAGATCGTAGAAGACTATAAAAACTTCGCCTCGGATCTAGATTTTAAGGGGTTGGAGTTTATACCGATTTCCGCTCTGAATGGGGATAATGTTGTAGATGCTTCTCCGAATATGACTTGGTGGAAAGGTAAAACTCTTCTAGGTTATTTAGAAGATCTAGAGATCGAAGTAGATGAAACCAAACACGAGCCTAGATTTCCGGTTCAATATGTGATCCGTCCTCAAACGGAAGAACATCATGATTACAGAGGTTATGCTGGCCAAGTAAGAAGCGGTGTTTTCAAAAAGGGAGATGATATTGCAGTTCTTCCGAGCGGATTGCGCTCTAAGATCAAATCTATTCTCACTTATGAAAGAGAAGTAGAAGAAGCTTTTGCTCCTATGTCTGTTACTATTCTTCTGGAAGACGAGATAGATATTAGTCGCGGCGATATGATCGTAACCGATAAACACCAACCGGTTGTCTCCCAGGATATTGAAGCGGAACTTTGTTGGATGGATGCCAAATCATTAGTTCCTGGAAATAAATATCTTTTAAGACAAACCACAGGTTCCGTAAAATCCGCAGTTAAGGAAATTTCCTTCAGGATAGATATCCAAACTCACGAAAAATTAGGGTCTTCTCAACTTGCTTTGAATGAGATCGGAAGGATCAAGATCAGAACTGCGAAACCGATCGCATTCGACAGTTATTCTGAAAATCGTGGAACAGGAAGTTTCGTTTTAGTGGACGAAGGCACGAACAATACTGTAGGCGCCGGGATGATCGTAGGAGCTTACTGATCTAATTTGATGAATACCGAAGTGGGAAAAGTATATTTGGTGGGCGCAGGTCCCGGAAACCCGGAACTTATGACCTTAAAGGCCCTGAGAATATTAGAAAAAGCGGAAGTAATTCTGTACGACGCTTTATTAGATTCTTCCTTTTTAGAATATTTTCCTTCTTCTTCCGTCGTTCATTATGTTGGTAAACGGGCAGGACAACATTCCGCAACCCAAGAAGAGATCCAAGAACTGATCGTTCGATATTCTCTCCAAGGTAAAACTGTGGTACGTTTGAAAGGAGGGGATCCTTTCGTATTTGGCAGAGGCGGAGAAGAATTACTCACTTTAAGAAAACATAAAATTCCGTACGAGATCATTCCAGGTGTGAGCGCATTGAGTGCTGGATCTTCCGGTGCAGGTTTTCCTTTAACTCATAGAGGATTATCCAGACAGGTTCTGATCATGGATGGCCATACGGTTTTGCAAGAAGACACTGATTGGAAATGGTTTGCGGAATTCAAAGGTACGATCGCTCTGTTTATGGGGACCTCCTCCATTGTGCAGATCTCAAAAAATTTGGTCGATAACGGAGCTTCTTCTCTTGTCCCAGTAGCTCTCGTCGAGAACGCGAGTTTAAAAAATCAAAAGACAACCGTAACAAGTTTGGGTAGAATTATAGAAGAAGGTCTATCCAAACAAAGTTCAGGACCTGGGATTATTTATATCGGGCCTGTTGTTCATCTGATCGGAGAAAATCCTGAGCTAGACTTTCAAGGATTTGCTTCTCAAGGAGAAGAAGTATGAATAAACTTCTTCCTGTTTTTATAAAATTAGAAAATAAAAAGGTGTTAGTAGTGGGCGGAGGAAATGTCGCCCTTGAAAAACTACAACATTTAAAAGATACCGGCTGTGCACTCACAGTTATCTCTAAAGAATTCAAATCGGAAACTGCCAATTTACTTTCTTCCATTAAGGATACAAAGATAGAAACAAGAGAAGTCAATGTTTCCGATCTGGACGGTTTCGATCTAGTGTATTCTGCCACAAACGATAGACAGACAAATCGTGACTTGGTGGAATACGCAAAGCAAAAAAAGATCTGGATCAATTGTGCGGACGATCCTTCTCTTTGCGATTTTTATTCTTCTGCATATTTTGATAGGGGACCGATCCGTGTGGCGGTTTCCACCCAGGGAGGGTTTGCCGGGCTTGCGGGCACCATCCGCACTATTCTTGAAGAGGTCCTTCCTAAGGATCACGACCAGGAATTGGAAAATTTATTAGAAATCCGTAATTTAACTAAAAGTAAACTGGGAGATCCCGAAAAAAGAAAAGCGGCTCTCAAATTTTTGCTCGGAGAGTTTAAGGAAAAATATCTCTCCACGGATACGAAATCATAGGAAGCTAATCCAAAAGGACGAATACGATCGATGTCAGAACAAAAAGAACTTAGCGAAGTCGAGCATATTAAAACCGCCTCTAGGGGACTAAGGGGAAAGATCGGTACTGCTATTGAAACAGGTGCAGATGGTTTCGAGGAAGACGACAAACAATTGATCAAGTTCCACGGAATGTACCAGCAAAAGGACAGGGACCGTAGAAAGGACGATGCGGGAGAATTTATAGAGAATCCGACCTCTTTTATGATCCGAGGAAGGATCCCAGGTGGAAGACTTACTTCTGATCAATATATGGTTTGGGACGATCTGGCTGATAAATTCGGCGGTGGTGCTTTACGTTTAACTACTAGACAGTCCATCCAAATGCATACGATCCTTCTCAAAGATCTGAAACCGATCATGCAGGCAGTCCATAAGGTCAATCTTTCTACCATGGGAGCGTGTGGGGACGTGGTGCGTAACGTAACTCAAGCTTTAAATCCTTGGGGAAACAAAGAGCTTAGCCAATTAGACCCGATCGCCCAATTATTATCCGATCATTTTAAATATAAGAGTAATGCTTACGCCGAATTATGGTTAGGTGAAAGCCAACTTAATAAAGAAGATGAGCCTGATCCTATTTATGGAACTACTTATCTTCCAAGAAAGTTCAAGATAGCGGTTACTCTTGCCGGAAATAACTCAGTCGATATTTACACTAACGATATGGGATTCGCGGGTACTTTAGATGCGAATGGCAAGATAGACGGTTATTTCGCTTTCGCAGGCGGTGGACTCGGAATGACTCACAATAAGGCCGAGACGTATCCTAGAGCTGCTGATTTGCTCGGTTGGATCCCTAAAAAAGATCTGATCTCAGTTGCAGAGGGTATTGTAACTTCTCATAGAGATTTCGGAGATCGTACAAATCGTAAACATGCTCGTCTGAAATATGTTTTAGCGGAGAAGGGTGTGGAATGGTTCCGCTCCGAAGTAGAACGCAGATCCGGCACAAAATTCGATATCGATCGTAAACTTCCTAAATGGGAAACTCCAAACTACCTGGGTTGGACGGAAAGAGCCGACGGAACTCTTGCATTAGGATTCCATACTCTTTCAGGAAGGATCAAAGACTTCCCTGAGAAACCGTTAAAGACTGCTTTAAAAGATATCATTTCCACCTTTAAACTGAATGTGCAGGTAACTGCAGATCAGGACTTGGTTTTGATGGGAATCAAAAAAGAGGATAAAGAGAAGTTAGAAGCTAAATTAAAAGAATATAATATTAATCCTGCTTCTCCTAAACCTTTGTATGATCGTGCACTTGCTTGTCCTGCACTTCCTACTTGCGGTTTAGCGTTGACTGAATCCGAAAGAACTTTTCCTCAACTACTGGAATCCATTCAAAAAGTGATCGATAAACTGGATCTGAACGATAGAGCTCCTATCGTGAGAATGACTGGATGTCCTAACGGTTGCGCGAGACCTTATTCCGCGGAAATAGGTATCGTCGGGCAACAGGCTGGCGGAAAATATTCCTTATTTTTCGGGGGAAATCCGGAGGGAACAAAAGTGGGCGACTACGTTGCTAAAAAAGTTCCTTTTGCAGACATTCCTGTTCAACTAGAGAAAGCATTCGAAGTTTGGAAGAAGGAAGGAAATCCGAATGAAAGATTCGGAGACTTTGCTGCTCGATACTCCTTGGATAAGTTCAGGGAATTGCTCGGGGCGATGTAATCTCCATCGATGTAGTTTTCACTTTGAAAGAGCGCTCCAATCGGGGCGCTTTTTGTTTAGAAAAACATTTCCAGAGTTTCAAATTTCCATTTCCAAACTTTTTGGGTGGAAAACCCTGCGAGTAAAATCCCTGATCCGTATTGCAAAGCCGAAGTAATGGATCCCAATTTATCAGAAGTATTATCCATTAAAGAAAGACTAATGTCTCCTTCCTCATTCATAGAAAGAATATAAGCTAGTTCTCCCTCAATCGGTTTAAAGAAGAATGGAAGTGCAGCAATTCCCCTTTTCAAGATAGGAAAATTTTGTATCTTATCGATTGCGATATGTCTAGGTGAAGACAAGGCGATCCAAAAATTTCTTTGAGAATCTGAACTGATCAGTGCAGGGCTTCCTGGAAGATGTGTGATGAGGAACTGGTCCTTCCCCTCTTTCTTTCCTTTTAACCAAAAACGAGAAACACGGTGTCTATATTTCTCTCCAAAAACCAAAAAGTCTTCGGAAGAAGATAAACTGATCCCTGTAGGATGATACAGATCTTCTAATACCGTTTTAACCTCTTGGGTCCTTGGATCATACGAAAGAATTCTACCGTTAGGTCTGGACTCTAATTCTTCCAAATAAGAATCTTCGTAAGAAAACTTTCGACTAACTTCTGTAAAATAAACAGTTCCGTCGGATCCGATATCCAGGCCGTACAGATTGATTAATGGATTTCCTTCGGAATCCTCTCTAAGAAGCACATTTTCATTTCCTTTGGGATCATAAAATGCAAGTCCTAGTCCGGAAACACAGGCGACTAGATTTTCCTTTCCGTCGAATACGATCCCTAATACTCTTCCTGAAGTTTTAGCGAATAGTTCCGTTTGTCCGTCAGTTTTGATCTTATAAATATTTCCATCGGAAGAACCTGTATAAATAGCTCCCTTAGAATCAACTGCAAGACCGAAAGGTTTTTCTATAGGAGATTTTTCGTTTACTACATTAGAGATAAATAATATATCTCTTTCTTCTTGGCGGATAATATCGTCCGGATCGTAATCCGTCGGATCAATCTTTGTCCAACCGAAAAGAATAAAGGTCCCAAAAATTAGGAATAGGGAAATAAAAGGAATAAGTATTCGAACGGCTGGATTAGAAAGAGATCGATGGAACATTAGACATGACCCTTAAAAATGGGTCTCTGTCTCAAACTATTTCTTAATACTTCAAAATGTAAATGAAATCCGGTGGCTCTGCCGCTCATTCCGACTTCTCCGATCAATTGTCCTTTTTTGACCTTTGTGCCGGGTGCTACTAACAATTTGCTTAAATGTCCGTACTTGGTTTCATAACCCAATCCATGTTTTAGAACAATTAGGCTCCCATAACCACCTCTTGTTCCCGAAAAAGAAACTTCTCCATCTGCTGATGCAAATACAGGAGTTCCTTCCTCAGCTGCAAGATCGATCCCCCCGTGAAAGGTATCCTTTTTAGTAAAAGGGTCCTTTCTTCTTCCAAACTTGGAACTCAGTCTTCCTTCTTCCGCTAATGGATCGGAGAATACTAATCCGTAAAAAAAGTTTTTCTCTTCTTTAGGTAATCCTCTTCCTGGAACGAACCAGGATTTTCTGAGGTCATCATAGTATAAGAATTTGGAAGAGATCCGAAAACGTGCCGCGACTTTTTTGCGTGCAGACTCGTCGGGAGAATGTTCTTCCGAGTCGTAAACTCCTCTCATATTCGGGATCAAAAGTTCCATACCAGGATAGATGTCTTGGGGAGATGCCAATTCGTTTACGGAGGAGAGAGTGTCCAAGTCCATTCCGGTCCTGGCCATGATCTTAAAAAAAGTATCCTTGGGTCCAACTTTGTAGACAAGGAATCTAAGATGAACCAAATCTTTTTGGTCCAAGTTGGAAACTGAAATTTGAAGGTTATATTTTATTTCTTCTCTGACTCGGATGATCTTTGTATCCGAATATTCTAAACTTTTTAAGGGAAGGCGATCGTAAACCGCGTGGACCTCGTTTAATGAGATTAGTATGAGTGCGGATATTAAAATTAGGAGATGTCTTTTGAAGGAAGGCATATCTTTTCTATACTCGGCAGATTATAAAAAAACAATGACGCAAAAAATCCCCCATAAATGATTGGAAGGGCCCTTTGGAATGGATTTAGAAAAGGAAGATCAAAAACTCGCACCCGGCAGAGATGTTCTACTCATGGGCCTGATCCAGGTTTTCGTACTGTTTATCGGTATGTATTCCTATATGAAGGTCACTCGATTCCAAGTAGAGAGCACCTTATCTTTAAAGGCTTCCAAACAAAATTTTACAAAGGCAAAAGAAGTAGTAAACACTGTACCTTCCGAGGTAGTTTGGAACGAACCTGCTTCTGCCGAAAAAGCTGTTAGAGAATATACCGAATTTGTAGTCACAAAACGTCCTTGGTTATTGTCCTTGGATAGGATCATCTGGGGGCTATGCTTTTTGGTTCCTTCTTACTTTTTTATTCGAAAGATCGCTAGAATAGAAACTGCAGAATTCACTGACTCGGCAAGCGGCAGAGATATACTCGCGGGTATCGCAACCGGATTTGCTACATTCTGTTTTGTGAATGTAGCTAGTAGCCTGATCTTTTTTATCATAGGCAAACCCCAATCCAATTATCTAGAGATCATTCTTACTAAAAATCTTTTCTTAAATTGGAAATTATTAGGATGGACCTTGCTTGCAATCGCATTCGGAGCTGGAATTTTTGAGGAATTTTTCTTTAGGGGATTTTTGCTGAAGTACTTTGAAGAAAAAAACTTAGGATCTATTGGGCTCATTATCACTTCCGTTATTTTTGGAGTGGTACATTTTAACGGAGGATCTTACGTGGCTCCGATCCTTCTTATCTTTGTAGGACTTTCGTTCGGAATTTCTTATTTAAAAACCGGTAATATATGGGTGCCTGTGACTGCACATATCACTTATAATGCATCTATGCTTTTAGCCGGATTTCTACTTGGAGATCGGATCTCTTGATGAACATGCAAAAAAGTTTTCAATATAAAATCTTAAAGACCTTATTCGTATTTTTCTTTTTGTCTTGCTTCTCTTCCGTGTATGCCGGAGAAGTTTTCGAATTAGAAGGTGATCCTGGGGAGAATGATATAAGGCTTCTTTCCGCATTGAATCGATTGACCTACGATCGAGTATTATCCAACCAAAACACTAAAGGTTTTGCATTTAGATATACGTCAAAATGGTATTCTCCATTACAGTTGGATGTATTCGTTTTAGGACTCGCAAAAAGAGAGAAGATGAGTTTGATCCGAATAGAATCCTCCAAAAAGGGAGCCGAAAAAGTTTTTAGGAATTTTCTACAAGAAGAAGTTACTAAAAAAGAATTAACCGGAGGGCTTACGAATTATACCGATGTTTCGGAAGACGCAAAATTCGAACCGTATCGTAAGAATTATTTTTGGAGTGAGTCTTTGGCATTGGTCCAACCTGCTGCTTCCGTTTTTTATAACTCTTATAAATCTCCAGTTTATGGCGGCTCAGATAGGCTCAAGAGTATGTTCGGTTATATCGGCTTGGATCTTTTGCTTGCAGGGGTTGGATATTATTACGCAACTACTACGATGGAAAAGAATAGCGCCCTGGAGTCTTATTTTTTAAAACCTACTGCTTCTGGAAACGTTCTGGATTCTCCTGGTGCACCAGTGTTTATCGGTTTATTGATCCTTCCTAGATTGTATAGAATGATCGGCGGTTGGCAGGATACATATACTCATAATCGGATCATGGAGATATCGGTTTCCAAATCATTTTAAGGAATTTTTATGTTCGGAAATGCCTTCGACGAATTCCGACAAAGACCTATTTCATCTTATTTTACGATTAAGGGTAGAAGGTCCTTATATCTATATTGTGTTCTTACCGGGATCGTTTCCGGTTTGGGCGCTCTTCTTTTTTCCCGAGCGCTTGCCTGGGCAGAGTATATTTCTTTAGAATCAATATCAGGTTTACATAATACACATTCCGGTGGGGAATACTACGTTTCCCTGGGGCCGATCGCTTCTATTTATTTGGGAAGATGGGCGCTTCTGGTGCTTCCTATCTTGGGAGGACTGATTGCCGGTTGGATTATCTGGAAATTTTCTCCGGACTCTGCAGGAACCGGAACGGATTCATTAATAGATTCTTTTCATAATAAAGAAGGTAAGGTAGATCCGAAAGTTCCTTTGATCAAATCGATCGCTACAGTATTTACTTTATCTTCCGGAGGGAGCGGAGGAAAGGAAGGCCCTATCTCCCTTATCGGAGCCGGATTTGGTTCCTTAGTTGCAAATATAACTAAAGCAGGTGCTAGAGCAAGGCGCACATTATTACTCGCCGGAACTGCGGGCGGTCTAGGTGCTATTTTTCATGCTCCCTTAGGAGGAGCATTAACCTCCGTAGAGATGGTGTATAGAGAAGATATAGAAAGTGATACTTTGGTTCCTTGTATCATTTCTTCCGTGACTGCATTCTTAACATATTCTTCCTTTAATGGATTCGGTTCCGTTTATAAAGTTCCCGAGATCGGATTTATAGAGTATAAGGAACTCATCTTTTATTTGTTTTTAGGGATCGTTTGTTATTTGAATGGGGCCTTTCTCATCAAGGTATTTCAATTCATGCAAGAATGGTCCAAGTCTTGGAAATTTCCGATGTGGATCAAGCCAGCGTTAGGCGGAATTCCTGTAGGAATTATCGGATATTTTTTACCGGAAGTTCTAGGGACTGGAGCCGGCGTTCTACAAGATGTGTTAGAAGGTAGTTTTCAATTTCCGAATTACGGTCCTTATTTGGATCAAGATCTGCAGATCATCCTTTTCTTCTTACTTCTCGCATTTTTGAAAATTATCACCACTTCATTTACGATCGGGAGCGGTGGATCTGCCGGAATGTTCGGTCCTTCTTTATTCATTGGCGGAATGTTAGGAGGAGCGTTAGGAACATTTGCCAAATTAGTTTTAGGTTATCAGGTGTCCGTTTCTTCTTTTGTGCTGGTCGGGATGGGTGCGTTTTACGCAGGGATTGCGAGTGCTCCGATTGCAGGAATGGTGATGATTTGTGAGATCATAGGAAGTTATTCCCTTCTTCCGCCTTTAATGATTGTTTCAATTATCACTTTTGTTCTTTCTCATAAACTTAATTTATATAAAAGTCAGAAGAACACCCGCTTTCAATCTCCCGCTCATGATTGGGATATGAATAGAGACTTGTTAGAAGGGATCATCATCCAAGATATCAAGAGCAAACTTAGAAATATTGCAGAGGTCAAAACTTCTACCCTTCTCTCTCAGTTAGAAGAAGAAGCGCTGAAGATCAATGCAAGCGACTATATCGTCTTGGAGGAGAATGGAAAATATTTCGGAATGATTTCTCTGCGTACAAGTCGCTTATTTTTAGAAGGAAGAAACCTCACTCAGAACCTTATCCTTGTGAAAGAAGTGACTGATACATCGATTCAGCCGATTTCTGTCCGAACAAACCTGGCCACTACCTTCAAAACCCTTTTGGATACTGGGATGGATAAGATTCCTGTGGAAGAGAATGGAAAATATTTGGGATATTTACGTTATGCTGACATCATTTCCATATATTTTGAAAAGACCCGATCTTCTAAGCCAGTTTTAGGCCCTTAAGCACTATTTAAGCTCCTTCTTCAAAACCTAAAAATATATGTAGCGTTCATTCTTTTACAATAATAGACATTTATCTTTGAATATTGTTTATTTTCTCTATTTTATGCATAAAAACGACTAAAGGCTCTTTTTTTGATTTTGGTGGACAATTTTGGGCTTTCCGCTAAGATACGGAAAATTTTTAAAAAATAACTGATGTGTAATAAAGAGATCAGCCAATTCTAGATGGGTTAGGGTAAGCTAAGGAATTGGTTCAAAGCAGGAAGGAAAATGCGAAACAGAGTTTCTAGTCAAAAAATTATCTCCGGGTCGAGGATTATCCTCGCAGTTCTGGGGATATTAGGAGTCGGCACCTCGGAATTGACTGCCGGTAGTTACGGGGATATTTATGGTGCTCACGCGGGTGCAGCGGGAATGGCGGGTGCAGTCACTGCTACTGTCAATAACTCATCTGCGGTTTTCTACAATGTTGCCGGTTTGGGAAGATTGAATGAAGCGGATTTGTTCATAGCTCAATGGGAACAAAAGGAAAAAGAGAAAGAAGCAGCGGCTAGTGGAGAAGCTCCTAAGGACGCAAATGGAAATCCTATTCCTCAAGAAGGTCCTTTGCTCAATACCGAACCTCAAACCGAGGAAGGTGGAGCACCTGCTAAATGGTACAAAAGAGCTTGGTTTAATTTCAGAGACGGCTTTGCCAATATGGGAAAGGGAATGTTCACTTACCAACCTCTTCTCCGCCCGAACCGTCCTTATCATGAAGTGTCCTTCTTAGGGACTTACGCGAATCCTACATTAAAGAACAACGCTCCTAAGAACGAGAACACTAAGAACCCTGACGATAGTTATGTTGGTTTGGGTTTTACGATGAACCTAAACGAAATTTTCGATATAGGTAGAACCATTCGTTTCGGATTGAATGCTATCGTTCCTGCTTCCGGAAATCTAATGGTGGTGAACGATCAAAACCCTACTGTTCCTAGATACCTTCAATCAGGAAAAAGTAATGAACGTCCTACCATTATGGCCGGGGTCGGTGTGGAACTTTGGAAGGATCGTCTTTTCGCAGGGGTCGGTATCACTGCACTTGCTGGCGGTTCCGGTGCGATCTTATTAAAAGATGTTCCGATCTCTCCGGATCCTGTACAGGCGAACTCACAAGTAGTCTTAACTTTAAAACCGATCATCAATCCGACTTACGGACTCCAATTCACTTATGGAAAATGGAGCGCTGGGGTTTCGTATAAGAGAGAAACATATTTGTCTGCGGACCCGATTCCTGCTCGTGCACAGACTACTCTTTTAGGGATCCAATTGGATTTCGATCTGGCTTTGTTGGATCAGTACAACCCGAGAGTTTGGTCTTACGGTATTGGATTCAGGCCTACAGAAAAACTTTTATTAAACGTAGATGTGAACAGAGAGATCTGGAGTTTATATAAACTTTCCAGGATTAAGGAAAAATATTCCGAGCCTCTGAATTTCAATGATACCACGAACGTTCGTTTGGGAGCGGAGTATGCTTTCCGTCCTTTCTTGAAGTTCAGAGGGGGTATCGGGAAAAGACCTTCTCCTGTTCCTCATTATTCCGGAGAAAACAACTGGATGGATAATGATCGTATGATCTACTCCATCGGGGTATCTTATATCTTCAACGGAAGGAACTTCGCGTTCTTGAAAGATAGATTGAAAAACCCGGTAATATTTGATTTAGCCATTACAAATCAACAGTTGAAAAGTGTGGAGATCAATAAAACTTTCCCTACGGAAAGGAATCCAAGCTACAATTACGGCGGATATATCTGGTCTATGACCTTCTCCGTAAGCTTATTCTTCTAATCTCCTTCCCTTTTCCGGGAAGATAAAATAACATCTGTTATCTAATAGCTCCATCTGAGGCGGAATTCAAAAACCGCCTCGGTTCTTTTTCTTGACCGAATGATCGCTACAGAGATAGTCGAAACTCGGTAATAGAGATGGAAAAGAATATAATTGAACTGATTACTCCCGTATTTTTCGTTTTGATAGTTGTAGAACTACTTTATTCCGTGTTTGGCAACAAACCGTTCTATCGTTTTAAAGACTCTATCAATAACCTTTCGGCTGGGATTTTCATGCAGATCTTTACGGTGTTTATCACTCTCGGATTGATGGCTGTGTATTCCTGGGTATATGCAAAATTTGGAATATTGAATATTTCAAACGACTCCTGGATAGGTTGGGTGTTTTGTTTCGTTCTAGCGGACTTCTTCTATTATTGGTATCATAGATTCGGACACGAGATCAATATCTTCTGGGCTTCCCATGTGCCTCATCACCAAAGTGAAGATTATAATTTTACTGTGGCTTTAAGACAAGGGGTTACTCAAAATACATTTTCCCTCCCTTTTTATCTTCCTTTAGCATTGATAGGATTTCCACCTATCATGTTCCTTCTTTGTATCCAAATCAATTTTGCATACCAATTCTGGCTCCATACTAGAGCGATCCCTAAGTTAGGAATTTTTGAATGGGTCTTTAATACTCCTTCTCAGCATAGAGTTCACCACGGAAGAGATCCTAAGTATATAGATAAGAATTATGCAGGAACATTTGCGATTTGGGACAGAATGTTCGGATCTTACAAAGAGGAAGAAGAAGAGCCTATCTTTGGGATCGTAAAACCTATGCAGACCTGGAGTCCCGTTTGGACACAGTTCCATTATTTCGAAGAGCTGTTCCTTCTTTCTTGGCAGACCAAAAGTTGGAAGGATAAATTTTTAGTTTGGATCAAACCTCCAGGCTGGAAGCCGAAAGATCTGGGAGAATCAGTGGTTCCTCCGGAGATCAATCGTTCTACGTATCAAAAATTTAATACACACATTCCTTATACATTGTTAGCGTATTCAATCACTCAATTCTTCTTTGGGCTTGGCGCTTCTATGGTTTATATAGAGTTCAAAAAGGAATTACCTCTGTTTGAAATGTGCGCTTTAGGTTTTTATGTTCTTTGGACTCTTTGGAATATAGGTGCCATCTTCGAATTAAAAACTTCAGGTATCGTTTCTGAGCTGATCCGTTTGGCTTCTATAGCAGCCTTGACTTATGTGTATCCTTTTGATTTTACTCATGTGGAAAAATTGACTGCTGTTCTTCCGGTAGAGACATTACAATATCTCCCGGAGCTAATGAAGCAAGTAGCATTGATCTCATTCTTTGTGTTGGGAGGCTTTTTAGTTTCTCAAAAAAGGTTTTTTAGTATCAAAGGATATACGCCTAAAACAGTTTAGTTCCGTATTTTTGAGCTAGTTTTTAGAGTTAAAAAGCGCCTTTTCAACGAAGGCGCTTTTTTTATTGTCCTGAAAATAAATTGACGGACTATATTTTTGTAAGTATGCACTTAGAACCTATGATTTCCCGTTTTTCTTCTTCGATTATCGCGGCTTCCTTTTTGATTTTGCTAGGGACTAATTTTTATGCCCAAGGATCTGATCCTTCTGAAAGTGATACGCCGACAGCGATTACCGAAGAGGAGAAGGCATCCAAGTCTCCGGTCCCCGTTTCTTATGCCAGAATAGATTCTGTCCTATTATATTCCGACTTGGTTTACGTCACCAGACAATCCGAGGTGAAACTTCCTGCAGGAATTTCAGAAGTTTTATTGGGAGAAGTTCCAATCGCTTCCTTGGATAAGAGTGTGATCATCACATTTACGGATCCGAATAAAAAATTTAAGATCAAAGGGATCCGAGTCTCTGAAAAAGCCTCTAGAAGAAAAAAATCCCAAGAAGCAGAAGATTTAGAAAAGAGGAAAGAAGGTCTACTCTTAGCTTTAAGTACAAAATCGAGAGAAGTCCAAGACCTTTTGGATTGGGAAACTTCCATCAAATCAATTAAGCCTGCTATCCGAGAGCAAGACGGAGTAGTGGAGAAGATTGATTCGGAAAATTTTTCTTCCTTCAGGAAAACATACGCAGAACTCGCGGAAGATAATACAAAACTCCGTTTAGCAAAGCTCGAAGAATTAGATCGTATCAGAGAAGAATTTTATATAGTTTCTACGAAGATCTCTCATCTTGCGGAAGGTGACACTCTTCGCAGGAAAGAAATTCGATTGGATGTCGAATCGGATTCTGCAAATGTTTTTCCTTTCGAATATAAGTATCTGATCCGAGGTGCAAATTGGTATCCTCGCTATACATTAGAACTGAATTCAAACGGACAAGAGGCAGAGTTAGGTTGGCACGCTTTAGTTCGCAACGAAACCGGAGAAGATTGGAAAAATGTTCGATTAGAATTTTCTACCGCTAATCCGAACCAAGACATAGACTTACCCGAATATAGAGAATACAGGATAGCTTCCAAAGAAGTAGCAGAGTATTCAGGGGATGAGGATTATTCTCCTGCCGACAAGGAGTATAACGCGCCTGCTAAACCTTCTGCAAATGCAGGAGGCACACTCCGAAGTAAAAGTGAATCCAAGAAAAGAGCTCCTGCACCTAAGGTCTCTCAAAGTCAAAGAAGTAAGGCAGAAGAGAGAATCGATGATATTCAATATCAGGAAAAGAATGATAGCCCTTTGATGCAATCTCGTGCATTGATAGAAGGAAATTATAAGGATAGATCCAATTCACTTCGTGTAGAAGAGAATATGAACAGGCTCCAAGGAGAACTTGCTAATCAAAAATATTCTTTCGACCAAGGATCTTACGAAGAATCCATTCGATATGGAAAAGAAGCTCTCCGTAGATTTTCAGGTTTGAGAGAAAGTTCTAGAAAAGAACTGAGAGAGCTCGAAAATGAAGTACAGAATCTTTTGAACAGATCTTCTCAATTGAGTTCAGATAAAAAATATTCAAACCAATTGATCGCTCCTGGAATTTCTTCCGAAGGATTTGATTTCAGATATATCGCTCAGTCTAGGGAAAAAATTCCCTCGGATCGTACACTGAATCGAGTCTTTCTTCGAAAAAGAAATATTACAGTTCGTCCAGGATATGAAACTTCTCCTCTTACAAATGATGGAGTTTTTCTAAATGTAGTTTCTTCGAATACGGAAAGAGAACCTTTGCTTGCAGGTCCTCTGGAAATTTATTCGGGAGAAAATCTTCTAGGAACAACAACTGTTTCTACTTTAAAGCCGGGCCAAGAGATCAAAATGGAACTTGGGCCTGATAGAGATATCAAGGTGGAAAGAAAGCAGGAGAAACTGGACGATAAATCAGGGATCATTTCTCGTAAAAAGAATATTCGTTATAGAGTTACTATCTCTATTAAAAATAATAAACGTAGATCGGTCCCTGTTCGTTTGATCGATCGTATTCCCTATACGAATGACGATAGTGTAAGAGTGGAATGGTCTGCCGGTGCGGATACTCCTAAGTCCAAAACGGACGATGGAATTTTGACATATGAATTTGAAATAGGAGCAAACTCACGCAAGACGATCCAGTTTGAATACACTGTGTCCTATCCTGCGGATAATATTTTAAGAGAAACTCCCGGCTCGGATTCTTACTGAGGCTTATCATGAAAAATTATAAAAACTTAATAAATTCATCTTTTATCCGATTTTCTATTATTTTTGTTTTGGCTTCTTTCCCGGTATTTGGAAAAGAATTCAGCCTTCCGATCAAGGAAGTGACAGTTCATCAGGGAACCGCTCAGATTTTGAGATCCGGAAGAGTACAATTAGAACCGGGAACAAATAAGATCGAAATCTCTTATTTACCTGTGTCTCTTTTAGAAGAAACTTTAACTGCTGCGGTAACATCTCCTCAAGTAGAGGTTACAGGTTCCAGGACTTGGAAAGAAGAAGGTACGGCAGCTTCTAATCCGGAAGTTGCTCTGCTTCAGAAAAAAGTTCAGCAACTGGAGAAGGAGCTGGAAAGTATATTAGCAAAAGAGAATGATCTAAAGGCCGAAAAGGAACTTTTGTCCGAGATGCGTAAAAAGGTTTCGGATGTAGTGGGCCGCAATCTTCTCTATGGAAGGGTAGAAGGAGATGGAAAAAATTGGGGGACCTACCTCAAAAAAACAAGAGACGAGGCTGTTTCCATTTTTGCTTCTTGGGAAAAGTTGGAAAAATCCAAACGTAAGGTGCAAACTGAGTTGGAAGAAGCTCGAGCTCAACTTTCACTTTTATTGTCCCAGGCCGAGAAAAGTACACGCACTACTTGGGTTCAGATCGTAAATACAAGCCCTGAGGCTAAAAGCGTAGAACTTCGTTTGAGCTATTTGGTTCCTAGTGCGGATTGGAAACCTACCTATATTCTAACTGCCGATGATTCTTTAAGCAAAGCAAAGCTGGAATATATAGTTGAGATCCGACAAGAATCCGGAGAAGATTGGAAAGGAGTTCAACTTCTTCTTTCAACTACTCGACCGGATCTATCTCTTAGAAGAGACAGGCTTCGTCCATTAAGATTATTTGATGTAGAAGTGGACTCCAAACAGGAAATTCTCACGAATCAAACCCAGGCAGTGGGAGCCGCTCAGATGCCTAATGAAGAATCAAATATTCCTGCTACGGAAGAACCTTCTCCTTCCAGTGAACGAGGTAGCGGATTTTTATTCAGGCTTCCGAAAACGATCACATTAGCTTCTCAAAAAGAATCTAGAAAATTCGAGATGTTATCTTTTAGCGCGCCAATTCAGGTAAAAACTGTGGCTTCTCCTAGATATAAACCATTTCCATTATTGGAAGCGGAGTTCCAAAACATGGGGGAATTTCCTATTCTTCCAGGAGAAGTTTCCTTGTTTAGAAGTTCAGGACTTGTAGGAAGAACAAAAGTCTCTTACGTTTCTCCAAAGGAAAATCTTTCTGTTTCCTTAGGTACAGAAGGTAGTTTAAGACTTTCTTATAGAAAGGATTGGAACCAAACAAAAGAGGGGCTTATTTCTACACAGAAAGTTATGGAGAAAAAAGTTTATCTAAGTCTGGAAAATTTCGGCAAGGAAAGTAAAACTGTGATCGTAAGAGAACAGATTCCCATCTCTGAATCCTCAGGTGTAAAAGTAGAAGTAAATCAAGAAACAAGCACCCCAGGTTCTAAAGAATACCGTCTTAACTCTGGAATTTTGGAGTGGAGTTTGGAGATCCCACCTTCCGGTAAAAAAGAGATTAAATTAGAATATAAGGTAATTTATCCAAACCACCAAAACTTGGATTTTTTAAGATCCTTCTGAGATCTTATTCGGTAAGATTTCTTTCTCCACTTTTGTCTACGGAACTTGGGATACCTTTTGTGTCCCAAAGTTCTAATTCTAAGTTTAAGGGAAGATGTGCAGGAGCAGAGATTTGAAATTCTCCTTCTCCCTTTCTAGTTTGGAAACAAATCTGTTCTGTGCGTAGAACTCTTTCTGGTTCAGCAGCTCTTTGAGGATTCCAGTTTTGTATTTTGGAACTAGTGGAACTTCTTCTTTTTAAATTTAAGATCACACATTGATTATCAGAATTTGAGTTATCAAAAACAAATTTCACTTTATAAAAATTCTCTTCCGAATCGGTTTGATTTTTTTCAATACTCGAAATCCTGATCTTAGGCGTCCGCTTTTCAGGTTCTAGTTCCGGCTTTTTGGGAAGAGGTTCTTGTTTTAAAAGATCTTCCATAGCAAGAAAGAAGTCGCTGTCTTCTTCCACGTTATAATATTTTCCATTCCCAGTTTTTGCCAAAGACTGCATGATCCTTTTTTCTTCAGGCTTTAGTCCTAGGCCAAAGATATGCATTTTGAAATTTACACCTTTTTGCTGTAGAGTCTGAAGCTCTTTTTCAGGATTTCCATAGCAGCTTTCAATTCCATCTGTTACAAGGATTAGGTCAGTAGGAGATTTTCTGCGGATAATATAATCTCCTGCGATTCGGATGGACTCAGCAAGTGGAGTGGCACCGGAAGGAGTGAGTCCGAAAAGTTTATTTTGAAATCCGGGACGATTTCCTTTTTCTAATGGTTTGTAAAGTCTGGATGATTGGCAGCCAGGGAGGCGATTTCCATACGCGATAAAACCTACTTCTGTTTCTTCCGGAAGTTTATCCACATAATGGCGAACATATTTTTTTGCAAGATGTACCTTTTGGTAGATCCCAAGATATTCATTCATAGAACCGCTTGCATCTAAGATGAATAGTTTTGCACTTTCGGGTTGTCCAAGCTCAGGCGATGTATCCGAAATGATAAAATTAGGACCAAGATATAAAGATATAAGAAGAATGTACTTTAATTTTTCTGCATGAAAAACGGACCTATATCTGAACATTCGGAAAGAGAACATGAGGGATTCGAATACTATATTCCTTATCGGATAAAAATAAAAACGCCTTAGAACCTATCACAAATAATCTTTATTGAGGCATTCTATTTATGTCTTATTTGTTTGAGGGAGCTATTTTTTATTCCAATAAACAAACTGTGGATAAGATTGCATTTCTCCGAATCGGATCTTAAAGCAAGAAACGGATCCGTATTCTAAAACTAATCGAAATGAATTTTCTAAGGGAAAACCTAAGACTAGCGAGGATAAACATCGAATGGGTCCGCCATGACTCACCCAGATAGTTTTGTATTCTGAAGTTTCTCCTTCTTCCTTTTTTAAATTTTCCCAAGTTCTTGCTTCTTGCAGGCCTTCTTCCCATGATTTTAAGATTCTAGTTTTTAATTCGGTGTAAGTTTCTCCATTTGGAGGTCTTCTGTTTACGTAATCTTCCATCCAAGGATCTGTTTCCGATCTTGGTAGGTCTTCCCACAAACGTCCTTCCCAATCTCCGAAGTCCAATTCTTGGATATTCGAGTCTACTTTCCAAGCGGGTGCGATCGATTTTGATTCTAGATGTTTGCTGATGTATTCTGCGAGGCTATAACATCTGAATAGTGGGCTCGTGCGTATAGAGTGTATTTTTTCAGGAAGAAGTTTCAGAACATTCTCCGCTTCTTTTTCAAAACTGGTAGGAAGTCCTAGATCCGATTTACCGTAACAGGTTCCGGGTTCCACTTCAGGAGTTGTATGTCGGACTAAAAAGATTTCCATGCCGCGACGATCCCGATCAGATACAATAGTTCAGTGACTTGCTGAACTGCTCCCAAACAATCTCCCGTATATCCACCTAACCATTTTTTATAAAAACTTCTCAGATATAAAAATCCGAAAGTTTGTAAAAGGAAAGGGTATAGTAAGAATCCGAAAACCCGATCTGAAGGAAGATATTCGTTATGAAAGAACGCGAGCCAAGGAGCTAATCCCCAGATCCCTGCGATAACTACATTAGAAGTTTTTAAAGTTTGAATGATCGGTTTTGCCTTGGAGAGTTGGTCCTCCCTCACATAGGAAAGTGTTTTAGCCGTAAATAGTGCCCAAAATCTACTGGAAGAATGAGAGGAAAGTATCGTGATGAATAATACTTCTATGGAAAATTCTTCCAAAGATTTATAACATACAAATTTAAGAAGAAGGACGAGTAAGATCCCGATGGTACCAAAGGCTCCGATCCTACTGTCCTTCATGATCTCTAGGATTTTCTCTTTAGTCCAACCTCCGCCGAATCCGTCGCATACGTCCGTAAATCCATCTTCGTGAAAAGCACCGGTAACCAAAACGGAAACCGCCATTGCTAGAACGATACTGATTTCCCATGTTAAAGAAAGATCGGAAACCCATAGGACGAACCATGTTGCAATTCCAACAATCCATCCTACTAAAGGAAAGTATCTGGAAGAAGAGTTGAGATATTCGTCGGAATGTTCCACCCAAGATGGAACAATGATGCGAGTATTATAACGAACGGAGGAAAGAAAAATAATCAGTTCTTTGCGGATAAATCCAAACATGCAAAGACGAACTTATTCATTCCTCCGATTCAAGCAGCGAGAATTTAATCCACTCTTAGTCTTTTTTTTCGGAAACACCGGCGGATTCAAAGCTTGCCATTTCTCTTAAGAATGCCAATGCGGATTCTAAGATAGGATAGGCAAGCGCACATCCGGTTCCTTCTCCCAAACGGAGCCCTAGATCCAAGATAGGATCTGCATCAAAAAATTCCAGGATGAGTCTATGGCCTTGCTCTGAAGACTTATGAGCGAATACTGCATTACGAACGATTTTAGGTTCAATTCTAGATGCGGTTAGGAATGCAGAACTTGCGATAAAACCGTCTACTAAGATCAAACGATTTTCCTTATAAGAAGAAAGCATAGCTCCACAAATCATCGCGATCTCGAAACCTCCGAATTTAGAAAGAACTTCAATCGGATCTTTCGGATTCACTTGATGTTTTGCCCTGCAATCGCTTAAGATCTTTTTCTTACGTTCTAACGATTCATCGTCTAAGCCAGTCCCTCTTCCAGTAAGTTCTTGTGCAGAACGATCTAAAAATACGGAAGCGAGCAGAGAAGCACTCGAAGTGTTACCTATCCCCATTTCTCCAAATCCGATCACATTACAATCTTTAGGGACCTTAGTTGTCGCGATCTCCCCACCGATACGGATGGCTTCTTCACATTCTTCCCTTGTCATTGCAGCTTCATTCAGAATGTTTCTGGTCCCAGCTGCGATCTTTGCGGGGATAAAATCAGGATGAGATTGTTCGAAATTACCTGAGACTCCTGCATCTATCACCAACAATTTGATCCCATGTTGTTTACAGAATACATTGATCGCAGCTCCTCCATTCAAAAAGTTTAATACCATTTGGTAAGTAACTTCTTTTGGAAATGCGGAAACTCCCGAGTCTGCGAGTCCATGATCTCCCGCGAATACCAGTAAATGAGGATTTGATAATATAGGATCTACTGTGTTTTGGATCGTACCAATACGATAAGCCAGATCTTCTAATTTTCCCAAGGCGCCTAATGGTTTGGTCTTGGTATCGATTTTATTACGTAAATATTTATCTAAGTTCAATTGGTGCACATCTTTTGGGCGTATCATTTTGTTTTCACTTTTAAGAATTTAACCGGAAAAGGATCGGAAGATTTTTCTTTTCCAGTTTTAGGTTAAGGAGTCACAGATTTCGCAATGACTCCGTCTATATCCGGATTTGCATGAGCCGAATCGATAGGAAGAGAGGTTAAAATCGTTTTAGCAGCGGATATTTTGATATAAGTGAATCCATTCGTTTGGATTTCACTCTTTAAAGTTCCATTGCAACCGGAACCGGAATTTCCAAAATTAGAATCTGCCAAATCAAAACCATCTCCGCCTCCACCCCCGTTTAAAATGTCCGTATCGAAAACTTCGGAGACAGTCATTGGATTGGAGTCTTGGTTATAGACAAAAGGTGTGATCCCTGCGAATCTATTCCAGTATATAGGATTTCCAACAAAAGTGTTCGGATCGGAATTCGTATAAGTTGGATCCCATCCGCACCAATTTGTTAGATCGTTACCTACTTCTACTATTAGAGGTTCCATAAAAACATTGTCGAAGGAGTTGGAATTATTTTGGACGCCTACAAAGAAAGGGTTTTCATAAACTATAAAGTCGATACCGCTTGTAGGAAGTACCTTTACGCTTGCCCATCGAAGTATGATTGAAGATCCGATTCCTGAAGCTTCTAAACTATACACGTCAAGAGAACCGTTAAATTTACCCTGACCGCGAATCCCATCTACCAAACAATTTGAATCTTTGAATCCGATCCCGTTGCTAGTTGGCGCGGAAATGATCTCATCTGCTACAAAAATTCCTCTACCTGTTTCAGGATTTCTCTGAGCACAGGAACTTAAAAGTCCAGATCCTCCTAATCCTAATGCAAGAAGGGACTCTGCAGCAGATGAACTTTTGGAATTCTCACAATTGAGGAGTCCAAAAGAGAAACAGGTTAATATTATGGAAATTTGAAATATTTTCATATGAATATTTTGTTCTATTTCTACCTGATTTACTTTTGATCTTAGTTTAGTTCAAGTCTACTCCAAGGAGCAGGATCAAATCCACTATTTAAGCCGCAGCCAGCATTAATATTGCTCGGGTCGGAATAATAATCCAAATCATCGTCTTTCGCAGATGCTAAAGTTGTTTGAGTGGATACGTCGGAAAGGTCAGGACAAACGTAAGTCTTACCATCTTTAACAGTCCATCTATACCAACCGTAATCTCCTTGAGAGAAGGACGAATCAGAACGGAAGCGAACATAGATGACTTTTTTAGTCGTATCGATTTCTTGGATCTCTCCATAAAGGTAACTGTTTCCGTATGTAGCGTCGAACATGGTTTGTGCGATTAAAGAAAGGGATATATTGTATGTTCCTACAATTTCATTTCCCGGAGCAGTATAGGTTCCGCCTGCATAATCAGAAGTTCCATTGTAGTAGTTATAATTACCTGCAATCGGATTTAATCCTGCCAATGCCACCAAAGCAAGAGTGTTCGGATCGTCGGTTTTCTTTGACTCCCCCAATTCGAAACAGTTAGCAAATACGAATAGTGAAGTGAGGATAAGCAGTAAGGTCGCTTGTTTTTTGAATTTTCTCATTTTTCTCTCCTGGTTCTGCCGGATATCGCAGAAAAAGAAAATAAAAGCAAAATAACGTTAGTCGATCATTGATCTTATGAAGATCTGAAAGATTTTGTATTTGCGGTGGTTTCTTTTTCCGTTCGAGAGCCCCGACATTTTAGCTTTCGGGGCCCCATCGCAGAAAGCGCTGATGCGCTAAAGAGCGAGATTTACGATACCCCCCAACCTCGAGGTTTAAGTATCGCGTGGAAGATCTGGCTTATTCCGTTTAAGACGGACATCACAGTTGCGGGTCAGCGCGGGAATTTCACCCGACTTCCTCCCTGAAAGCGTAATTCCAGGTTTTGGTTTAGCACTTCCCCTGGCAAGGGAAAAAGTATGAGGATACGAAAGTCATCTATTCCTTGCAATATCCGGATATATCGGCGATATTCAGAACGTACGAACGAATCGAAAGGATTCGGTACATAATTTCAGATCGATGAGACCTTCTACTTCGCAAAAAATTCGGGAAAGATCTTTCATAGACCGAAAATAAAAGAGAGAGTTCTAATAAAACTTCCAAGAGGAATCCGATGAAAATTACCCGATCCACTTTTCTGAAAGCCGGAATTTTAACTGCCGCAGCTTTGTTGGGAAGTCGGAAGGGGAATTTATCCGCTCAAAATACAAACTCCGGGAAAAAAGTAATCGTTCTTGGCGGTGGACTTTCAGGGCTTTATTCAGCATACATTTTAGGAAAAACAGGAAGTAAAGTAACTCTGATAGAAGCCACAGATAGAGTAGGAGGAAGAGTTAGATCTATACAAGATCCTTCCGGTCATGTAGTTGATCTAGGAGCGGAATGGGTCTCTTCCGAAGATAAAACTGTTCGAAGTTTAGTTAGAGAGCTTGGTTTAAAACTACAATCTTCCCCTTTGGTTCCGGATCTATTTTTAGGAACTTATAAAAAAGCAGGCACCTGGGAACTTTCTTCCAAATCTCAAGAGATCCTGAACAAACTTGTATCACAAAATTCTAAATTAGATACCGCTCAACAGCAGGCTTTAGATCGTATTAGCTTTTATAATTATCTAATATACCAAGGAGTTAGTCCGGAAGATCTAACCTTGCTCGGTCATAAACTTTCTCTTCATTACGGAGATAGTATCCGTGTTCTATCTGCGGAGAAGGTATTGGGTGATCTCGCACAATTTCCTGTGAGGAATAGCAGAATAGAAGGTGGAATGGAAAGTATCGCTAAAACCTTGGTGATGAATATAGAGAACACTGAGTTTGTTTTTTCAGATCCTGTTCTTTCTGTGGATCAGGATTCGACTGGAGTTACCGTCACTACTGCTTCCGGAAGAAAGTTTAGCGGTTCTACTTGTATATGTACTTTGCCTGCGAACCAAATTTCTAACGTAAAATGGAATCCCGGATTGGATAAGGAAAAACTTCTCGCTGCTTTGAGAGTTCGTTATTCACAGATATTTAAACTGTTTTTGGTATTAAAGGAATCTCCATGGGAATCTTCTCCATTTGCAGTTCATTCGGATGCAGCCGCTCAATTCTTATATGATGCAGGAACTAAATCGGATACTAGTGATAAGGTTTTAGGAGTGATCGCGAACGGGGACAGATTTTCCGTATTCGATTCTGCTAACCAAGACCAAAAGGTAGAATATATTCGTCTGACTTTGGATCGTCTAGGCCTGAAGAAAGATCTACAGATCCAAAGATTTTATTTTACCGAAGCTAAAAAAGATTACGTGCCGAATGGAATTGCCGAGTTCCCACCGGGAAGTTTCGGATCGGAGATCATTCTACGAAAACCATTCGATCGTATCTTTTTTGCGGGAGAACATACTGGAGAAATTACCGGAACAGTAGAGGCCGCCCTGAGCTCTGCGATCAAGGCGGTAAATTTGGTTTAGTCTTCGATTACGCTCATAGCGTATTCGGAGATTGCGTCTCTTCTTTGTTCTGCAAAGTCTTTGTGGAACCAAAGGTTCTGGATCTTAGAAGCTTCCTTTTTGTTTCCGATGGTGATCTTGGTCATACACTCATCTACCGCAAACTTCATGGCTTCTTTTCCTGTTTCCCCGAGTCCTTTGTTCCGTTTTTTGCGAACGATTTGACCGCCTGATTTTTCCACTCGTTTGACCAGAGCATCGTAATCTTTATCGTCGATGCAGAATATTGTCTCGGTCTTCTTGGAATCTCCACCCTTGATATCCACCTCATAAAGAGGAGCGCTAGATATATGAATGAGTCCTAAGTCAAAAAGTTCAGGCCAATACTCATAAAAGAAAGAAAGCATCAAAGAACGGATCGCATATCCATCAAAGTCCGCATCTGTAATGATACTTACTTTTTCATAATTCAGTTCATCGATTGATTTAACTTTTTGGTCAAGAGGAAGACCCAAGATCGCTACTATGTTTTTTAACTCTTCGTTTGCGATCGCTTTTGCCAAAGAAACTCCCTTACAGTTCATAGGTTTTCCTCTGAGTGGGAACAAGCCGTGAAGTTTAGGGTTTCTTGCAGGACGAAGACCTGCGATTGCGGAGTCTCCTTCTGCTACGAATAATACTCTGCCAGGATCGTTTGGTTTTCCAGTAGGAGGCATGAGTTTAGGGATATTCATCTTACTTGCTTTTTTGAGTCCACGTTGTGCGTCTTCGAAAGCTTTCAGCTGAGTTCTTTTCTCCATTTGGAGTTTAACTTCTTCCAATAAGCCGGTTTTTTTAATGAACTTATCTAAGTGTTTGTCTACTGCGTTACGGATGTCTTCGTTTAAGTCGTTGATCAAATAAGACTTGTCCTGAGATTTAAAACGAGGATTCAACAACCTCATGTTTACATACATGTGAAAGCAGTTCCTGACATCGTTACGGGTACAGCTTGTTTTGAGTTTTTTCTCTAAGGAAACAATCTGGCTTTTTTTACGGACTTCGTCACAAAGTCTATTTTCCAGATACTCGATTGCAGAACCGCCTTGAGGAGCGAAGATCGAGTTCACCCAAGTTAGGTTTTTATTTTGACCGATCACTAAGTATGCTTCCAGATGTAATTGGGAACCGGTAGCAGGAGCATTGTAATCCATTTTGTAGTAAGTCAGATCGGAATGGGAAAATATCTCATCCAGACCTTTTTTGAACTTATACTTTTCCTTCTTACCTTTATGAACAAACTGAACTTCCAATCCAGGATTGGTCATTGCGATGTCCTGCAGATACTGTTTCATCAGATCTACGTTAAAGGAAGTATCTATATTATTAAAATATTTTGGATTCAGTTCGAATTCGACAGCAGTTCCGTGTTCTTCTTTAGAAGCCTTTTCGATCGCTTCGATCATATTCGTTTTTTTGCTGATCGGTACTAACTTCTCTATCTGATCTTTTGTAAGAAGCGGACAATCATCGAATTTTCCGTGCTCGTCGAAATATAAGAAAACTTTTTCAGTATCTTCCTTAGAAAGTTTATAAGAACGGATCTGCTTTTTTGCGTCTTCGTGAAGAGTGAATAGTTTTTTGAAAGTACTACCGTCGTTAGTAGTTTTTACTTTAAAGTAAGAAGAAACCATTCTTACCAAAGAAATACCCACACCATTCTGACCGGCAACATGGTCCTGTTTTACATGGTCGTCGAAGTTCTCTCCGTACATTAAATGCAGATATACACCTTCCGCATTCTTTGCCGGGATCCCTCTTCCGTTATCAGCAACCGTTACAGTTTTTTTGTCGGAAGAAAGTTGGATAATAAGTTTGGACATCTTATCTTTTTCAGGAATAGTCTTGTCCTTTTGGTTCTTGCGGTATTCGTCTACCGCGTTCATACAAGCCTCGTCCAAACATTTTAATTTGGCTGGAACGTCTTCCAATTCCTCGTGAACGATCTCATATAAATTACCGCTGTTCTTACGGAAAAAATGCTGCTCGAATGTGGAAGCAGAGTTCTGCCCTAACCACATTCCGGTCCTCATCCTTACGTGTTCTACGTTGGAGAGTTTTTTGAAGTTCCGTTCCCCTCCGGTCGCGGGCTTCTTTTCGGTTTTGGTTTTAGCAGTGCTCATTCCTTGTCCCATTTATCCTTCAGCTCGGCTAATTCCCCGACCATGAATTCTGTTAATTTTTTATCTTCTTTCACAAGCCCTTGGTATCTGGAAAGGGCGGTTTTTGCCTCTACGATGGCTTCTTCACATTTGCGAACTTCTTCTAAAGTCATTCTATAGATCGGAATAGAAGCTAACCATTCGTAATATACGAATTTGGATTTTTGGAGTTTGTCCTCGAAATCCTTTTTGGATTTGATCCCGATCACTTTTTCATTCCATTTTTCTTTGATGAAACGGATCAATTCAGAGTTTCTTTCGATCTTCTCTTGTTCCAAACCTGCAAGACGTTTGAATCTTCGGATCAAGTGGGTCTTTCTGAAATCGCAGAAACGTTTGATGATCTCTTCCGGCCCGAAGTTTTTCAGACGACCGTCATAAGTTATAACGTTATTTGCCAAAGTTTGAGTATCTTCTTTGGAGATTACTGCTGAAATTTCTTTCGCGGTAGGTTTTTCACCCTTCTTATAATTCAATTCTATACGGAATGTTTGACTGGAATGGTCCACATAGTCTTTCAGCCAGGAATCTTTTCTTTCCAGAATATCATCTAGAAGGTTAATTACCTTTTCTCTATTCCAGTTCATTGGAGCATCTGTAAGATAGAGGGTATCTCCTTCCCAAGTAAAACCGAAGGTAGTGGTCATTGTGATATTGCCCGCTTCGGTTTTTGACATTTTCACTTCGCCTTTGTAATCCTTGTACCAAGGTTTTAAAGGAAGAGGCTTTTTGGTTTTGAGATAATTGATCTGCGAGTTGATAATTGCAGAAAGTTTATGGCCCGGAATAAAACAACGGAACCCGGTTGCAATTCCCATAATATTGTTCAGAAGAACGATCGGAACTTTTCCTACGAAGTGGATTGGTTCGTCTTCTGTTTCATCGTAATTTTTAACGTAATCTATATCAGGTAAACTTTCGAAAAATCCCAGATCTTTTACGAAGTCGGAAAGTTTTACCTCAGTGTATCGGGGAGAAGCGATCGCTCCCGGATCCAAAACATCTCCGAAAGTACCTTCTCCCGCAACTAATGGCCGGTTGTTTGCGAATGTAAAGTCTTGAGCCATCTGAGAAAGAGCATCTTGGATGGATCTATCTCCGTGCGGGTGATATCCCATTGCAAGTCCCGCTACTTTTACAGTCTTAGTGTAACGGTTCCTCGCGTCTGAATTCCACATTGCCCAAAGAATTCTTCTCTGAACGGGCTTTAAACCATCAATTTCGTGAGGAATTGCCCGGGAATCGCAGACATATCGAGAGTATTTTCTCTGATCGTCGTTGACTTGGTCCTCGAATGGTATCTTGGGGAAGTTTTCTTTGCCTGATTTATTGGAATCTTTCATGGGACTTTTATTGCCAAAGGATTTTAGGACGGTTTTACTGTCAACCTTTTAACGTACTACCCGAATTCGTACATACTTTTTAGGAAGAAATCGACTCAAGTTGCAGTAATTCTTACTTTCTCGTTGGGAAACACCGATAAGGAAAGAAAATTTCCCGGTTTTTCCTTGAAGATTCGGACGAAAACGGAAAGTTTTTCAAGAAATCCTCTTTTTCCGGCTGTATTTTTTTGGAACCGAAGTCTCGATCTTATCGCACAGTAACATTCTTCTTACTAGGTTCGACCTATTTGTTTTTTTTAATGTCCTGCTCTCTTTTGACGGAATGGACAGAAGAAAAACCTTTAGTCTCCGATCTTCCTAGTATTCGGATCTATTCTAATATCAGTTCGATCCCGGCAAGTTCTGAATCTTTTCGGAATCAACCTGGTCACCTCAGATATTTAGTATTACAAACCCAATCTTCTAAAGAAAAAATTTGGACTGGAGAAGTGGATCTTTGGGAAACAAAAGAAGACTTTCATACTTCTCTTCCTAAAGGAATTGTTTTTCCAAAATTAAGTTTTAAGGCTTCTTTATTCTCCGGTTCAGCAAGATTAGAAGATGGAGAATTTTCTCATCCTAAACAAGTTTCCTTTCATCCGCAAGGTGTTCTCTCTTGGAGTTGGGAAGGAGAAGGATTTAAATCGGGTACACAAATTTCTTCGCCTAAACAACTTAATGTTTCCGATTGGGGAATTTTATATAATTTTTCCCAAGCAGGGATCGTATGGGTCGCTAAAGAATACCGAAACCTCGGCAAGAATGTAGAACTGAATTGGGAGAATGTGCGCAATAGCCGGACTAGCTTGAGTACTGACTATACAAGCCCAGGTGGAAGAAGTTTTCCTTACGCGGACTACGATTATAAGAACCAAATATTCCAATACGTAAATTTAATAGAAGGCAGACTTCCGGTTTGGACATTCAGAGAAGAAGGCGAATATCGTTGGGCCTGGGGTATTCTTCCCGAAGATCTATTATCTTCTAAGAACGTATCCCAATGGAAACAAAAGAGAAGAGAAGAATTCGTAATCATGCATTTTTATGATGCTGCGAATAATATTCCGTTTACTGCCTTGGCCGATTTGAAGAACTATCCAATCATCCTCTTAAAAGATTACGACAATGCCAGAAAATAAGGAAGTCAGAACCAGGTTCGCACCGTCACCAACCGGGTTCCTTCATGTGGGCGGAGCTAGGACCGCTTTATTCAATTACTTATACGCCAAAGCCCAAGGCGGAAAATTTTTATTAAGGGTAGAAGATACGGATCAAGCCAGATCCACCGAAGAATCTTTTAAAACCATCCTTGAATCCTTAAAATGGTTAGGGATAGAATGGGATGAAGGTCCTCATGTAGGAGGCCCTTACGGTCCGTATGTACAATCCGAAAGGATCTCTATCTATAAAGAATATACGGAAAAGTTGATCTCCGAAGGAAAAGCCTACCGCTGCTTCTGCACCCAAGAAGAATTAGAGGCAAAGAAAAAACAGGCAGAGGCAATGGGAGTCCCTTACGTTTATGACGGACTTCATGCTAACATGAGCGAATCAGAAGTTCAGGAAAAACTGAAAGCAGGAACTCCTTACTCTGTTCGTTTCAAAACTCCATCTAAAACTCTGATCTTCGACGATATCATCCAAGGAAAAGTGAAGTTCGAAACAAAACTGATCGGTGACTTCATCATTGTAAAATCAGACGGTTTCCCTTCTTATAACTACGCTGTGGTTGTGGATGACGGGCTCATGAAAATTTCTCACGTGATCCGTGGAGTGGGACACCTTTCCAATACACCTCGTCAGATCTTACTCTATGAAGCATTGGGTTTTCCAGTTCCTGAGTTTGCTCACGCTTCCGAGATCGTGGGAATGGACGGCAAAAAATTATCTAAACGCGCGGGAGCAACTTCTATATTAGCTTTCCGTGATTTAGGTTATTTGCCTGAAACATTCTTAAATTATATGGCGCTACTAGGTTGGACTTCTCCAGATGGTCAGGAATATCTGCCGGGGGATATTCTTCCTAAAACATTCGATGTACATCGTTGTTCCAAGTCACCTTCTACTTTTGACGTATTCAGAAAGCCGAAGGGAGGGGATGAGGAAGTTGCGACTAACTTCTCCAGTCTGGACCAGATCGCAGAAGCGATGAACCCTAAGTCCAAATTGAATTGGCTTTCTAATAAATATATCAGAGAACTTCCGATCCAAAAGGTAGCGGATAGTTTGGCTCCATTCTTGGAAAACAGAGCGGATATTCCGGCGGAATATAGAGATCCAAAGAATCAGGAATTACATTCTTTAATTGATAGCGTTAGAGTGTATCTGGACAATTTGCGCCAGGCGCCTGATTATATTGCGGAATTTTTCGTATCCGATCTGAAAATAGCGGATGGAGAAGCGAAAGAGATTTTGGCCCAAGAATTTTCTTCGAAAGTTGTCTCCACATTTTACGAATTATTAAAAAAGTCGGATCCTAAAACCGATGAGGATTATAAGGCTTTAATGACCCAAGCAGGAGAATTGACCGGCCAAAAGGGAAAGACCCTATTTATGCCGATCCGAGTTTCCGCTACTGGAAAAGCTCACGGACTGGAGTTACCTATCCTATTCCCTCTCTTAGGGAAGGAAAAGCTACTCAAACGAATAGAGAAAATCTCGGTACAAGTAGGAATTTCTTTACCTTAGGATTTTTTCGGGGGTTTTTTGTTGCAAAACCCCCCTTTCGGTCTGTATTAATATACTAGGGGACTTCTCAGATAAGAAATGAGGGATACGGCCGATTCACTTTTGGTAAGGCATCATTCGGGTTCGTACGTTATGTTCCTGCCTCCTGATTTAACTAGCATTCGGGAGTTCAGAAAAGCACTTCGTCAATCCTTAGAAGAGAATACTTTTATCTCTAAAGATATCCAGCAGATTGAGCTTGCTGCAGACGAGGCACTTACCAACTCAATCTCAGCAAATTATAATTCTAGTTCGGAAGAAACGATCATCTGCAGATGGATCGTGAACAATTCTAAGTTTACTTTATGGATCGTCGACTACGGTTCCGGTCTGAAAAAAGAAAAGATAGAAGAGCAAGTAGCGGAAGCTAGACCTTCTTCTCTCCAAGAGTTTTTAAAAAAAGTAAAAACATACCAAGAAGGAAAATGCGAGGTGCTTCCTAATAAAGGAAAGCTTACTCAACATAGGAATTTAGGTAAAGGTTTACTTATCATGCAATCCTTAATGGATTCAGTGAAGATCATGTATCATTGTAAAGAAGGAAGAATTTCCTCCGACCCTACCGATTCAAGTATCCGCGGGTCCATTATCGAATTAGCATTCGATTCTAAAAAACACTGACCTTGACTTTAAACGAATACGCTCAATTTCTCTTAAGCTCTCCCAATTTAGAGGATAAATTATATTCTCCGGAAAAAATGCCGGAGGATGTTCTATGGCCTAATTTTGTTCCTAAAGACAGACCGGAAAGATCTTCTAAGATAATTTTCTCGGATAAAAAATCAAAAATGCCTCGGGTAGAACATTTGAATTCCGAGGAGAATAGAATACTTTCTCTCCATCATTTTGCAAATCATGAACTCATGGCCGTAGAGATATTTGCTTGGGCCATATTAAAATTTCAGAATGCTCCTTCTTCTGTCCGTAAAAGTTTGTACAAAACTATTTTGGAAGAACAGAAACATCTGAAACTTTATTTGGACTCTATAAGAGAATGGGGAATGGATCTGGGAGATCGTCCTCTAAATTATATCTTCTGGAAACAAACCCCGAATATGCAAACTTTGCAGAAGTTCTTTGCGATCATGGCTCTTTCTTTCGAAGGGGCCAATTTGGATTTTTCTATGATCTATCAAAAGGCATTCGAAAAATTCGGAGACCAAAAACGATCCGATATCATGCAGATCGTTCATGATGATGAGATCAGGCATGTAAAAAGAGGAGTCAAAATAGTGTTCTCAGATAAGGTCTCGCGAGACCGACAATGGGAGAAGTATCTGGAACTTTTGACTCATCCATTTACTCCCAGAAGAGCAAAGGGATTTTTGTATTTTCCGGAGCTTAGGACCAAGGCCGGATTATCACCTGAGTTTGCTGAGGCTTTAGGAGCTTATACTGACGAATACGATGGTACTACAAATGCTCGGATCGTAAAAAATGTGTTCGGTATGGAGGCTGGTTAAGGCATAGGAAATCGATAGACATCTGATTTTCTTGGAAAGAAGCTGTAGTTCAGAATATGTTTCGTTTCATCTCTTTTTCCCGAGTATTGATCCTTTTTTCAGTATTCATTCTTCTCATCGCTTGTAATTCAAAAACACCATCCGATTCCAAGATCATTTCCTTAACAATCCCTGAGGCCGAAGAAAAAAGCCCGGACGTGGTCCTCAAAAAATTAGGAAACCTGGACGAGGATCCTGATCTAGAAGTCTTTTCCTTGGTCCGAAACGGAACCGAAGAGATTCTTGCAGTTTTCAAAAAACAAAATGGAGAATGGACACTCAAGTCCAAGATAGGTTTTAATCTCCTAAATATCGGACCTTTTGTGCATGATCCTAAAGCTTCTTCTTGGAAAGCAGGAGAGGACGAAAATGCAAAAGAATCCGGCTATGTAGTTAAAAGAATTCTAATGGAAGAGCTTCCTGGAGATTCTTTCAATTCTCTATTTTTAGAAGTTTTAAGCGAAGAACCTCCTTTGGGTCTTTTTTCTGTTCCATACGTGATCAGAAAAGGTGAGAAAATTTTAGATGGACTCGCTTCTTTAAAAGATCACCAGTTTTTAGCAAAATCAAAGCGTATCGATTTTTCTTATAATAAAGAGGAAAAGAATCTTACTATCTTTCCGAATAATCGTACTTACGCTCAAAATTTTAATTTTAATGGATGGGAATTAGTTCCCGACGTTCCAAGTGTTGCTGCTCCAGGTCTATTAAGTGTAGAAGCTCCGATCGAATGGAAAAAGGGCGTTACATCCGAAGTGGTGATCTGGTTCAAGAACAGAGGATCTTATTCAGGAACTACTTATATCACTCTTTCTTTTCCGCAAGGTGGAAAAGTGGAAGTGGATTCTGGTAAAGAAGGATTGAGATATTATTCTCCAGGATCTTCCGTATATTCTTTCGAAAAAAAATATATCAACTCCAAAGTTCCTTTATTGGAAATTACGAAAGAAGGTTGGGCAAGAAATCACAAGTATGGAGTTCGTTTTAAATACACACCTGAGGCTGACGGTATTCCTAATATATTAGTACGATCCAGTTCTAAGTCTTATAGAGAAACGATCAATCTTCCGACGGATTACAGTTCCGTAAAAACTGAAATTGACCAACAAGGTTTCAAAAGTTATCCTCTGCCATTGGAATCTAGAGGAAAGTCCAAATAATAGTCGGATACAATAGTGAGTAGTTTCGAAGAACATAAACTTAAACATGCCAAGGTAGAGATCGTTCGAGCTCAGGTGGAAAGATTCCGCAAATTTTACGCGGATTATTTTCATTTGGAAGAAACGATTTCTATGGTGGAGTATTTTTTCGAAACTATTTACAACCTTGATGGTAAAGAAGCTTGGATGCATTTGGCTTTAGACACATACCAAAAAGTAAAAGGTATGATGAAAGAAACCACTAGGGCGAATCTAGAAACTCTTATCGAGTTAAACAATCTCACTGATCATCTTGATTCTGAAATGGCACAATTGCTTATCCATAGAGATTGGGACGGCAAAAAACTTTCTAGAGAAGAATATGATGATCTGTACAAAGCATACGGTCATAAAGAAGAAAGAGAAAAACAGTTAGAGATCGTTCTTCATAATCTCAGAACATTTTACGAATTAGCTCATAAGCCTATCTCTGCTTATCTGATCCGACCTGCTCGATTTATGGCGGGCTTGTTAGGAGTTTCTCTTTTATTCGAATCAGTGGAGAAGGCATACAACGCAGTTTTACCTGTGTCTCCAGAAATTTTTGTTTCTTTTATCGAGCAAGTGGAGAGAAGAGAGACGGAATATCTAGAGTCTGCTTTCTTAAACGGAAAGCAACCTAAGGAGCCATCTGCTTGAACGGAAGATCACGTTTTTCCAGATACAGAAAGCCTATCGAAGCCGGCGATGAGAACCGGGATAGATGGCTTTTGACGTATGCGGATATGATCACACTTCTTCTTGGACTTTTTATCATTTTATATTCTATTTCCCAAGTAGACCAAAATAAACTAAAACAAGTTGCCGATTTGGTCAGAGGTGGATTTGGTTTAGGAGAATCTTTTTTCGAAGGCTCCAATATCACATTAGAAGAGGATCCTTTATTACAACCTAGGACCCAAATGTATCGCTTCTGGGAAAGGATCTCTTACGCTTTAAAAAAACTGAAAGAAAAAACGAAATTATTCATAGGCATTAACGAAACAGAAGAGATCCGCATCCAAGTATTTGCACCATCCTTAGGCGAAGGTGAGTTTCACCCGGACGAGGACACCGACTTCACTTTCAAAAAAGTAGCAGAGGTCGCACAAGGCATGGACGTGGACATCACACTGAGAGTCCAAGTTCCTTATGCGGAACAAGCTGGCCAAGGTTTCAGAAATATCTGGGAGTATAATGCACATCGTGCAGGTTTGATCGCAGAAACATTGTCAGAAAAATATGGGATCTCTAGAGAAAGACTCTCAGTCCAAGCATATCATGGATTTAGAAAGTTAGGGCCGGAAGAAGGTCCCAGCCCAGAAGTAAAGGCTTCCCAGGAAAGAATAGAAATCATCATTCGTAAACGAGGTAAGGAAGAATAAGGAATGATCTCTAAAATAAATAAAGTTGTAATTCCTTTCGTACTTGTGGGAGCATTCTTCTCATTTGGTTGTTCCAAAAAGAAAAAAGTCCCAGCTGCAGTGGAATCTGTATGGAAAACGGATCAGAATGGAGTGGAGAATTCTAGCGGGTTTGCATGGGTTTCCAAGTATTGTGAGAAGGTTAGACAATGCGCAGATGGCGACATGAAAACCTTAAACCCTGACTCAGAAGCAATTCTAGAAAAAAGATTAAGAAAGGATTTTTGTTTAGAAAAATTTAAAGAATCCAAAGTGTATACTTTGGCTGCGCAAGAACCCAAATTGGTTATTGATAGGACTATTTCCTGTTTAAAAACGGCAACGGAAGCAGACTGCTCTTTGATCAAAAAGGGAGTTTCTGAACTTTCGGAAGATTGTAAATGGTTACAAACTCTTCAAAACTCTAAAGAATAAAAATATAAAGGTCTTATAAAAGACCCGGGTTTTAAAAACCTATTTCCGTGGACAAAAGATACGATCTGAAAATTTCGGAGGCGAACCTTGCTCAGAGGTATCAAAAGACTAAATCGATACGAGAAAAGATTACTCAGGATCGCAAAGCTTGGTGGCAAACTCGTAAAAATTAACCAAGCAGGATTTTCCAGAAGGACCGACGAAGGCTTTCGTTTTCCGATCTATAGTTTGGAGATTGGGACCAAAGAAGGCTTGGAAAAACATCCCGTAGGGATTACGGCAGGCGTTCATGGGTTGGAAACTATTGGAATCCAGATCCTGATCGATTTTTTGGAATATATAATTAGCCCCAAATCCACAGGGTATCTTCCTGAATTAAAAAAAGGTAAATTAGGATTAATTGTTATTCCAATCGTGAATCCGGGTGGAGTGGCAGCGAAGACCAGAGCAAATCCAGGTGGAGTGGACCTGATGAGAAACTCAGGGATAGATGCGGAAAAGCCTCTTCCTTTTTTTGGAGGCCAAAAGTTCTCCAATAAACTTCCTTATTTTAGGGGGCATGGGTTGGAGCCTGAATCTAGGACACTTTCCCGGACTGTCTTCGAAAAATTCTTTCATGTCCAAGATTCTATTCTACCTGTTTTAGATCTACATTCCGGTTTTGGAACTGTGGATAATGTTTGGTGGCCATATGCTTATACTCATAGGCCTTGCACCGATACTCCTTTGTATGAAAAGATTGCTTCTCACTTTAAAGATCATTGTGGTCATATCAATTTTGCTTATGGTCCTCAAAGCGCGAGTTATACAACTCACGGGGATCTTTGGGATAAGTTTTACGATCATTATCAAGAATTATATTCTGAACAAGAGGGTTGGAGTTCCAAATTTCTTCCTTTAACATTAGAAGTGGGAACTTGGTCTGATATCAAAGAAGAACCTATGAAGTTATTTTCTAAAAAAGGAATATTTAGGCCGGCAGAGCATAATAAAAGCGAGGTTCTAACTAGATATAGAGGTTTTTTAAGAGACTTTGTTCGATTGGGCCTGACAAAACCTGCGGACTGGAAGGAATCTCAATAGATCTTCAAGTATTTCGAAGATATTAAGAAGAAGGTCCTAGCTTTTCTAAAATTTCCTTGGGAGTTTCATAAATTCCTTGGCTCTTGTAGATCCAGGCAAGTCTATCAAGTTCTTTTAATTGTTCTAATACTTTAGAATCTTCTAAATTAGGATTTTTCCTTTTTAGTTTTTTCAGTTCCGTGAAAAAGGAAACATTGTCCCGATTCCGATTTAAAAGATGCCCCGACAATCCTATGCAAGGACAAGCCTTGTTATTATCGATCCACATCCCGCATTCTTTGGATAAAAACTCGGACAGTTTCTTTTTGGAACGCGAAAGTTTTTGACGAAAGTTTTCGGAACTGATGTTCAAAATTTCAGCTCCTTCTTCGCTAGTCATACCGTAAACGGAAGATAGAATGAATACTATCCTATCCGCGGAATTCAATTTTAACAAAACTGCATGTACACAGCCGAATCTGATCTCTTCCTCTAAAATTTTATCTTCCACCTGATCTTCTAAGGAGATCGAGTTAGGTTTAGATAAATATTCTTGGCGTATTCTGCTTAAGTACACAATGTTCTTAGGCCTTTTGATAGACAGAAGATGATTACTCGCGATAGAATATACCCAAGTAGTAAACTTACTCTCAAATCTAAATCCGGAAAGTTTACTGGAAATTTTGAGTAGGATCTCTTGGGTTGCGTCTTCCGCTTCTTGAGGATCCCATAACATTCTTAAGGAAAGATTAAAGATATAATCTTGGATCTTTTCTAACAGGATTTCCATCGCTCTAGGCTTTCCTTCTAGAGCGATTCGGATCGTATCCGTAAACTCGTCTTGTATCGTTACGGATTTTTCCATTCTAAGCTGTGATCCCTTTTTTCCTAAGATAATGTTCCAAATTTCTGGCAGCTTCCGATCTAACCTTTCCTTGGACTAAAGGTGACCATCCTAAAAGAATTCCAGGAGCGCCTAAAGCCATTCTGGTCCATTTCCAGAGTGGAAATCTATCCTTTTGTTTCACTACCTTTCCGTTTTTAAATTGGAATTCGGATCTGATATGGTTTTGGACTTTTCTTCCCGTTTTTGAAAAAAGGTAGGTTGCCACCCAATATGCTGTTCCGGTCTCAGCATTTGCGTTTGCTTCTACTAATTCTATTGTTGCGTTCGGATCCATTCTTTCTAAAAGCATGGTCCACATTCCAGGTACTGCACCACCTTTTAATTTAGGAAATACAGGATCTGAAAATTCTACTTCTTGTGAGTAGAAGTCCGAGATACTTGCGGAATTTCTTGAATGAAAACTTTTATAAAAGTCTCTAATTTTGGTTTCGTTTGGATGCATTTGAATATCCCTTTTTGATTTCGCATATTAGGATCGAATTTGCAGTTTCACTGTGACTTGATTTTGGAAGAATTTTTAGAAAAAGATAAAAAAAGGCCCGCTAAGAAGCGGGCCTGAAAATCATTCGGACAAGCGGATTAAACTCATCCGAGGCAAGGCGAATAGAAAACGCCATAATGGCGTTGATGTAAACTCCAGTTAACATATATGAGTTAAGTAATAACTCACACTGGAGAGTAACAATTCGATAATATACTAAATAGAATCGAAAATCGTTCGGAATTATATACATGAACGTTTTTTGTTTGCACCGAATTGAATTACTAAAAATTGTTTTTTAACGCATGATCCGAATTTCGATTTTTTTTCTCGTTCTTATTTCGAGTTTCGGTTCCATCTTCGCAAAAGAACTTCCGTTCATTCTGAACACAAACGAACATAATAAAAACATCACTCCCGAACTATATCTTTGGGAAAAAAACTATACCGAAAATATTCCTCCTCCTTCGAATCAAATCGATGGCTGGAAAAGAATTAGATCAAACGCCTTAAATTTCAATTTTTCTAAAAGATCATATTGGTTAAAATTCAGAATTCGATTTCGAGAAGAAATTCGTGAAAATCTTTATTTAGTGATCCGATGGAAGGCTCATGATTTAGCGGAATTATATACCTCAAATGGGGTAATCCCAATACAAAGAGTCGGGGATACATTATCAAAAAGTAATTGGCCGGTAAAAAATGTTCTCTATCCAACCTTACTCTTACAAGGAGAGCCGGGAGAAGAGAAAGAATTCGTCGTTCGGATCAAATCTGAATCTATTATGTCATTTCCGATGGATATTATGGATGAGGCTGGTTTACGAGCCAATCTCGCGATTGAAACGGGAGTATTTTCTCTTTCCGCATGTTTATACGGGATGCTTATCTTAGTTGCTTTATTATATTATAGAGCAACGGAATATAAAGAATTTTTACTATATACCTGCTACGCTTTTTGTATGGGAGCGTCTTACGACGTAAATTATGGAAATGCAATAGAGCTATTTTGGGAAAATTCACCTCTTTGGAGCGAAAAAGTGAATTACTTTTTCTTTAACTTAGGAGGCGTTTTTGGATTCCAATTCATTCGGAAATTTTTAGAAACAGAAACGTTTCTGCCTTGGGTGGATCGGACATTATTCTTTTTTTCCGTTATTCTTGGTCTGACACTTCCGCTCATTTTTACAATGGATACGATTGCTTACCTGACCTTGACTAACGAGATCATATATTCTATTTCTATTCCTATGATATTGATTTCAGGGATTTACCTGAGGGGAAGAGGAAATCGTAAATTAAACCTGTTTTTAGTTTCCTGGGGATTATATCTTACCCTAGGGTATATTAGTATTTTTTACTATATGGGGATTTTAGAATACGGATTCTTTACAGTGTATTCGGTGCCTCTTTTCTTTCCCGCGGACCTTCTCATTCTTCTTTATAATATCATCCAAAAGTATTCTCAAAATTTGGAGGAGAAGAATAGCCTTCTCGAGGCATTGAGAGGTTTCATAAATAAACCCAGATATGCTCGTTCTAAGATCTCGGGGCTAGATGTAGATGAGTCTTTGAATGCGTTAGATCATCTGATGAACACGGAGAAATTATTTGCCGAAGAAGAAGTTACCATCCAAATGGTCGCTTCTAAGATAGGCTTGAGTACCCATCAATTATCTGAACTACTGAACTCCAGGCTTGGACTGGGATTTGCCGCTTATTTGAATTCCAAAAGGATAGAAGAAGCTAAGCTACTTCTAAAAAACGATACTGAAGATAATATTCTAAATATTGCATTTGCAGTAGGTTTCGGTTCTAAAACTTCTTTTAATGTGGAATTTAAGAAGGCGACTGGCCTTACTCCGAAACAGTACAAAAGTTTTGTTCAAAAAGCAATTTCATAAGAAAGTAGAAATTTTTTCAAGTCCCGACTGAAACAATTCTGTCTCAGAGATCAAGCTGATCACTATACTTCCGGAATCTTCTTCGAATCCGAACATTGAACCTGGATGAACCAATACTTTCTCTTTTTCTAATAATCTAAAGGAAAATTCTTCATCGTTTAAGAAGGAATTGCATTGCAATACAGCATACCATCCTCCTTTGGGAGAAGAGTAAACAATTTCAGGATGTGAAGAATGAAAACTTTCCAGAAATTGAAGATTTCTATGTATTCTTCTAAGCACTTGGCTTTGGATCATATTTCTCCATTGGAGTAATTCAGGAAGAGCAAGTTGTATTGGAGTTCCTACGGAAAGATATGTATCCGAAATAATCTCTAATCTCTCCTTACATTCCTCTTTCCAATTTGTAGGACCTCCAACATGGATCCAAGAGAGTTTCATTTGGGGAAGCGCCAGTATTTTTGAGACTCCATTTACTACAAATACTGGGAAATCTGTATGAAAGAAATCGATTTGGTTTGGATTTTTTTCGTGTAGGTAATCTGAGAAGACTTCATCTAAGACCAATGCTATTCTTTTGGTTTTAGAAATGACTTTCAGCTTTTCGAATTCTTTAGAAGTAAGCAAACTTCCTGTTGGGTTATTCGGAGAAACTAAAAATAGAATTTTGGTTTTATTAGTGATCTTTGAGTTTAAGTCATCGAAATCAATTTTCCAATCTTCGTTTTGATCTAGTTTATAAGAATTGAATTCAACACCGTCCAATATGGATAAGAATTCGAAGAGTGGATATCCGGGAGAAGGGATGAGGACTTCTTCTCCCGGGTTACATAATAATTTTATTAAATAGGAATATGCTTCTGAAGAAGAGGACGTTAAAAATAGGTCTTCTTCCGAGATAGTATGACCTTTTTCTTTATAATAGTTTACGATGGATTTTCTGGCGCTGATAGTTCCTTTTGGATTTGGATCATATTCCAGACTTTCCGGTTTTTCCAGAGAATGTAATATAGCTTCTCTTGGATAGACAAGCCCCACTTTAGTAGGATTGGAAACGGTAAGATCGATCCAATCTTGTCCAGATCTCTTAAAAGATTCCAAAAGAGAATATAGATCATTCTCCCCAGATATGAATTCGAATCTATCGCTAAAGCGAGGTGTGTTTTCCGAATCCATTTGTTTTTCTTAATGTATAAATCTGTTCCAAAGATACAGAAGGAGAGAGAGTCCGATACTGATCAGAATGGAAGTTGCAAAAGGAAAGTAGAATTTGAAATTTTCTCTTTCGATCTTGAAGTCTCCCGGCAAATTTCCGAGAGAAGAGATAAATGGAAGTTTGGGGCCGAAAAGGATAATGGCTCCAATAATCAGGAAGAATGCCCCGATCCACAGAAATGTTTTGCCTAGCGGTTCCATATTAGATCCACTTGGAATCAAGAATTGGCGGAGAGGGGGGGATTCGAACCCCCGGTAGGTGTTACCCTACGCTTGCTTTCCAAGCAAGTACCATAAACCGCTCGGACACCTCTCCGATTCTTGGTTGCGATTACGATGTTTTTCCAAGGAGCGGTCCGGTCAAGGAGATTAGGCCCAAAAGTTCCGAGCGAGAACTCAAGGCCTTTTCTCTGAAATAAATTGAGCAGCTCTTTTGGAGAATGCCATGATCGTATAGCTTGGATCTACGGAAACCGCCGTAGGAAACACACTGGAATCGCTCACATACAAATTCGAAATTCCATGCACTTTATGTTTCCAATCCACGACTGAAGTTTTGGGATCCAATCCCATTCTACATCCTCCTGCAGGATGAGGAGCAGCCATAGCCATTGAAGCAGGAGTTAATGGAAGTGAATCTACAACGCTTATCTCCTCTGGTTTAGTTAAGACAGTTCTCTTCAGGTCTGGAAGAATAACCTTATATGCGCCTGCTTTAAAATTCAGGATGATTTGTTTGCGAATACAATCTTTGAGTATCTCTTTAGTAAGCGGTCCAAAACTGTATTGAACTTCTCTTTTACCGCTGGACTTTATATCTATTCTTCCTAATTCAGAATCCGGATCGTCTATCCAGCCTATGGTCCCTCCGAGTTTAGGAAGTTCTTTCATGATCTCGAAATGTTCCGCTCCAAATCCCGGAACAAGAGCACCTATCGCTCCTGGTTGTAATTGGTTAGCCATGATAAGATAGCCGCCTTCTCTGTATATACCTCCCGCATAACGTGCCAATCTAAATTCTTCCACTCCGTATGCCGATGGAATATTTCTCCATTGGATAATCGATTCTTTATAGAGAGCGTGTACAAACGGAGAAGGATTGATCGCTAAAAATTCTCCTAATGCAGGTAACTTTTTCTTGAGTCCGTTCTTAAGAAGAAAGGTAGAACTTCCAAATCCTCCTGCCGCGACTACAACTGTATCCGCTTTAAAACGTAACTTTACTTCGGATTCTTTTTGAGAAGGTCTGTCTATCACGACTGCTTCTAATCCGACAACCTTGTCTCCTTCAAGTTCTAATTCTAATGCTTTCGTATCCGCGTAAAGATCTGCTCCCAAAGCCATCGCCATCGGAATATGTGTGATCAGTTGGCTTTGTTTTGCTCCGAACATGCAACCTTGCATACAATGCCCGGACTTTTGGCAGTTCTTTCTGGCTTGTGGTACCGGATTTCCTTCCCAGCCTAATTCTTTGGAAGCTTTACGAACCAATTGGTTCATTCTATTATAATTTTCTTCTTTCGCAGGATGGACGTTCAGTGTGTCGTCTAACTCTTTCCAAAAAGGCTCCAAATCTTCCGCGCCATGACCAAGCACTCCGAATTTATCCTTCCAGAGTTCTAGTCTATCTGTAGGAGTTCTATAACTATCAGCCCAATAGTGAACGGAAGCTCCTCCCACATTCTTTCCATAAACTATGTTTACTGTTCCGTCAGCTGTGGTGGCCATATTCCTTTCTGCAGAAACTTTTCCTGCCATATTTAATTCATGATTGTCGAATGATCCTGTATGATAGTAACCTCCTTCTTCAATCAAGATTACTTTTTTCCCCGCTTTAGCTAGTTCGTAAGCTACGGTTGCACCTCCGCAACCTGTTCCGATCACTAAAACTTCGGTGCGGATCTCTTTAGATTCGCCTAAATTTTTCCATTCGTAAATTTTACCCGACATCGGAACCTCCTACTAGTTTGCGATAATAGATCCTGGACTCGCTTAACTTTTCGGGAGGATTTAAAAAAGGTCCGTCATACGAAATCGTTTTGAAAGTGGATTCATGTCCATAGTACATTAGAAAAATAGGCATTCTTAAATTTGCCCACACCGCTCTTACCGTGTCGGAGTCTGAATGATTCAATTCGGATAAAAACTTTCTTCTGGATTCCAAAGATAGTTTAGAGAATCTGGAAAACTTCCAGTGAAAGAAAGGAAGATATTCTAAAACCATTATCAATGTTTTGAAGTCGTCTGACAAGAACGGATCTACAAAATAAAATTCTTCATCTAACCTTTCTAATACCTTGGCTTCTTTATATGTTGGAACATTGGGAGCTTCGGGTAAGATAGCTTCTGATAATGCTGCTATGGTTTCTAATTCGGATTCGGAGAAGAATAGTACCTTCGGAAGTTGTCTGGAGGATCTGTTCAAGATACAAATAGATCCTCCGAGTACTAAAGCTCCTGAACCGGCGAGTCCCAGTCTCAAGAATGTTCTGCGGGAAAACCGCGGGGCTGAATTTGCCATTGCAGTGTTTTCCTTTGATTCTTGGACTTGTCAATCCTATCCTACCCGTTTCTATAGAGAAAACCAACTTGACGTTCCAAACGTTCGATAATCCTTAGTATTCATGGCAGATAAGAATGACAAAGTTCCGGAAAATGTTCCGGGAAAATTCTATATTGATAATAGCTGTGTCCCTTGTAATGACTGCTTGGAAGAGGCTCCTCAACTTTTGAAATATACCGACGATGAGTCTAAGGTATATTTCCATAAACAGCCTACCAATCCGGAAGAGGCGATTGCTGCTCGCAAAGCTATGGAAATCTGTCCTGTAGAAGCGATCGGAGACGACGGAGAATAAACCGGACTGAAGTTTTTCGGTCTTATTCGATCGGAAAACTTCTTCAAAAATCGAATTACGTTTTTATAATTTACTTTTCTTTTTTCATTCTTATAAAAGAATCAAACCCCACGCGAAAAAAGGTTCCTTTTCGGAACCAAATCCTTAAAAACAGATCACTCGTTCTAAGACAAAAGGTTTAGTTCCGAGTAAAATTTGAAATCTTAGATCCGTTTACTTTGCGGGAATAAAAATCCCTTACATTTTAGGATTTTAGGTCTTTTTTACTCGCAATGTACTCGTATAAGTCGTCTTTATATGTATTTAGTTAATAGGGCAAGTTCTTGCATTTTATGGAAGAAAGACCGGGTCAGGAAAAAATCAAATTGGATCAAAACCAAGATTTGTACCGGGTCTTAATTGAAACGAGTCGAGAGCTGATCTGCCTACACGACCCAGAAGGGATCTATCTTTATGTGAATCCTATCATTGAAACTCTGACCGGTTTTAAACCGGAAGAAATGTTGGGCCGCAATCCTTACGATTTTATACATCCTGACGACAGGGAACGTATTCTGATAGATTCCCATAATCCAGCGAAGGAAGGAAAACCGACAGTCGCTATGCAATACCGTTTTTTGAAGAAGGACGGAGACTATGTGTGGTTCCAAACCTTGACTCAGCCAATTAAAAATAAAGAAGGCAAGGTCACTCACTTAAACACAACGTCCAGAGATGTTACCGATCAAGTTCAACTAACGGAGAGTTTGCAACAGGAAAAAAAATTCTCCTCTATCATGGCAGAACTTGCAAAGGTAGGAGCTTGGGAATCTAATCTTGAAACAGGAATTTTGTATTGGTCTTCCGAAATTTATAAAATTTTGGAAAGAGATCCTTCCCTAGGGATTGATAGAGATACTGTATATCAAAAATATTCTTATTCTGAAGATCTAGAAAAGTTAAGAGAGAATAATTTAAGAGTCTATCAAAAAGGTGAGACCTACTCTGTAGAACATAGAATGGTTACTGGGACAGGAAGAGTGATCTGGGTCCGCACACAAGGTAAGCCTGCATATTCCGATGGAAGGATTGTGGGAGTATACGGTGCGATGCAGGATATCACTCTTTCTAAACTTGTAGAAGAAGAGATCCGTTTAAGCGAGAAAAAATTCTCGGAAGCGTTCCATAGTTCCGGTAATGGGATTATTCTTTTGGATAGAAATGGACATTTTTTAGAACTCAACCAGTCTTTCGCGAAGATGTTAGGATATGAACCTGACGAACTTCTTTTTAAATCTTTTCAAGACGTTACTTATCCTGAGGATCTAAACGTAGGTGCGGAAGCATTTCGTAAAATAATCGATGGAGAAAGGGACAGCGCTCAATTTGCAAAGAGATATTTACACAAGAAAGGACATATAGTTTGGGTATTTATCACTGGGGTTGCAGTTCGAAAAGATTCGGGAGAACTGATGTTTATCGTTTCTCAGATCCAAGATATTTCACGCAAAAGGATCTTAGAAAATATTCTGAGAGAAAAAAACGCAAGGCTTAGATCCGTAGGTAACCATTTAAAAGAAAGGATCTCTCAGTTAGAGGAATTCAACCAGATTGTATCGCATAATATGAGATCCCCGATCGGGAATATTTCCACACTTGTAAAGTTTTTGGAAGAGGCAGAAACGGAAAAAGAAAGAGTCGAATACATGGAGTATCTCAAAACTACCTCTGACCAATTACTTACTACATTAAACGAAATCGTAGAAGTGATTAAAATAAGACAAAGTCCGAAAGTTGTTTCGGAGGAAATACAGTTTGAGTCCGTGTTCTCCAGAGTAAAGGCAATGTTTTTAGGCCAAATATTGGAATATGAAGCCGAAATCATCGCTGATTTTTCGGAATCTCCTTCTATCGTCTATCCTCAGGTCTATTTGGAGAGTATATTCTTAAATCTACTTTCCAATTCTTTGAAATATAGATCTGAATCCCCTCATCCAGTGATCCGATTTAGGACATATTGGTCTCACGGAAATCATATTTTAGAAGTGCAGGATAACGGTTTAGGAATTGACTTAAATAAACATGGGGATCAAATTTTTAAATTACACAAAAGATTTCACCGGAACACTGATGGAAGAGGCTTGGGTCTGTTTATGACCAAAAACCAAATCGAATCCTTGGGAGGAGAGATCCAAGTGGAAAGTACCCCGGGACAGGGCACGAAATTTATAATCCATCTTTCTAAAGCAAATGAATTCGCTATCTAAAAAACAGAAACTTATACTTGTAGATGACGATGCCATCTTCGTCGAGATCGCTAAAAGAACGATCGAGAAAACAGGTGCGGTTGAAAGTTTAAAAGTATTTCCGGATGGAGAAGGCGCGATCAGCTTTTTGAAGGAACACCAAAGTGAGCCGGATATCATTCCAGATTTTATATTTTTAGATATTAATATGCCTTTTATGGACGGCTGGCAATTTTTAGACGAATACGCAAACTTTGTGAATGCTCTTAGCAAAAAACCGGAAATCTATATGGTTAGCTCTTCCGTAGACGATTCAGATCTAAGAAGAGCTAAAGAAATTCCATTAGTAAAAGATTATATTGTTAAGCCTGTGTCTTTGGATTCGTTTAAGAAGATCTTAACAAACCAACTTTAATTTATTCTCCACCACCTAAGGAGAAGGCCCTTTTCCCTTCGAACTTATATAGGTTATCCGTTTGGATACTGTCTAATCTTGCTTCCGAAATTCTAAGTAATAATTTTGCGATCTGTTCCGGGTTGATCTTAATAAAACCATCCCCTGAATCTGAATCCGGAGTTTCCGGATTTACGAATCTACATCTCCAATGATCCGTTAAAAAAGTTTCAGGCGCGCCGTTAGGATAGACTTTTACTCCTCTGTTAGTGATCATTCTCAACTTTAGATCTCCGGCGACTGTACCCAGCTTTTTAGCAAGTTCATCAGAAGTTCCAGGTGCCCAATCTAAAAATACATCCACTCCCACTAGTTCTTTTTGCAGAGTTTTTCTTTTGTATTCAGGAATATGGATCGCTTTTGCTTTTCCGAAAGAGATAGGTTTAAATTTTTCCGGAAGATGTCCTAGGTTTCCAATGACAGCTTCTCCGAATTCTTTTGTTCCGACTTTGATTCGACTTACGCCTGCTTTGTAAATATCTCCGGTGTGAATTCCTTCTTCGATAGTGAGTAACCATGCGTTTTGGATCTTAGCCGCGACATCCGGTTGTCCTAAGTGAACTAACATCATCACTGCGGCGTTGATAAGCCCGCTTGGGTTTGCTATGTTTTTTCCTGCAATATCCGGAGCAGAACCATGGATTGCTTCGAACATGGAGACAACTTCTCCAATATTTGCGGATCCTGCCATACCGACTGAACCTGCAACCTGAGCGACTATGTCCGAAATAATATCTCCGTATAAGTTTAAGGTGACTACCACATCGTAGGCTTGAGGTCTTTCCGCTAAGTGGGCTGCACCAATATCAATGATCTCACTTGCCGCTTCTAGATCGGGATATTCTTTTGCAATTTCTTTGAACACTTCATGAAATAATCCATCGGACTGTTTCATGATATTGTCTTTTACCATTGCAGTTACTCTTTTTCTCCCGTATGCTTTGGCGTATTCGAAAGCATAACGGATGATCTTTTCAGAGCCTGGTCTAGAGATTAATTTTAAACATTGAACGGTGTCGGAAGTTTGTTTGTGTTCTATCCCGGTATAAAGGTCTTCTTCATTCTCCCTTACGATAACCACGTCTAACTTAGGATGTTTTGTATCTACATAAGGATAAAGTGAAATACAGGGTCTAACGTTAGCGAAAAGTCCCAAGGTGGTTCGAACGGTTACGTTCAAACTTTTGTAACCTCCTCCTTGAGGAGTTGTGATTGGTGCTTTAAAAAATACTTTGGTGTCGCGGAGAATGTCCCAAGATGCGGGTTCTATTCCTGCGCTATGGCCTTTCTTATAGACTTGCTCTCCGATATCTATAAAGACCGGTTCAATGCTCGCACCTGCCGCTTCTAAGACCCTAAGAGTGGCGTCCATAATTTCAGGACCGATCCCATCTCCTTTAGCAACAGCGATTTTTTTCTTCGAGCTCATACCGACCGCCTCAAACGTTTATTCTATAGTCTTATTTCAATCGATGAGGCGCCCTGCGTCAATCTGGATTAAGCCCAGGGGTAGAATTCCAACAAATCTCCTTCTTTCAGATTTTCCGTCTCCGAAAATTGGACTCCGAGTCCGTCAGAAAAAATTCCTGCGCGGATATCACCGCTTCCGTTAAACTTCTTTTCCGATAAAAAGGTTTGGCCTTTGGTCTCATAAGATACTGGGAAAAACTCGGTCAGTTTATTTTTCTTTTTTCTTTCTCCCGCAAAAGGTAAGCAGATTGGTTTCTCCGAAGAAAGTCCCAAAAATTTTCGTATATAAGCTTCTACAAAAATACGAAAACAAACCTGAACACTGAACGGATTTCCGGGTAGACCGAAGACTGCCTGCTCGTTCTTTTTTCCAAACCAAATCGGTTTTCCAGGTTTGATCCTTACCTTATGAAAAATTTCCTTAACTCCGGAAGCTTCCAGAATTTTCGGAACCAAATCTAGATTTCCCATAGAAACTCCGCCGGATAGAATAAGAAGATCGGAATCTAAACCTTCCAATACTGCTTTTTCTAAAAGAATAGGATCATCACCTGCGCGAGTAACGGATAATGGAGTTATACCATATTTTTGTAATAAAGATCGGATAGAATAAGAATTAGAATCTCTGATCTGCCAAGGTTTTGGAATTTCGCCAGGGCCTACGATCTCGTTTCCTGTAGAGATGACTCTAACTCGAGGAAGTTTGGAAGTCTGAACCGAATATTTTCCCAAGGAAGAAAGCAAAGAAAGAATGGATGCGCTGATTAAAGTCCCTTCTTTTAAGATTTCCTGATCTTCTTTTAGATCTTCTCCTTGGATTGCTATATTGGAGAAGGAGCCGGATTTTTCCGTGCGAAAGCGGACCTGCTTCTTTCCATTAGAAATTCCTAAATCTTCAGAGTCCTCTATCTTTATAACTAGATCAAAACCTTCCGGGACCGGAGCGCCTGTCATGATGCGGATGGCTTCTTCTCCGCTTTCTAATTGAAACGATTCTCCTGCGTGTAATTCTCTTGTATAAGAATAAATTCGATCCTCGGAAAAACCTTCGGACTTTAAGGCAAATCCATCCATGGTCGCTCTATGAAAAGGTGGATAATCCCGATCCGCATAGATTTTTTCCCTTAGTATTTTGCCGAGAGAATTTTCGAGGTTTGTATTTTCAGAATAAGATGCACTCGCAGAAGATTCCACGAGTTTTAGCGCCTCTTGGACGGAGATCAATGTCCTTCTCCTCTCATCATTTTTTTTGCATGGAATACTGCGGGAAGAATTGCCTGTAAACTTTCAGTAGCTCCATTCGTGCTGCCTGGAACGGATACGACTAAGGTTTTTCCGATCCTTCCTGCGATAGATCTGGATAACATTGCAAATGGAGTTCTGTCTTGGCCGAAGGATCTCATTGCTTCCGCTATACCTGGGATTTCTTGTTCTAAGATCTCTTTTATTGCTTCCGGTGTATTATCCCTGGGCCCGAGTCCTGTTCCGCCTGTGGTGACGATCAGATCCAAACCTAGTTTAGACCATTCTAATATTGTGTTTCGGATCTGCTCGGGCTCGTCCGGAAGAATTTCGGATTTAATAGTTTCTACATCATGTTCTTTTAATAGATGTAAAATTGCCTTTCCGGAACCATCTTCTCTTTTTCCTTGGAAAGTAGAATCGGAACAAACTAGGATCCCTGCTTTGGAGCCGGCTGCAAATTTCGTGATCTGGGAATCCGTTTTGCCTCCCTTCTTCTCCAAAAGACGAATAGAGGAAATTTCCAATTCTTTATCGATAGGTTTTAGTAAATCATAAATAACTAATGAAGCTATACTTACGCCGGTCAAAGCTTCCATCTCTATGCCGGTTTTTCCGATAGATTTGGCGGTAGTTAAGATCCTGACAGCATTTTTGTCGGAGAGAACTTCGAATTCGATTTGGAAGGAATCAATGGAAACGGGATGACAATGAGGGATCAACTCTGCAGTTTTTTTAGAGCCTAGGAGTGCTGCCGCCTTTGCCACTCCGAAAAGATCTCCTTTTGGAAGAGTGTTTTCTTTAATCCTTATTATAGTTTCCGGTTTGCAGAATACAAAACCTTCTGCTTGGGCAGTTCGAAGAGTTGTTTTCTTTCCGGTAATATCGTTCATGCTTCCTCTTAGCGGGGATCCGCAGGAATCAATATAATTCAGCTCAGGAAAACTGCGAGTAGTTTTCCTTAACAGTAGGAAATACTACCTTCTTCTTTTAATCTTTGCAGCTCAGTGTAAAAATTCACGATTTCCCCGAAGATCAAAAGTGCCGGTGTCTTGATCTGAAATTCTTCCGCTTTTTCCAAACAAGTATCTACATTTGCTAATACTAATCTTTGGTTAGGAAGGGTGGCGTTTTCTATGAACGCCATCGGAGTAGAGCCTGAGTTTCCGGATTCTAATAAGTTTTCCCGAATACTTTCCAAACTGTTCAGTCCCATATAAACCAAAACAGTTTTACCTTCCAAGTTTAGACCTTCGAAACTTTCCGGATTTTTGCCGGTTTTTTTATGACCGGATAAGAAAAGTATTTCTCTCGCATATTCTCTATGAGTGAGCGGGATTCCTAAACTGGAAGCAGCCCCCGAAGCAGTAGTGACTCCTGCTAAAATTTCACATTCTATTCCTAAGGAAGTAAGATATTCTATTTCTTCTCCGGCTCTTCCGTAAATAGAAGGATCTCCTCCTTTCAAACGAACTATATTAGAATATTGTTTAGCATATTCTCCTAATTTTTGATTGATCTCTGTTTGGAGACAGCTATGTTGTCCGATCCTTTTTCCTACGTATTCTAAGACCGCAGACTTTTTACAATATTTCAAAACTCCTGCGGAAACCAGATCATCATATAAGACGACGTCTGCTTTTCTTAAAAGTTTTACTGCACGAACAGTGAGAAGGTCCGGATTTCCCGGACCTGCACCTACTAAATATACTTTTCCCGCGGAAGAATTCATACTCTTAACCCTGAGTTCCCGGGTCTTCGATCCCGATATAAACTGTTCCGTCCTCGATATGAACCGGATATGTTTTTACGGTATATTCTTCTCCGCTGATACAAGCACCGGTTCTAAGAGAGAAAGATTTTTTATGCATTGGACATGCAACCTTAGGCTCTCCCTGAGAATCGCCGATCATTCCTCTTGCTAAAACCATGTCCCCTGTGTGAGGACATTTGTTTTCACATGCATACCATTCATTTCTTGAACTGAAATGAAAGATCGCGATCTGTTCTCCGTAAACTTTGGCGCAGACTCCTCCATCTTCCGGAAATTCACTAACAGTACTAACGGGTATCCAAACAGGTTCTTTTGCGGTTGTATTCATTTTTATCTCCTAGTTCGAAACCAGTTCTTTTTTAGGCCAATCTACAGGACGTTTTTGTCCTCTTTCTTCGATGAAACGAACTGTAGGATCGGAGTCTTCGCTGTTTATGAAATGTTTATATCTCTTTTGTTTTTCAGGATCATCTACTACGTCTTTCCATTCGCAGACGTAGGTCCCAACAAGATTGTCCATTTCTTCTTCTAATGCTTTGTTGATTCCAAGTCTGTCGTTAATGACCACATCTTTCAGATATTCTATACCGCCTTCCAGTTGCTCCAACCATGCGGAAGTTCTTACAAGTTTATCCGCAGTTCTGATATAGAACATCATGAACCTGTCTATGTATTTAACGCAGGTCTCTTCATCCAAGTCTGCTGCAAGAAGGATTGCATGTTTCGGATTTACTCCTCCGTTCCCACCCACATAAAGGTTCCAACCTTTTTCAGTTGCGATGATCCCGAAGTCTTTGCCTCTTGCCTCTGCACATTCTCTGATACAACCTGAGACTGCTGATTTTAATTTATGAGGAGCTCTGATACCTCTGTATCTTTCTTCTATACGAATTGCAAATGCAGTACTGTCTTGAACTCCGTATCTGCACCAAGTAGAGCCAACACAACTTTTAACGGTACGCATCGCTTTACCGTACGCATGTCCGCTTTCGAAACCTTCTTCTACTAGATCTTTCCAGATGTCAGGAAGTTGATCCATTCTTGCACCAAGTAGATCTATCCTTTGACCACCGGTGATCTTGCAGTAGAGATCGTACTTCTTCGCGATCTGACCGATCACGATCAGCTTGTCAGGAGTAATCTCTCCGCCAGGGATACGAGGAACAACAGAGTACGTTCCACCTCTTTGGATATTTGCAAGATACTTATCGTTGGTATCTTGGATCTCTCTATGCTTTTGGATTGGTTCGTTGTAAATACTTGCAATGATAGAAGCCACGGCAGGTTTACAAACCTCGCAGCCATTTCCCATTCCATGAGTACGGATCATCTCTTCGAAGCTGCGGATTCCTTTTACCTTCGCGATCTGGAACAATTCTTGTCTAGAATATTTAAAATGTTCGCAAACATGTTCTGTGACAACTTTTCCTTGGGCACGAAGCTCTTCCTTCAAGATGGAATTCATCTGAGGGATACAACCACCACAACCGGTTCCGGCCTTGGTGCATTCTTTCAAACCTTTCAGATCAGAGCAAGAACCCGAACGGATCGCTCCTAAAAGATCTCCTTTAGAAACGTTATTACAAGAGCAGATCTTTGCATCGTCCGGAAGAGAACCGAATGCGGAACCTTCTTCAGATGGAGTTCCTACAATCAAAGACTCAGGCTCTGCGGGAAGTTCTACGTTATTTAAATAGAGAGTGAGAAGGGTAGAATATGCATCAGCATCTCCTACCAAGATCCCTCCCTTCAGTTTTTTACCGTCAGGAGAAAGAACTAATTTTTTATACACACCTGTGCGAGGATTTGTATAAGCGATCGGAAGATGTTCTGTTTGACCTAATGCATCACCGAAGGAAGCAACATCCACTCCGATCAGTTTTAGTTTTGTAGAAAGATCCGAACCTGCATAAGATTTCGTTTTTTGTCCAGGGCTGCAAAGATTATAAGCGAGTATCTCTGCCATTTCATAACCTGGAGCGACGAGTCCGTAGATCATTCCCTTATGAAGTGCAACTTCTCCGATTGCGTATACACCGTAGACGTTCGTTCTTAACTCGTCATCTACGATGATCCCGCCTCTTTGTCCGACTTCTATTCCTGAATTTTTTGCCAGTTCATCTCTAGGCCGGATCCCTGCGGATACGATCAACATCTCCACTTCTAAAACGGAACCATCTACGAATTCCAGACCTTGGAAACTTGAATCGCCTAATGCATGTTTTGTTTCTTTATTTAAATGAATACGGACGCCTAAGGATTCAATCTTAGATTTTAGAACGGAAGAAGCAGCCTCATCCAATTGTCTTGGCATCAAACGAGATGCGAATTCAACTACATGGCTTTCTTTTCCCATGTCTAAAACTGCTTTGGCAGCTTCTAAACCTAATAAACCACCACCAAGCACAGCTACTTTGGAAACTTGTTTAGCATAAGACATGATCTTTTCTAGATCTTCAATTGTACGATAAACAAAAACTCCTTGTTTATCCACGCCTTCGAAATTCGGAACAAAAGCGGAAGAACCGGTAGCGACTACCAATTCATCAAAAGGTAATTCAGTTCCGGCAGAAGTTGTTACTTTTCTGGAAACGGTATCTATTGAGATAGCAGGCTCAGAAAGTAATAAGCGGATCCCGTTGGTTCTATACCAATCGGAAGGAGAAAGATAAAGAGAATCTGCGGATCTATTCGTAAAATATTCGGAAAGATGAACTCGATCGTAAGCTCTTCTAGGTTCTTCTCCTAAAATAGTTACTTCAAATTTTTCAGTGCCACCGTATTCAGCGATTTTTTCGGCGAATCTGTGACCCACCATTCCATTCCCAAGAATTACTAACTTCCGTTTCATTTTTATCTATCTCCTTTCCCTTGAAGGAGCCGGCTTAAGCCGACTCCAATTCTAAGGATTCGTTTTTTCTATTTTTTCCCCAAACATAAGTATTCATCATGAATAAGAGGAAGGCGGATAACGCAACCACCACGGATAACACTACGAAACCAACGGAGAAAGTTCCTGAAATCGCTTTCAAACTTCCTAATAGATTCGGAACAAAAAATCCTCCCAAACCTCCGAACGCTCCGATAAATCCGGTGATGATCCCGATCTCTTTGCTGAATCTAAGCGGAACGAGTTGGAATACGGAACCGTTCCCTAAACCTAAGAAGATCATTAAAGTGATGAAGGTAGGAAGTATGATGCCTACTGAAGGTAACCAAGAGACCGCTATCAAACAAGAAGCAACTCCAGCGAACACTCCAAGTAAAACCGTTACTCCTCCGAATTTGTCGGAAAGATATCCGCCGATAGGACGGACCAAGCTTGCACCTAGGATACAATAAGATGTGTATAATCCAGTAGTGACTTTATCCACACCATATTGGTCATGAAAGAAGATAGGAAGGAAGCTTGCTATACCTACGAATCCACCGAACGTTACGCTATACAGCAAACAGAAGAATAAAGCGTCTCTGGATTTGATCGGTACCAAATATTGTTTTAAAGGTTTTTTAGAAATTGTTCCTGGACAATCTTTCGCAAAAAATAAGAAGAATATGAAAGCAAAAGCTAAAGGAATAAGAGCAATACCGAAAACGGCATGCCATCCATAGTTTCTGGCAAGATCGGGAGCAAAAAATGTAGCGATTACCGATCCGCTATTTCCAGCACCTGCAATTCCCATCACTAAGCCTTGGTATTCCTTAGGATACCATCTGCTCGCTAAAGGAAGAGCTACTGCAAAGCTTGCACCTGCAGTCCCTAATAATAATCCAACAAGGATTACTTCAGACAGAGTGTGAGCGAATTTCCAACCCAACAACAGAGTGAACATTGTGACGCCCATTCCGCAAAGACCGACGATCTTAGATCCGTAACGATCAGAAAGTAGTCCTAAGGGGATTCTCAATAATGTTCCTCCTAATAGGGGAACGGAAACCAACATACCCTTTTGCGCAGGGCCTAGTTTGAATTCTTCCGAAATAAAGACGCCTAAAGCGGCAAGCAGCATCCATACCATGAAGCTGAAGTCAAAGTATAGAAAGGAGCTCACGAGCGATGGAAAGTGGCCGATTGACAGAAATTCACGAAATTTTTTCATTTAAAAGCTCTCCGTTAACGAGCAGAAACGCTCACATACAGCTTATAGCAAAAGTCGTGCCAAGTATCTCGGATAGTTTTTGAAAAATATTATATTAGGATAGAATCATATAAAAATTTAGATTAACCCCTTCTTTTTCGAACGTATATTAAAATTTTACGTTTCACGAATCCGAGAATAAAGAACAAAATAGCTAGAAATTATGCATATTTCGTACATCATGCTTAATAAAAATACGTACAATTTGAAATCGCTCACTTTCTATTCGGAAATGCTGCAAGTTTAGATGAACTGAATATAAAATTTATTAATTGGCACAAAAATTGCTATAAATGCATTGTGAACACAGAAAATGGATTTCGAAGCACCTGTTCCTATTGCGGAGTCGGATGCGGTGTATTGATTCAAAAAGAGAGTGAAACCAGTTTTACGGTCGAAGGAGATCCGGATCATCCTGCGAATAAAGGAATGCTTTGCTCCAAAGGAATGAATTTGCATCACACCGTTTTGGATAAAAGTGACCGGCTTTTGCATCCAATGGCAAGAAATCCTAAAACGGGAGAATTGCAAAAAACGGACTGGGATTCTGCACTAGGAGAGATCGCTTCTCGCTTTAAGAATCTGATTAAAGAATACGGACCTGATTCGGTAGGCTTCTATGTTTCCGGGCAATTATTGACGGAAGAATATTATGTGGTGAATAAACTCACCAAAGGTTTTTTAAATACAAATAATATAGATACGAACTCAAGGCTTTGTATGAGCTCTGCAGTCGTAGGTTATAAGATGTCCTTGGGTGAGGACAGTGTTCCGATTTCTTACGACGATATAGAAATTGCAGATTGTTTTTTGATAGCGGGTGCCAATCCTGCATGGTGTCATCCGATCCTTTTTAGAAGGATAGAAGCTAGAAAAAATTCAGATCCGAATGTCAAGATCATCGTGGTCGATCCTAGAAAGACGGAGAGCTGCGAGAGTGCAGACTTACATCTTCAGATCATACCTGGAACCGATATATTATTATTCAATGCAATTGCAAGAAGTCTGATAGAGACGGATTCCTTAGATCCTAATTTTATCAAATCACATACGGAAGGCTTCGAAGAACTAAAGGAAAAAGTTTTTTCGATCAGTATGAAAGAATATGCGGACTCTTGCGGAGTCTCAGAAGAATCCATCAGAGAAGCGGCGAGTCTGATCTCTAATTCAAAAGGATTTTTAACTCTTTGGGCAATGGGCCTGAATCAAAGTGTGGTTGGAGTTAATAAAAATTTAGCGTTAATTAATTTGAATCTGATTACGGGGAAGATCGGCAAACCCGGGTCCGGTCCTTTCTCCTTAACTGGACAACCAAATGCAATGGGTGGAAGAGAAGTAGGCGGCCTATGTAATCTTTTGCCAGCCCATAGAAATCTTGCGGATGAAAATCATAGAAAGGAAGTAGCAGATTTCTGGGGAGTGGAATCTATTCGGGATAAGCCAGGTTATTCGGCCACGGAAATGTTCGAAAACTTAAAGAACGGAAAGATGAAAGCAATCTGGATTGTTTGTACAAATCCAACCGTAAGTCTTCCGGATGCAAGGACTGTAGAGGCCGGACTTCGAAATGCTGAGTTAGTAGTTGTCCAAGATATTTCAGATCGACATGAATCGATTTCATTTGCTCATTATGTTCTTCCTGCAGCCGGTTGGACTGAAAAACAAGGTACCATGACCAACTCAGACAGGCGAATAACGTATCTACCTAAGATTTTCAATCCTCCAGGAGATGCAAAGGCAGATACTTGGATACTAACAGAGTTTGCAGAGAAGATGGGTTTCGGTGCTTCTTTCAATTATAAAAGTGAAGAAGAAGTTTTTTTAGAACATTGTCTTCTTACTAAAGGTACAAATATAGATATCGGAGGTTTGGACTATTCTATCTTAAAAGAAAAAAGATCAGTGCAATGGCCGTTTCCTTCCAAGGATCATGAGGGAACTCCAAGATTATTTTCCGACGGAAAGTTTTATCGTCCAGGTGGAAAAGCAAAAATACATTCGGTAGAACCGGAAGATACTTCTGAAAAAACAAACGAGGATTTTCCTTTAATTCTTACTACAGGCAGGATCAGGGACCAATGGCATACAATGACCCGAACTGGAAAGGTAAGAAAACTCAAAGAACATAAAAGAGAACCTTATCTAGAGATCCATCCGACTGATGCAAAAGAAAGAGGGATTATAGAATCACAGATTGTAGAAGTCAAAAACGAAAGAGGAAGTGTTCGAGTTAGGGCTACGCTCACTGAGAGTATCCGACAAGGGACCGTATTCTTACCTATGCATTGGGGAAGGAAGAATGGAAATGATGAGGCGAGAGCAAATAATCTTACAAGCTCAAAGTTCGATCCATTTTCCAAACAGCCAGGATTTAAAATTTCCGCAGTAGAAGTTCTTCCTTATAAAAAACCTAAGGAAAAAATCCTGATTATTGGCGGCGGTAACGGAACTCTTGCGTTCCTTAGAAAGTTCAGGGCAATCTCTCCGGATGATGAGATCACTGTATTATGCAAGGAAGAACATCCATTTTATAATCGTATTCTATTGCCCGATCTGATCAGCGGAGATAAACAATTCTCCCAGTTATCTGCAGTTAGTGAAGAAGAGATAGAATCTTGGAATATAGAAGTTAAATCATCTATTTCAGTCTCAGAGATCCTTCCGGAAGGAAAGAAGGTCAGAGATTCCCAGGGAAACACGTATTCTTATAATAAACTGATTATCGCAACCGGTAGTAGGCCTTCTATTCCTAAATATATTCCCGAGAAGATGCTTGGGATCTTCAGTCTTCGTTCCAAAAACGATGCCGATCGGATCAAAGGATTTTTTGTTCCAAATACTCATGCGTTGATTGTGGGAGGAGGGTTGCTAGGTTTAGAACTTGCAGCTGCATTAAGAACTTTGAATGTAAATGTGACTGTTCTTGTAAGAACGGATCGATTGATGTCCAAACAGTTGGATGAGATCTCCGCGGAAATTTTGCGAAGAGAAGTAGAAGCAAGAGGGATCCAGATCTTATTTGATACCGAAATTTCTAAAGTGTATGGATCAGAAAGATTGGAGAGCGTAAAATTCAGAGACGGTTCCAGCATTCGTCCGGACGGGATTGTATTCGCAGTAGGAACGGTCCCGAATTTGGAACTAGCAAAAGAAGCGGGGATTAATTGTAAGTCCGGAATTATGGTGAACGATTTCTTACAATCTAGCGATCCGGATATTTATGCAATCGGAGAAGTCGCTGAACATTCTACAGGAATGTATGGAACTGTTGCAGCTACGGAAGAACAGGCTGAATTTGCGGCTTGGCATATGTATGGATATAAGATCGGTTCTTATTCAGGCTCGATGCATTCTAATCTTTTAAAAATCCCCGGACTGGAATTGGTGTCTTTAAGATTGCCTGATGTTCCAATGGATGAGGCAGGCCCCGAATATGAGGCGATTGTATTCTTCGATAAAAGAAAGGGCCGCTATAAAAAATGTATTATCAAAGGAGATCGTTTGGTTGGAGCAATCTTGGTAGGAGACAAGTCCGAGTTTTCCGAATTCAAGGCAATGATCTCCTCCGGTATTGAGCTAGGAGATAAGAGAGATAGACTTTTGACGGGATCTTCTCCGCTAAAACCTCCAATAGGTGCATTGGTATGTTCTTGTAATGGAGTAGGAAAAGGTAATATAGAAGAAGAGATCCGAAATGGAGTCTGCGATCTTAAGACTGTTTCTGAAAAGACTGGTGCTGGAACAGGTTGTGGAAGTTGTAGACCAGAGATATTGAAAATTTTAAGAGAATCCGGAGCGGTCGCTCCGGCCTAAAGAACTTTCAAAAGACGAAGGATTAGATCACTCTATATCCAGATCTATATCGGGTTTTTCCGCTATAAAATCGTCTTGGGAGTAGATCACTTCCAAAACGTCGTCCATCCAATCCGGGGAGCCGTCGAACAAAGTATCCTTCGTTCTGTATTTTTCTATGATACGGCTGTGCTTGATGATTTGCTCTTTGGTAGCTGCGTTCATATTATTAGATTCGGCTGAAATGGTGGTTTTATTTCGCCTACGTAGGAAAAATAGAGAAAGATATTTCCAAAAAGTACAAGAAAAATTCGTTATAATCCGGATTTTTTTCTCCGACAAGAACGTCGGTCATAGAAGGTTCTTATATAGAACGAGTGTTAGGTTGTAGTATATTAGAAGATAATAATAAAAAACCCGGTGGTCTTTTTGGGGACACCGGGTCTATAAAAGGGAAGATCGGTTCTATTAGAACAGTTCGTTTCCTTTAAAGAAGAAGCTGATCTCTAATGCAGCGTTATCGTCCGAGTCAGAACCGTGCACTGCGTTTGCTTCTTTACTTTCTGCAAATAATGCTCTAATTGTGCCTGCAGCAGCTTCTTTAGGATCGGTAGCTCCGATCACGTCTCTCCAATGTTGAACAGCATTGTCTCTTTCCAGAGCAGCAGCAACGATCGGTCCGGAAGACATATAGTTGCAAAGGTCATTATAGAAAGGACGAGCGGAATGCACTTTATAGAATTGTTTTGCGTCTTCTAAAGAAAGTTTAAGGTATCTTAGTCCTAAAATTTTGAATCCTTCTTTTTCGATCCTTTGTAGGATATCGCCGACATGTTTGTTTTTCACTCCGTCGGGTTTGATCATGATAAATGTTCTAGCCATTTTTATTCCTTAGTTACTTGTGGTATAATTTTTTAAGTAATGCTTTGCTTACGTGATCCGGGACTTGAGCGGATACATCCCTTCCATGTCTTGCCACTTCTTTTACGATTGTAGAAGATACGAAAGAATAGTCGTTTGAGGACATTAGGAAGATTGTTTCTACTTCCGGAGCGAGCTTTTTATTCATTAGAGAAATAGCATATTCGTAATCAAAATCGGTGACTGCTCTAAGTCCTCTGATGATACTTTTGGCTCCTCTCTTTTTGCAATAGTCCACTGTCAATCCTTCGAAAGTGTCTATTTCCAGATTGTCCCAACCCTTGGTCGCTTCTCTAATGAATTCTACTCGTTCTTCTATGGAAAAAAGAAGACTTTTATTGGAGTTTACCGCGACACCTATGATCACTTTGTCGAATAGACCTACAGACCTTTGGAGAATGTCCAAATGTCCTCTAGTCAAAGGATCGAAGGAGCCAGGATAAACAGCAATTCTTGTCATTTTCTTCGCAGCCTCGCAGCTTCTTTTGCGGGAAGTCCGTATAAGTTAATAAAACCTTCGGCGTCTTTTTGGTTGTAAAGTTCTTCTTTTTCGAAAGTTGCCATTTCAGGATTGTAAAGTGAAACGGAGGATTTTCTTCCTACAATGATGCAGTTTCCTTTATATAGTTTCACCTTTACTGTTCCGGTTACGAATCTTTGAGTTTCAGAGATAAATGCTCTAACTGCAGCCATTCTAGAAGAGAACCAATGTCCATTATAGATCAACTCAGCAAATTCTGCGGATAATTTATCTTTATGATGTTGTGTGTCTCTGTCTATAGTGATGGATTCCAAGTCTCTATGTGCATGGAATAGAATTGTCCCGCCCGGAGTTTCGTAAACACCTCTGGATTTAATTCCTACGAGTCTATTCTCAACGATGTCCACTCTTCCGATCCCGTGTTTTCCACCGATCGTATTTAGAGTATCCACTACTTGGTAAGGATCCATTTTCTTACCGTTTACTGCTACGCAATTTCCCTCAACGAAGTCGAGTTCTACATATTCAGGAGAATCAGGCGCCTTCTCCGGAGAAACAGTAAGAAGGAACATATCCTCGTTCGGTTCTCTATAAGGATCTTCTAATATTCCACCTTCGTAGGAAATATGCATCAGGTTCCTGTCCATGGAGTATGGTTTGGAAGCTGTTACAGGTACTGGAATGCCTTTTGATTTTGCGTATTCTATTAGGTCGGCTCTTCCTCCGAAGGACCAAGTCCTCCAAGGAGCTATAATTTCTTTTTCGGGAGCCAAGGACTTGAATGCCAACTCGAAACGAACTTGGTCGTTTCCTTTTCCAGTCGCGCCGTGAGCGAATGCATCTGCTCCTTCTTTTTTACCGACTTCTACCATCGCTTTTGCGATCAATGGCCTTGCTAAAGAGGTTCCGAGCAAGTATCTCATCTCGTAGATCGCATTTCCTTGGATGGCGGGATAGATAAAGTCCCTTGCGAATTCTAAACGAAGATCTTCTATATAAACTTTGGAGGCTCCGGTTTTGATCCCCTTTTCTTCCAGGCCTGTGAGCTCTTCTTTCTGGCCAACGTCTGCGGTGAATGCCACCACTTCACAGCCATAGGTTTCCTTTAGCCAGGTAAGAATTACGGATGTGTCCAATCCGCCGGAATATGCTAATACGATTTTCTTTATGTTCTTTTGAGCCGCCATTCTAAGGATAGGGAATTCGCTGGACCCCTCCCGACAAGTCCGATTTTGGTTGGAATTCCTCTATTAAGAATCGATTCGGAAGGAATTGTCATAATTTTTCGGGCCAGTTTAACTTCTCCGCTAAAGCCCTAAGAATGAGAATTAAAGCATAGGTATCCATCTTGCAATACGCGATCAAGTCGGACTCTACTCTTTTCTTTTCTTGTTCCGAAACATTCTCCGTTTTGATCCTTAAAAATTCGGAGTTAGCAATATGGCCGGCGTTGATCGCAAGTTCCTTATAATTCGCGCCGGTGAGAACAGGAAGAACAACCTTTAAAGAAGTAGTTCCTGCTTGGGCGGGATGATAATAATGGTAGTCCCAAAATGGTTTTGCTAGGTCCGAAAAGTCGTGTTCTATGGACTGGAACCATTCTTTAAATTTCGGATAAGCTTGGACTGATTCTTTTAGACAACGTTTTTCGAAACTATCATTGAATGCGAGAATGGTGCCTCCCGGTTTGATATGAGAGGAAAGCGATTCTAAGATGCCGAATCTTGGATCATTATCATGATCATCCAAGTAGATATATTCTTCCGGTTCTTCATTCAGGTCTTTCCGGATCACATGCAATGAATATAAAAAAGGTACATGCTGGAATGGATGTGTATCCTTGTAGACAGGCACAGGTGGATTAATGGTCTCAAAGTCCAAACAATATAAAGGAAACTTTAACTGATTTAGATAGGATACGAGCGCATCCCGATCTAAATATTCTTTTCCAGTTTTTACCGCTTCTACTTGGATTTTTTGTCGATAAGTAAATTCGGAATCAGGTTCTACTTCGGATAGATTTCGAATACCTTGGTTCCAAAGCGTAAGAGTGAGTTCCTTTCCTTCTCTCAGAGTAAATAGATCGCCAGGAGGAGAATCCGAATAACAGGATTCGGGATGGGTACAATTTCTGGGATGTTCGCAATGTTTGGAGAAGGTAGTAGAAGGAATTTTATCATTTTCTAATACTTCCAGAAGTTTGTAGGCTTTTTCTTTGGTATCTTCGAGATTCGCTAAAGTTTCCTTACTACAGTCCTTTTTGTGGAATAGTCGATTCGGATCTATTTCGGTTCCAGTATACGAATAATCGGAACTTACAGTCCATACTTGGGTAGAATGTACCTTATAACCTGCTTCTTCCAAAACCATTCTGATAAATGAAAGTTCCGAGATATGAGTTCTTTTGGCTGAGGAAGAAGCTTTGACGATAATTACCTGCCAACCTTCTTCATATGGAATTAGAAAGTCAGCTCTGGTATCGAAAAATTTTGTTCTGACGCAGGCACCTTTGACGGGTTGTTTTGAATCTAAGTAAGATCTGGTTTTAGCGTCTTTATATCCTGCATGTTTTGCATCGAGGAAAAGATTGCCTGCAATATCTTTGAGTAAGGATTTTTGTTTGGGGGAAATGAACTGATTGGAAATATCGAATTCGTGATTCGGTTCCTTTAGGAATTTCCAAAATTGTAATTCACAATGTTGTCCAGTTTGAAAAGCGGATCTTCCTAATAGAGGAAGTTCTTTTTCTCGATAAGGAGCCAGAACATCGAATAAAAGTTTTCGTCTGAGAGATTCCGGAAAGAGAAAAGACAACCGCCGAATTGAGGTTCTTAGTAATTTAGGAACCGAATCCATAGCGGAGTCTTTTCTTTTCCGATGGGAAAAGTTTAAGCCAAAAGTACCTTGATGTCTTTCGGACTGGATGCGCTATAAATCTTGTTTTCAGAAGTTCCCAAGTTTGCTTGGGTTAATTTTTGAGAAACAACACTTGGTCCAAAATCGATACCGACTAACTTAGGAGTTTTAACGAAGGTAGTAGTCGCTTTATCCCAATGAAGAGCTTTGATCAAAACTTCTCTAAATAGAGGTAAGCTGATGTCCGCTTCGTTCTGATAGTTTCTTCCGTCAAAGATAGAATAAACCGGGATCTTTAAATCGGAACCTTTGTAGCTGAATCCGATCCTTTCCATATCTTTTGGAACAGTCTTTTCAGTCTCATCCATGATCGGGCAATGGAAAGGTGCGGTAGTTCTCAAATAGACGAATTTTACTTTTTTCTCATCCATCTCTGCTTTGAACTTTTTACGGAAAGCAAGAAGGGCTTCCGGATTTCCGGAAACGATATTCGAATCAGGAGTGTTGAATAGAGAAACATAAATTGCTTTAGTTCCGCTGAGTCCAAGTTCCGCATTTGTGCTTTGAACTCTTTCAGAAAGTTCAGCAGCGGTGTAGCCGATAACTGCAACCATTGGAGCAGGCTGTTTGTCTCCGATCTCTTCGTTACCTTTTAGAACTTCTTCAGAAGGATTAAAAATCCCGTAAAGTTCCTGAGCTCTGTATCCAAGATATAGAACGAATTTCAAAAATTTAGTATATTCTTTATAGAAGTCGGCGCCTTCTTTTCCTAATGCGATCAATACTGCAGGAATGATCCCTTGGCTATGACCGGTTGCTCCCGCAGCGTTTGCGATAAGTTCGGAAGTTGCGAAACCTTTATTAACTAAAGAGACGTAATTTGCTGTTTGTGTGAGGAAGATACCTACGATGGAAACTGTAGCGCTGCAGAGATAGTTTTCGTCAGGAGCAGATTCAGGGTTTTTGATCCAGGATTCGAAATCGTATCCTTGAGAGATGATATCTTTTCTTAAGCTAGGAACTTCTTCTGCTAGAGCTTTGAAAGCAGTATCAAATAATTCTTTTAAAGAAGGATCTGTTTCGTAAAGTTTAGAAAGTTCCTTCAACCAAGGAGAACCCTGGCCTCCGAATTGCAAAAATAGTTTATTGCCTTGAGTTTTTGCTTCGTTCAAAAAGTTTGCTACTGCCATACTATGCCTTGTTATAAGTCGTTAGAAGATGCTTTTCTTTCCAGCCTTGGGTCGCAATTCTTTTTTAAAGAGCTTTTTCGTCCTGAATGGCGTTCGTAAAGAACGACCGTTCCACTAAACATCCTATAATTCCCGTGAGATCCCTTAAAACCTTTTGGTTTGGCCTTTCTCCGGGAAAATGATTGACCTAGTCGGGTCCGCATGAGGTTATTCTTTCCGAAACCCTTCTAATTAGAAATATCTTCCAATCTCCGGTAGGACCGGACAGAAAACAATATGATAAAAGTAAGGAACCTTTCCAAATTTTACGGAGAGAAATTAGCCATTGATCGCCTGAATTTCGAACTCAAAGAGGGAGAGATTGTAGGCTTGCTTGGCCTTAATGGTGCGGGAAAAACAACCACGATCCGGATACTCACCGGTTACTTGATGGCAACCGACGGACTATGCGAGTTCAACGGACTGAACACATTCGAACATCCTATTGATGTAAAGAAGAAGATAGGTTATCTTCCGGAAACTCCTCCTCTTTATCCGGAATTAACTGTGATAGAGTATCTCACTTTCGCAGCTAGGATTAAACAGATCTCGGAAGAAGATATTTCTTCCGAACTGAATCGAGTTTTAGGTCTTACCGATCTTACACAAGTGAAGGAGAAGGTGATCGAAACACTTTCACTTGGATTCAGAAAGAGAGTGGGGATCGCTCAAGCTATTTTAGGAAATCCTGAAATTATTATTATGGACGAACCTATTTCCGGCTTGGACCCGAAACAAATAGTAGAAATTCGTAATTTAATTCACGGTTTGAAAGAAAATCATACAATTCTTCTTTCTAGCCATATCCTTCCTGAAGTTTACAAAACCTGCAATCGGTTCCTTTTCCTACATAAAGGAAGATTGGTATACCAATGTGATCGCCAGGAATTGGAAAGGGAGATGGAAAATCTTTCCGGTCTAGAAGTAACTTTATCGGGAAAATCCAGATCTGAAACTGAAGCCTATCTGAATGGCATCGCGAGCAAATCGGGCGCGACTTTCAAATTCGTAGGAGAAGATTCAGTAGGTTCAACTTTTCTGATAAACACTTCTTCCGAAAGGAAGTTTAAAGAAGAATTATATTCCGGAATTTCTTCCTCCGGCATTCTGCCTGAATTTATTCGTAAGCAGGATGTGACTTTAGAACAAATCTTTATGAACAAGGTTTAATTCATGTTTCGAAATATTAAATGGATCTTCTGGAAAGAAGTCAGGGTATTTTTTGGTACCTATTTGGCTCCTTTGGTTTTAGGTGGGACTGCGTTCTTAAATTCATTATTCGTATTGATCCTGAATTTTAACTCGGGGACGAATTACACCGAAACCACAATCATCACTTTTATCTCCTTCATGAGCACGATGTTGATCGCGATGTTGATTGTTGCAATGGGCTCTATCACGGAGGAAAAAAACAGAGGAACGTTGGAGTTCCTATTTACTGCTCCTATTTCAGATTTGGAAATCGTAGTAGGTAAGTTCTTGTTCGGAACATTTGTGTGTGCCATCATTTCTGTCGCAGTGGATGGACTTTTTCCTCTTTTCTTATATTTCTTTTGGAAAGCACCTTTATACATAGTCGCTTCCGGAACTATAGGAGTGTTTCTACTCGGACTATTTACTTTTGCAGTAGGTTTGTTCGGATCTAGTTTGGGAAAAAACCAAATGATCTCTCTTTTGATCTCTATCGCGATCTTATTAACTCTTTGGGTGATCGGCTATTTCTCGCATTTATTCGATGCTGCGACTCGAAGCGTTTTGTTCCATTTGCATATATTCACTCACTTTATCAGCTTTTCGAAAGGAGTGCTCCCTTTGAGCAGTACTGTTTTCTTTATCAGCGGAACGATCTTCTTTTTGTATCTGACCGTAAAAGTTTTGGAATCTAGGAGATGGAGAGGATGAAATCAAATCTAATTTCCAGAATTCTTTCCTGGGCATCGATCGTATTATTATTACTTTTTTTCCCGGTTTATGAATCTTTTTCGAATGCGGGGCTTAGATGGGCGACTTCAATTATCGTACTTTCTGTCATCGCTGGTTCCGGATTTTTATCTTATATAGGTTCCAAAAAAGAAGATAAAGAAATCAACTTACTCATCTCTTCCGGACTTGGAATTCTATCTTTAGGAATTTATTTCCTTCGTGTTTATTTAGAAGACCTTTCTCTCCAAAAAGGAGGGACTGCTCCAGTTTGGATCACAAACTTGAGAGAATTCCTTTTAGTTTTCTTGGTTCTATTCGTATTAGGAAGTGTATTCTTAGGAATATTAAGAGAATGGGAAAGAAGTTCTTTTGAGAATCAATCCAGTCTTAAGGGAAGAAAGCAAAGTCTTGTTAGGGACTTTTTCCTTGGAACAGGGATACTTCTTCTTATTTTAATATTAGCAAATTATATTTCCGTAATGAGAAATCATAATTTCGATCTAAGCTCCAAGGGAGTTCATTCCTTCTCTATCGAAGCCAAAAAGATCTTAAAGGAAATTCCGGATGGCGCAGAAGTAGACGTAATCGCTTTTTATCCCCGTCCATTGGATAGCACTGCTCGAAACGCCGACGGAAGTTCTTCTTTGGCCCTAAAAAGGATCCGTCCCGATCTGGAAATTTTACTCAGCCAATTGGTATCTATTCATCCTGGATTCAAAGTAAAATTCATCAATGCTGATGTGGAGTTGGATGAGATCGCAGAATTCGGACAAGTTTCCAACGGAAATATTTTGATACGTTATCGTAAAGCCGGCGCAACTGCAGGGCCATATCCTGAACAAAAGGTAGGCGTTAAAGATAAGTCCGAGTTGGAAGATCTGGAAAGAAGATTGGTCCAAGCATTTATGAATGTTACCACTAAAGAAAGAAAGGTATACTTCACGGAAGCGAATGGAGAAAGGTATTCCCAAACTTTCCAAAACCTTCCGAACGAAAAACTAGTTCGTTTTGCAGATGCATTATCTTTTTTGAATTTTAAATCCACTGGGATTGGTTTTCAGAACAACTGGCCGCCCAAAATCCCTGATGACGCAGAATTTTTAGTTATCGCAGGACCAACTGTTCCATTCTCTCCGGAAGCAAGAACTTCCATTTTAGATTTTGTTTTTAAGAAGAAGGGAAAACTTTTTATCACGATCGAGCAAAGAGGCGCAGAAAGTTTCGATTGGTTATTAGAAGCCGCAGGTTATTCTTTTGCAAAAGGTAATCTTTCTCAAAGTCCAAGCAGGGCTCCCGGTTTGATCCTTACCAAAACATTTAGAGATCATGCTATCGAAGAATCTCTTTCTAAAAAAGATACCGGGATCGTATTTCCTTATGGAGGATATTTCGAGCAGAAACCTACTGCAAATCCTTCCGACATAAAATTAGACGCTTCTATTCTTTTGGAAACAGGTGGAGATGTTTACCTAGATAAAAATGGGAACGGAAAACAAGAGAAGGAAGAGGAGAAAAAGAATCTTCCGATCGCTTTGGTGTTAAAAACCAAGTCGGCTGCTCCTGTAATTCCTCCTTCAGATCCGAATGCACCTCCAACTACTTTACCAGAATCAAAGTCAGAAGACGAAGGAAGGATCGTAATCTATTCCGGAACTTCCTGGATCACAAATCAATATATTCCGTACGAAGCGAATTATGAACTCGCCGGTGCTTCAGTAACTTGGATGTACCAAGACGTTAGTCTTCCTGCGATCGCTCCTAAAAAAGAAGAGATCGAAACTGTTTCCTTAACAGACGGACAAAAAAGAGCGGTTTGGATCTTGGGAATGTTCTTATTCCCTGGACTCATTGCAGGTCTTGGATCCATCTACGTGATTAAAAGAAGAAAGGCCGGACAGAAAGATGCGAAATAAACTCTATCTACTCGGTTTAATAGTCGTTTTACTATTTCTGGCATTCTTCCTTCTGGAAAAAACAAAGGAAGATGCAACGGAGATTGAATACTGGAAACTTTCTTTAGATCGTATCGAATACTATCCTCCTAGCGAACAATGGGTAGAAAGAACCGGAGATAAATTTTATTCTAAACCTTTTACGATCTCTGTAAAAGAGGGGATCAAGAAGGGAGAAAAATTTTTTACAGTACTAAACAAAGATGCTGAAACCGGCAAAGATATTGAATACGAAGGCGGTTATAATTCTGAAAATACCGTCAGAGATTTCGGGACTTATAGAGTAAAAGGAACGGAAGAAATTTTAGAAGGAATCCAAATTAAGGAATCCTTACAACTTGGAGAAGATTCTCCTAAGTTAGTTTTTTATTCAGGTAATGTTTCCAAAACTTTAAGGATCGGGAAAAAACATTCTTTGGGTTCTACAAGAGTGATCTTGCATGAAGGTCCGATCCGGAATATTCTAACTTCTTCTTCTTTTCTATTCGATAGATTCCAAAAAGGTCCTCAGGAATTTCGTCAAAAAAGTATTCTGACCTTGAATAAGGAATATGTAAAAGAAATTTCTTATATAGACGAGAATGGTATTTCTATCCGTATCGATAATACTCCTTTCGAATCTAATAGCATTAAAAAGAATTTTTGGCGCAGACTTTCAGGTGAGATCATTTTACTAGAACCTAAGCTTGGAGAGGATCTATACAGATTCATGACCGGTTTGAAGGTAGAAACTTTTCCGGATGATGAGAATGGTGCAGGTTTTGGTATCGGAAATATTCTGGCTCCAGGCGCGGAGAAGTCCGAATTTTCTTTAGCAAGTGTAAAGGTTTTGATTTCAGATGGGAACGAGATCGTATATCGTTTTCATAAGGAAACAAGCATAGGAGATAAAAAGCTAACTCCCGTGATCAGAATTATAAATTCTAATTTTAAAGAACCTCCGGTTTATGTAATAGCGAATGCGTTTGCTCAGATCTCGGCTGCGGCTAATGCGATCAAAAACGCAAAGGCAATTGTAAAAGCTGATAAAGCTAAACCTGGAAATACTTCTCGGAAAAAATAATGTTTTTGATCACACCGAATTCGGAACTCACAGAAGTAGAAAAGTCCAAGCTTTCACTCTTAGAGAAAATTTTTAGAGCTCCTACGGAAGCTTTCGATCTATATCTTAGAAATGCTTCTCTGGGTAGAAAGGAACTATTAAGGTTACATTATGCACTTTGGGTGCTTGCCCCGATTTCCAAAATTGCCGGTAACCTGATCAAAATAATTTTAGACTTAGTCTTCGGAGATGAGGTAGATTTTAATCCATTCTCCGGGGTCATCACTTCTCTAATCATCTATCCTGTTTTACTCTTAGTAGTTTCACAATATGATGTTGTCCGAGTCTTTTATAGAAAAGTAGATCGAACAAAAGGGGAGAATTATCCGGCTGCGGATGTTTTGACCCTTGCATTTTTAGCATTCTCCGCTTCTTCTGTATTTTGGATCTTACCAAGTCCGATCAACTTAGGACTGATAGGAATTTCATTTTTGTATTCTATTTATCTTTCCTATATCGGAATGAAACGAGTAAGCGGTGTAGACTCTAAAGAAATCCTTATATTCTTCCTTTTTGGGAGCGCTTATCTTTTAAGTATTTCGTTAGTCTTTGTATTTATTTATAATATTATTAGGACCTTATTAAATTGAAAATCCATCTGATAGGGATAGGCGGGATCGCAATGGGGAACCTGGCTTCTATGTTAAGAAGTCTAGGTCATGAAGTTTCCGGCTCCGACGCCGGAGTTTATCCTCCAATGTCTGACAAATTAAAAGAGTGGGGAATTCCTTACTCGGAAGGTTTTGATGCGGAGAGAGTCAAAGGTAAGGATCTAATCGTAGTCGGAAATGCAATCTCTAGAGGTAATCCTGAAGTAGAAGAAATCCTAAATTCCGGATTGGAATATGTTTCCATGTCTGCCGCATTAGAAAGATATATTCTTGCCGGAAAAAAAGTAGTAGTGGTGGCTGGAACTCACGGCAAAACCACTACCACATTTTTGATCCATCATTTGCTGAAGGAAACTGGATTAAATCCCGGATTATTCGTAGGTGGAATTCGTAAGGACGGATTTCCAGGTTTCGAATTTACAGACGGAAATTATTTCGTAATCGAAGGAGATGAGTATGATACTGCTTTCTTCGATAAGGCATCTAAGTTTTTACATTATAGACCTACTTATGCTGTGTTGAACGCATTAGATTTCGATCATGCAGATATCTTCAAGGATATTGGAGAGATCGAAACGATGTTCTCCAGGTTGCTGAGACTTGTGCCTGGGAATGGAAAAGTATATTACTGGGCCGGAGCTCCAAATCTAAAAAGGATTTGCGGAGAAGCTTCCAAATTCGCTAAATCGGAAGCATTCGAATTTAATAAGAGGGACTCTATTCTCACTTGGAAGAAGGGGGAATTGTATAGTGGACAAAGACTTCTTCGACCAGGATTTTTTGGAAATCATAATTATAGAAACGCAGAAGTTGCTCTCAGGGTCTGCGAAGAGATATTAAAAAAAGAAAATATTCCTAAAGCGAAGGAAAAACTACTAGATGCATTGGAATCCTTCCCAGGAGTAAAACGTAGGCAAGAGATCTTATTCGAGTCTGCGAAAAGTATTCTGATCGAGGACTTTGCTCATCATCCCGTGGCTGTCGAAGAAACGATCCGCTCTGTTAAGCAAAGATTTCCAGGTTTTAAAATTATCAGTTTATTTGAGCCAAGAAGCGCTACTTCTCACAGAAACGTTTTCCAAAAGGAATATTCTTTTGCGTTTAAAGGTTCCGCTGTGACTATGATCACTGAAATTTATAATCTGAAAAAGGTCTCTAAGGATAACCGTTTGGACGTGAAAAAGCTCATCTTGAAACTTCCAAAACATTCAGGCACCCTTCCATTTTACTGTAAGGATCCCAAGGATTTGGTCCTGAAAGTTCGGAAAATCCTTCCCCAATTCGAGAAGGATAAAATCCTGATCCTAGCGATGTCCAATGGGGCTTTCGGCGGAATTTATCCTTCTTTGAAGGAACTGGTCGGATCTAGAAAATGAATCTATCGGAAGAATTAGACAAAATTTTTGAAGAAGCAAATCGTTTGATCGGATCTTCCGTCAACGAAGCGGATCTAGACAAAAACAAGAATGAGTATCTGGGCAAAAAAGGAAAACTTACCTCAGTACTTAAAAACTTGGCTTCTTTATCTATCGAAGAAAAGAAAACCGTCGGTCAAAAGGCAAACGACTTATCTAAAAGCCTGGAAGAGATCGTTTCCAAAACCAGAGAAAATCTCAAGACCAAAGGTTTTAAAGAACAGTCCGAAAAAGAATGGTTCGATGTTCTTCGTCCCTTGGGAGAAAACGAGCCTGGCACTTTACACCCTATTACAAAAATACAATATGAGATCGAGGACATTTTCACCTCGATGGGTTTCGAGATCTGGGATGGACCGGAAGTAGAAACGGATTTTAATAATTTTGGCGCTTTAAATTTTACGGATGATCACCCTGCGAGAGACATGCAGGATACTTTTTATTTGGAAAACGGAAATCTTCTCCGCACACATACTTCCGCTATCCAAGTCCGTGCATTAAGAAAATTGGAACCTCCTTTCAAGATCATTGGACCTGGACGAGTATTCCGTTACGAAGAAGTAGACGCTTCTCATGAAACCAGCTTTTATCAGATAGAAGGTATGGTCGTAGGAAAAGATATCTCTGCAGGTAATATGCTTTATACGATGGAAGTCCTACTTTCACGAGTTTTCGAGAAGGAAGTAAAGACTAGACTTAGACCTGGATTTTTTCCATTCGTAGAGCCTGCGTTCGAGCTGGATATCAATTGCCAGGTTTGCGGCGGAAGCGGTTGTTCCGTATGTAAACAATCCGGTTGGTTGGAATTGATGCCTTGCGGATTGGTCCATCCAAATGTTCTCGAATTGAACGGTTTAGATCCTAAAGAATGGACCGGGTTCGCATTTGGGCTCGGGCTTGATAGATTGGTGATGATGAAATACGGGATCCACGATATCCGCTATTTGCATTCAGGCAATCTGAGATTCTTAAAACAATTTTAATATGATTATCACTCCGATCCAAACCAGATGGAACGATTTGGATCCTTTTGCTCATGTAAACAATGCTAGATACATGTCCTATTTTGAAATAGGAAGAGTGGATTATTGTTCTAAAAAGTTTAATACAAGAGATATCTACGATGTTCCGTTCTTACTTGCTAGAATGGAAGTGGATATGTTCAAAGCAGTGGAACTATTTCATCCGATAGAAGTTTGGACCTGTGTTTCTAAGATAGGAAATAAGTCTTGGGACTTTACTTCTTTGATACGACATACGGAAACTAAGGAAATTTTTACTAAGGCGAAAACCGTCCAGGTTTCGTACGATCATAGAAACAAAACATCCATTCCTATTCCGGATTGGATCCGCAAAATTTTAGAAGCGGATTTGGAGAAATTCAAAAACACTTTCGAAAAAGCGGATTGAATTCCCCAATTCTATCATTCGCCCTTAAAAATAGGTTATGAACCTTCTCCCATGGGAAGATCTAAAGGTTTTCCTGTTTCCGCTAAACTTTTAATAGAAGATAAAACTCTCGCCCAACCTCCATCTGCTGAACGTTCGTAAGAAGGATCTCCTTCTTTTATTTGATCGTTTACTAGTTTTAACCTGGTTAACTTACCGTAAGGCTCTAAAGTATAAACTGTCCTGGATTCAAAGTTTTTATAATGTTCTCCGTATACCGATCCGACCAAAAGAGTCATGGATAGAATTTTATTCGGAACAATTTCTAAAATTTTTCCTTCTACATGAACTGTTTTGTCCCCTGAAGGTCCGGGACCGACGTATGCATACTTACTTCCTGTTTTGAAATCGGATTCGATCCCGCATCCGTGAAAAATTTTGCTACTTTCTTCTTTTGAAACTAGAATGTTCCAAACTTGTTCCGGTTTGGCTGCTATATAAATTTCATATTTGATTTCCATATTGTCTCCTGAAGTCGATCCGATTGACCTTGTCCCTCGTTTTTATAAACAGAAGAATAGCAGAGCACTAAACAAAAAGATTGTAAAAACGCGACAAACGAGGAGAATTTGAAAGAAATAAGTCCGGGGTCCGATCTTGAAAACAGACTTAAACAAACCTAGAGGGATCATCAAATCCATTACAGGAGAGAATTGGAGTTTAACCAGAAGTGCTCCTTCTCAGGGATTAAGTTTTTTTGTGGAACATTATTGGTCTGTTCGTTGGGACATGAGAGAAGCAGGACCAATGGTCCAAGAAAATCTTCCTCATCCTTCCGTTCATTTGGTCTTTGAAAAAAATAACACCAAAATTTTCGGAGTAGTGAGCGGAAGATTCGCACAAAGGTTAGAAGGAGAAGGTCGCGTATTCGGGATTAAATTTAGACCTGGTGCCTTCTACCCATTTTATAAAAAATCACTTTCAGAGATCACAGATAAAACAATTCGAATAGAAGATGTTTTCGGAATTCCAACAGAACCGTTAGAAAGAGAAGTATTCGAACTGGATTCAGAATCCGATCTTGTGCAATTTGCGGAAAATTCTTTATACGAAAGACTTCCGGAAGAAGACGAAACCATCACTTGGATCAATGAACTAATCGAAAAAGTATCTAACGATAGATCTATCTTGAAAGTAGAAGATATGGTCCAACTTTCTAGAATGAATAAACGATCTTTACAACGTATCTTCAACCAATATGTGGGAGTCGGTCCAAAGTGGGTAATCAATCGTTATAGAATGTTCGAGATCCTAGATAGAATTACCAAAGATACGGACTGGGTTGAGTTAGCATTGGAGTTGGGATATTACGACCAAGCTCATTTCATAAAAGATTTTAAAAGAATGGTCGGCAAAAGCCCGGAAGAATATTCCAAAAGTATTCCAGAAACTTAAATCGATCTATAACGTTTAAAAAGCGTACTGCGTTACTCCACACAGTTCACCTGGCATTCTGCTCCTGCTTTTTTTAAGATCTTAACTATATTTGGATTTTCATATCGATTCTTTTGGACTGCCCAGTCCATAGGAGTCCAACCGATATTATCTTTTTCATTTACTCTTGCCCCTGCTTGGATCAAAAGTTTTAAGGACTCCGGATCTCCACTTTCTGCTGCCTTATGAACGGGCGTCCAACCTTCGTCGTTTTTCATGTTCAGATCGGATCCTCTTTGCAAAAGTAATCTTGTGATCTCAGGAAATTGGACAGCTAAATGTAAAGGAGTCATTCCGTCATTTCGAGTTGCATTTGGATCTGCCCCTGATCTTAAAAACAAAGTGCATAACTCATAGAAACCATGAAGTACCGCTCTATGCAGTGGAGTTTCACCTTCTCCATTTTTGGAATTTAATTCCGCTCCGATCTGTAAAAGAAGTGAAGATACTTCAAAATATCCGAAACCTGCGGACTTATGAAGAGGAGTATTATCCAAATAATCTTTTGTGTTCGGATCCGAGCCTCTTAATACAAATCGATTGATATCATCTATTTTTCTTTGGCGGACGGATTCAAAAAAATCAAAATCCAAACTAGCGTTGGTTTTGATGGAGCTCCTCAAAATTTTTAGAGAATCCGGACTGATCAGGATCGTATCACTTTCCGCTAATCTTTGGGCTGCATTTTTTCCTGAGTCGGATTGGATAGAATTCGGATTGGCTCCGAGCTTGATACATGTATCCACTTGCGTCCTCGATTTTTTATCGATTCCTTCATGGAGAAGAAGGTCAGCTGTTTCCTGATCGAATAAGTTTTTGCCTACCTGAGGAGCCGCCTTGGTCCGGAAATGATTGAAATACTTGATCTGTTCTTCTGAAACAAATTCGGATCTGGCTAAAATTTCCAGGATCTGTTTGAAACCTTCTCCTATCTTCTCTAGATAATTTTTTTTGCGATCCGTATCCGATTCTAATGCTTCAGCTAAAAAGGATTTTTCTAAACTTTGATACGATCCTGAAAGTTTGCTTTGCAGATAGGATCTACCTGTGGTTTCAGAAGTTAAAATTTTCCTTTCCACTCTTGCTTTTAATGCGGAAGATTCCGGCCCGGACTTTAATTTGATAAGTTCGCTTCGAACAGATCTATAATTTAAGATAGCTCCTGTAAAATCGAAATCTGCATAGAGTCTGTCTCCTTCTTTTTCTTGGAGACCGAAGATAAGAAAATTCAGTTTTTCTATTCTATCATCTAATGCCTTTTCAAATTCAGCCAAACGAAAAGAAAAAGGCGTTTTGGTAGTATATTCTTTTTTAAGGTCCTTATATTGCTCAGTTAATTTTTGTAGAAAAGAGACTTCTCCACCTTTCTGAGCGGATAAGTCCATCTCTGAAAACTTATCCTTATATATTAGAAAATAGGAATTTGATATTTTGGCTCGGATATTTTTTAGATAATCCGACATCTCCGTTTTGGATCTATCAGAAAGTCTCTGTTCCAATGCGTTTAATGTATCCACGTATTCTGGAATGGATCTCTCATAGAGTTTTTCTTTTACTAGCTCGTCTGCTTTGGAAAGTTTTGGCCGGATAGTCTCTATAAAGCTTTTAGCGCCTTGGTCTTCTATTTTGAAATTTAGAACATTGATCTCTCCAGTTTTATCGTCTTGGACCTTAAAACTGGGAAATTCTACCTTCTCCACTGCTCCAGGAAACGCTGCTGCAAAATTGATCGCATATCTTGGATCAATTAGTTTACGTCCTGCTTCGGAAGAATAATAATCGATTTGGTATTCCGGAAATTCCAGATCAAAAGAAGTCTTGATCGTGTAAGTTAATGCAACCGAGTCTCTTTTTTGAGATCTTAAATTGATCTTATAACCTTTATTTGAAGGAAAAATTGTGCCCGATATCAGTTCATCGGCATCGATCGCATCTGCGATCTGTTTCATACAGATCTCGTCACTACAGTTTAGCTTTTGATTTAACTCTACTTGTTTTAGAAGCGCTGCCAAAGATTCATCGTCGGCTATATTAAATTTTCCTTCAAAATTTTTTAATATGGAATTGATGATCCCATTTCTAAATCTGCTTTCTAAATATTTCGGAACGCCGGCCTCTAATTTGAGTTTATGAATATAGATCTTCTGGACTGAATTTTCTTTAGAGAAAAGTTCAAAGTTGGAGAAAAGGAGAAGTAATAGAACACAAGCAATTTTAAAAAAATCGCTCTTTGTAGGAGTTCCAACAGCGCGAGATCGGTTACCGATATTCGCATGAAAGTCAACTAATAACCGACTCCCCGACTTTACAGAAAAATCTTCCAAAAGATTATCTCCTATTTTCCAGAACGGAAATCATTTTGGACCAGTTTTCTTTGGTGTATCCGTATTCTTTGAATAGGACATTTTTCTTTTGGACCACCATTGTTGTAGGAGTTCCTGGAAATTCCAAAATTCTCATGCTGGTTTGTAAGCTATCAAAATATAAGGAAGCTTGTTTTTTGATACCAAGCTCATTTGCTAATTTAGAAACAGAACTTGGATCATCTCCGACAAAGACGATCCAAAGATGTAGTTTTCTTTTGGAGTGAGAGCCGTTCCATTTTTTAGAATATTCTAATAGATTAGGGACTTCTTCTTTGCAAGGAGGGCAGTCAGAGCTAGTGAAATTTAGAATAACCAGATCTTCGTCAGGGATTTGATTAAGCTCTTGGTATAATGTTTTTCTTTCTAAATCCAAGGAATAGAGAGGAATATTTTGTATTTCGTTCTGGTCTTTGGGGCCTGCAGTTAGGCTTCCGATAGAAAGTAGTGAGATTAGAACCCAAAGGATCGTTTTCATACAAAAGTCGAAAAGGGGGTTTCCCTTTTAAAAATTGGACCCAAGCTGGGCGCAATTTACTCCCAGGGTTTTTAGATTTAGAATGAAGTTCTAAAAATTAGGAATGGATTTGGGATCAGTTAATCTTCTTCGCTTGTGAATGTAAAAACGAAAGAAACTAATATGCTTAGAACGGATTGGTAGAATACCCAAAGCCAAATCAGTTTTACCGGAAATGCACCAGTAAATTGGGAGATCGCCAAAGCTGGTGCAACAAATGCAGCGATGGAAAAACAAATCCCAGAGAGTAATCCACCTAAAAGTCCGTAAGGCAATGCAGGTCTAACAAGAGATGCTAATATTCCGATGAAGGATACTTCTAAAATGTCAGCAACGATTGGTCCTATCCAAAAAACTTGGGACATTGGAACGAAGAAGTTCTTTAAGTTTGGATCAAAATAGAAAGTAGAGAATAATAAAGTTCGAAGGGAAACAGAAGCAACTTCCCAAATGCCAAGGGCAACGAAAAACCTAAGTAAGAATTGATTCCAATCTTTTGCTGTGCGTAAACCCATATAAACGAAAAGCCCGGGGATACCGGGCTTTTCCATTCTTTTTTGTAGAAAGAATTTATTTTCCGACTACGAACACGTAATTGGTGGTTGCTGATCCGCCGATATTGAGCATCAGTCCATTTTTAGCGCCTTCTACTTGGTAATCACCTGCGGTTCCGGTAACTTGCTTATAGATGTCTAACATCATTCTAACGCCGGAAGCTCCCACTGGGTGTCCTGCTCCGATAAGTCCACCGGATGGATTGATCGGCTTTTTACCGTGGAAGTCGATTACTCCGTCTTCGATCGCTTCATGTTCTTTACCAGGTTGAGTGATCCCGAAAGCGGAGATCGCTGCATACTCGGAAGAAGTGAAACAGTCGTGAGTTTCGAAAACATCGATGTCCTTAGTGTTTAGACCGGAACGATCAAATGCATCTTTAACGGTTTGACGAGTCCAAGGAAGAACCCATTTATCACCTTTGGATTCGGCAACTTTCGCTTCGAAAGTGATTGGAGCAACTCTGTGTCCCCATCCCTTGATCTTAGGATAAGCAGAAAGTTTAGTTCCTTTTTTCTTAGCGAATTCTTCCGCGTAATTCTTGTTAGCAAGAACTACTAACGCAGCGCCGTCAGTTACTTGAGAACAGTCGGTGATCGCAAGGCGTCCACCCACTGCCATGTTGAACTCTCCGCCTCTTGCGTTTGCATGTTCATTGTTCATGAACCAAGAACGGGTCTGAGCTTTAGGGTTACGTTTAGCGTTTGCGTAATTAATTCTAGAAATTTCCGCAAGTGCTCCCATATAACGCTTTTCATCTAACTTGTAGCGCTCTAAAAGAACGTCTGCGAGTTTTCCGAAAAGTTTAGGGAAAGGAAATTGAACACCTTTAGCTTCTTTTTCGTAATAAGCTGCGGTTCCTAAGAAGTCTCCTCCAACGGAAGAAGAAACAGTCTTCATGATCTCCATACCAACAACGATTGCTACATCATAATCTTTAGAGCGAAGTTTGGTTTGAGCAGCATCGATCGCAACAGAGCCGGAAGCACAAGCTGCTTCATAACGAGCTCCTGGAACTCCGAAGAAACAAGGATCAACTTCAGTTAAGAAAGCGCCCATATGTCCTTGGACTGCATATTGTTCCCCGTCAAAGTTTCCTACGAAAACTCCGATACGATTTTGTTTGTTTAACTTTTTGATTTCGTCAGGAGTAAGACCAACTTTCTCTAGTCCGTCTTGAACGGCTTCCCTGAACAAGGACATGAAGGTTTTACCTTCCTTAGTCCAGTTACGTTGGAAGTCTGTTTGTTCTCCGCCGAGTACGTAAACTGCATCTTTCATGTAATCTTCCTCCCTTATTATCCTTTAAAAAGAGAACGAGCGTCTAAAATATCTTTCAGTTGATAGAAAGGTTTACCCGCTTTCGCTTTTGCCAATACTTCCGGAACAGGAAGTTTTGCTTTAGTGATTAGACTGATTGCTTCCTTAGGTCCGCCTAAGAAGTCTACGAATGCAGATGCAGGCGCCCAGTTAAATCCGGTTCCCATTGCAAGGTCGCTCATTTCTTTAGTTTCTACAACTTCTCCCACGATGGAAAGAGAGTAGCTTACGTAACGAGCGATAAAGTAACGAGCGATGTCCGCTTCCAGACCTTTCGCTTCTTTTACGATATTCATTGCGCCGATATAATCAGCCTCGCCGATCCTGCGATTTGCTTCTTTGATAAAAGGAATATCGAATTTAGGGACCGGAACATACAGGTCACCTTTGATATCGTAATATAATTTTTCCTTTTTACCGTCAGGAGTTTTGGTCATCTTATAAAGACCTTGTCCGGACTTTCTTCCTAAGTCACCTTTATCGATCAACTTTTGGAAATAACCAGGAAGTTTGAAGGTAGAATGTGCAGCGTCTTTAGTCATCTCATAGAGGTTGTCTACGATCGCCTTGTGAACATCCAAACCTACGAAGTCAGCAGTGTCTAGAGGAGCCATTGCTCTTCCGGTGTATCCGCTCATGATCGCGTCGATAAGAGCGATACCACCCTTGTCGGAATATTCTTCCGCTTTGATAGCAGCTTCGTTGATCAATTGGAATCCGATCCTGTTACCTGCGAATGCTGGAGTATCATTCGTATAAACTACAGCGCGTCCCAGAGTTTTATCCAGATATTCACCAAGTTTTTTAGTAACTTTTTTATCGTTTCCAGCATGAGTTACCAATTCGCAAAGGATCATTTTATATGGAGGGTTGAAGAAGTGAGTTCCGTAATAATGTTTTTTACCGTCTTCGTCGAAAGCATCCGCTAAACGAGCGATAGAAAGACCGGAAGAAACAGTGGATACGATAGTGCCCGGTTTACGAGCCTTCGCGATCCTTTTGTTGATCGGTTCTTTAACTTCATAACTTTCTGCAACAAGCTCGAAAACCCAATCGGATTCGGAGACTGCTTTTTCCAGGTCTTGGTCATAAGAACCAGGAATTAATCTAGGACGAATAGTGTCCGTTTTAATGGAAGAAATAGCTTTTTCGATCCCTTCTTTAGCCTTGTTTACGTCACGGGCTAACATATGGACTTTTGCTTTACCAAAAGCTGCCACGATAGCTGCGGATCCGGCGCCCATTGTCCCATTTGCGCCAAGAACGGTTACGGTTTTGATTTCCCTCATGGAATTATACCAACATCTCGGTTTTTGTAGAGTTAATCCCTGTTTAAAACAGGCTTTTTAGAGGGAAAGGCTTTTTTCTCCTCCGAAGCGCCTGCTTTAGCCGTTATCTATAAGACTTTGTAGAACGGTCGTTACGTTCGAAATAAACACTGTTCTTCAAAAAAAACGAATTTTCTCTTAAATCCTAGGAGGTTTCAGGGTCTGGAGAAGTAGTCGAGGCCCTTTGAGAGTTTAGAATTCACTCAAATAAGGGATGGGTTTCGGGGGAATTATCGTCCTTCTTTGTTACATTATTATGAGGTTTCCGCTTGCCACTTGTTGGATTGGATTAAAATGATTCCGATAATTTACATTAATAAGCGAAACAGTTATCAGGAATCATTCGGGGGAACCTTTTCTATGATCTTAGAAAAGAGCTTATTAGATATACTTTGGGTCTTGGTATGTTCAGGACTGGTGCTAATTATGCAAGGCGGTTTCCTTGTATTAGAATCCGGACTTACTAGAGCCAAGAACTCCATCAATGTCGCCATCAAGAATGTGGCGGACTTCGGAGTAGCTACTCTTCTTTTTTATACATTCGGATTCGGACTTATGTTTGGAGTCACTTGGAACGGGATCATAGGAACTTCTTTATTTGCTCCTGTGTTTCCGGAAGGTAAGGCTTGGCCTCCGACCTTCTTCTTATTCCAACTAGTGTTCTGCGGAACTTCTGCGACGATAGTCTCCGGAGCAGTTGCAGAAAGATTAAAATTCCATTCTTATCTATTCGCCACTGCTCTCATCTCGGGTGTGATCTATCCGATTGCCGGTCATTGGTGTTGGGGAGGAAGTTTTACAGATGAGAATCATGGTTGGTTGGCAGCGAGAGGCTTTCACGACTTCGCAGGTTCCACTTTGGTTCACAGCGTAGGAGGTTGGGTATCACTTTCACTTCTTCTCATTGTAGGAGCAAGGATTGGAAGATTTCCGGAAAATGAACCGCCTAAAACTGTGACCGGCAGTAATTTGCCTATGGCTATGTTAGGTGGAATTCTTCTTTGGTTCGGTTGGATGGGATTCAATGGGGGAAGCACTTTAGGTTTTAACGAAAAAGTTCCAGGTATTATTCTAAATACGATTATCTCTTCCGGATTCTCTCTTATGGTGGCGATGTTGGCCGCGTGGTTGATCAAAGGATTTCCGGAAGCGACTGCACCCTTGAACGGATCCTTGGCTGGACTAGTCGCCATTACTGCTGGAGCGGATTGTTTTACTCCAGTGCAGGCAGCGATTATTGGTAGTATTGCCGGCCTATTCGTTCTTCCTGCCGAAAAACTTTTAGAAAAACTGAAGATAGACGATGCAGTCGGAGCTATTCCTGTCCATTTGATCGGTGGAATTTGGGGAACGATTGCAGTAGGAATTTTTGGCGATCTGAATTTGATCGGGTATAATGTTACTAGATCCTCTCTTATTCTTACCCAGATCTTAGGAATCGTTTCCGTGGGAGGATTTGCATTTGGACTTTCTTTACTGATCTTCTTCCTGATTAATAAATTTTTCCCTCTTCGAGTTGATGGGGACGAAGAAAGAATGGGCCTAAACATCTCGGAGCATAAGGCAACTACTGAGCTCATCGATCTATTTTTAGCGATGGATTATCAGAGAAAAACTGGCGACCTGGCAGTGGATGTTCCTGTTGAACCATTCACCGAAGTGGGTCAGATCGCAGAACGTTACAATTTGGTTCTTGGAACAGTACGTTCTACACTTGCAGACAATGAAAAAGCAAGGGTTGAGATCGAAGAAGCGTACGAAAAGGTCCGCATAGAGCAGGATAAGGCGGAAAAATTACTTCTGAACATTCTTCCGGACTCTATAGCTCAAGAATTAAAGTCAAACACTGGACTCATAGCGGATAGTTATCCGAATGTTTCTATTCTTTTTGCGGATATCGTAGGTTTCACTAAAATTTCCGCAGTGATGAAGCCTGAGTCTGTAGTGCGCATCTTAAACGAAGTATTCTCTCATTTCGATATTCTGGCAGAAAAATACGGTTTGGAGAAGATTAAGACTATCGGTGATGCATATATGGCGGTGGGAGGTCTACCTCTACCGAATGAGGCGCATCCTTTGCTTGTAGCACATATGGCTTGGGACATGAAGGAACTTCTTTCTAAATTCAAACTCAAAAAAATGGGTACTAAACTGCGTATGCGGATCGGAATTAATACTGGTCCAGTAGTCGCAGGAGTCATCGGAACTAAAAAATTCATCTACGATATCTGGGGAGATGCAGTAAATCTTGCTAGTCGCATGGAATCTCATGGTGTTCCGGGAGAAATTCAGGTCACAGAATCCACTGCAGAACTAATTAAATCCGATTTTGCGTTAACAGAAAGAGGAGAGATCAAGGTGAAAGGAAAAGGTTTAGTCAAAACCTTCTTAATTAGCCATCGACTACGTTCTCCTGAAGAGAGTTTTACCGATCTAGGATACTCATTCAGCACAACTTAAGATAGAAATGAAACATTATGAAATGTTTTAGATTGCTTTAACGAAAGAAAATGAAAAAAGGTTTTACTCTTTTGGCTCTAAGTCTTACGAGTGGAAATTTACTCTAGGAATAACGGAAAGATTCCCCAGATACAAGGAGTATCTATACCATGGTAGCTAAGAAGAAAGCAAAGAAAAAAGCCGCACCTAAGAAGAAAGCGGCAAAGAAGAAAGTAGCGAAAAAAAAGGTCGTTAAAGCCACTAAGAAGAAAGCAGTTAAGAAGAAGTCTGCGCCTAAAAAGAAAGTAGTTAAGAAAAAGACTGCTCCAAAGAAACCGGCGCCTCGTCCTGCTGCTCCAGTTGCGACCCCAGAACCTACGCCTGCACCAAGCCTGTTCCCAACTGGCGGTTCCAGCGAAGGAGAGAGCAACATCTAATTGCTCTTTTTTCTAAAGAAACTGGTCCCGCTCCCTCTTGGGAGCGGGATATTACTCTACCTTCTACTCTTCTCCACCTCCTTATTCAGCCAAAACTCCCCTCCTGTTTACGCAAAAGTTCTCTGCGTTAACTCTCCCGAAGGTTGTGAATGTAAGTTTCCTGAAAAGGAACATGGCATCCGTGTATTCCACGGAGAAGCTGTCATTTTAGAAGATCCATTCTCCAAGTCCGAGACCTCAAAGATACGTCGTTCTAAAGAGTCCTGTCACTATCCACGGATCAATTTGAAACCTCTTGGCTACCAACATGCGTTTCGACCCATGCAGACGTCTCTGGATCATTCTCCGAAGCCTTTAGAAAGATTTCTCTTCCAAGAAGACCTGGAACGTTTGTCGGAATTCCAACCAACGAGTCTGGGATCCTATTATCCTACGTATTATCATTTAGCATTGGAAGAAGCATTTCCAGGAACTGAAGTGCCCGCATATTCTCCTTCCGGAAAAGAAATTGGCAGAGCGTCTGCTACATTCTTAGAACAAGTACGTTGGGAAGGTTCTGGGATCGCAAAGGATGGGAAGAAGTACCATTTCGCTGGAGAAGGAAAATACGAACTCTATGATCTGGAATGGGGTTGGGGTGCCGGATACAATTACCAGGTATTTCCATACCGCACCTTGGCTGTGAGTTTTAAGGACTTATGCGAGAAGATTGGGTCTAGAATTTCTTCCTGCAACAAATCCAAGGTGATCGGCACATTAGCTTTTATTTCTAAAATCAAAGAGAAGAAGATCAAAATGCAGAATGGGAAGTACCATGACGGTTACTTCTGCCTGAACGATACGGGGTCGCCTCTATACATCCGAGACGATCGAGTGGATATGTTCGTAGGAGTTCATGGAGGAGGGAGTCCTTACCAGCCTCAGGAACTTTCCAGGAATTTGTTCTTAGATGCTGGGATAAATCCTCTATATCCCTCCGATTGGAAATTGTACAGTTCCGAAAAAGAAAGATTCTGGTGTCCTAAAGAGAAACTTCCTCGAAATCCTTTCTCTCCTTCTGAATCAGAATGCAAATTAGATTATCATGCCCAAGCCCCGGAAAAGGGAATGGAGATGAAAATTTTCTTCCGCAAGGATGGAAGTTTGGTTCGTTGCAGGACTTGACAATCAATGGCCACAATATTCTCTCACCCAGCAGTCCCAATTTCACTCTTCTTTTTTTTCGGAAAAAAGAAAATCCCGATCTTACTTGCAATTTTTGGAATATTCTTCTCTGTTCTTCCTGATTTCGACGTAGTCGCCTTTAAATTCGGGATCCCATATGAAAGCGATTGGGGCCACAGAGGATTTACTCATTCTATCTTATTTGCTTTGGGAATGTCCTGCCTCGTTGCATTTTTCAGGACCAAACTGAAAGCAAGTTGGCTTACCGTCTTTTTATTTCTTTTTGTATCAGCGATCTCTCACGGCGTGCTGGATGCGATGACTACCGGAGGTTTAGGAGTCGGGTTCTTTCTCCCTTGGAGTTCTGATAGGATCTTTTTTGAGTTCAGACCGATCAGAGTTTCTCCTATCGGTCCAAGGAATTTTTTTACCGCAAGAGGTTGGGTTGTGATCCAGTCGGAACTTTTATATGTTTGGGTCCCGGCGATTTTGGTTTCCGGGACCGGTATTTTAATTAGAAGGTTTGTTTTTAAAGATCGATCACTGAACCACTAATTGATCTATCTTTCCGTGTTTATTATATTTCACGAAAGCCTTACCTTTCTCGTAGTAGTCGTGGTACTCGCCTTGTTTTCTGAATTTAGAACCCAGAAGTTTTTCTGCAGCAGGTTTAGAAGATCCTACAGTGATCCCTTGTCCTAAACCTGGGCTATTATCTCCCACTACATTTACTTGGACTACAGTTCCCATATCTAAGATAAACGCAGTCTCTTTGTTATCGTATTCGAAATATTCCAAACCGCTTTTTTTATCCGTTTTAATACGCGTTGGTTTTCCCCAATTTTTCAGAAGGTCTTCCAACTTATCTCCAGGACCAACTCCTCCTACTTTAAATGCATTCACTTCATTTGCCTGTGTAGGAGCAGTCAGTTCAATTGAATGGATCTTCGCTAGTACCTTTGCCCAGCCGGAGGTAGAATCGTAATTAGTTAAATAATAACTCGCGAGTCCTTTTGATTTTGGATCTACCGCAGAATAAGATTCAACCAAAGCGATGTTTAAGATAGGAGTGAAGTTCTCATAAATATAATCAGGATCCACTTGTTGTTTTTGCGCTGTGGATTGGCCGATTGTCCTTAGATATTGAGCGATCTGAGGATTGTTTCCACTTTGATTTGCAAGCGTTCGGATCTTTTGATCGATCGATAAGGCCAAACGATTGAAAAGTTCTTTTGCTTCTTCTCTTTTATCCGTCCAGAAAAGAACTACTCCTAAGTTGTTCGCGAGGGCAACAGTTCCTTCCGCTTGGAAAGCTTGGTTGGCAACATTAACTGCTACATCTAGATCTTTTTCGTCTGCAGAATAAGAAAGCAATACTGCATAGTTGGAAAGGAAATAAGGATCATCCGTTTTTACGATCACTTCTCTGTATGCTTTGAGTGCACGGTTGTATGCAGCTTCATTTCCAGGGACGATCCTCATGACTGCGCGTTTACTTTTGTCAGGAGGAAACACCATTGTATCTCTGAACGAAGGCATGTCCAAAACCGGTTTTAATTTTAATTCTTCGTTAGAAGCTGTTGCCATCCAGATCTTGTGCATACAAACTGCGAGTGCTTTGCTTAAGTAAGTATTCTCCGGGAATTTTTTGATCCCATCTTCTAAGTTGGATCTTGCATCATCTAAATTTCTTCCCAATTGAATATCATCGAAAGTTTTTTCCATCTTAGCTAAGAAGCTGTACAATTCTTGTTTATCCGTTTTGAGTCTGGACAATCTTTCATTGGGAGAAGGATGGCTGGAGAAATAATGAGAACCGATCAGTTCCGGTCTTGTTTTGTCGGCTTTAGAGGCGGCCAATGCTTCTTTGTAAGATTGTTCTACTTCGTTTAAGGTCTGAAGAGTGATTAGCATAAAATCACCACCGTAACCGGCCTTATCCAATAAGAATAAACCAGTTTGGTCTGCGTCTAGCTCTTGTTCTTGAGAGAACTTACTATTTTCTAAAAATGCTTTTCCTGATGGTTCATCTTTAAGCGCGTAAAACTTTTTTACACTGTTAAAAACATGCCTGTTGTAGAAGTGAGCTAACTCGTGGGACAATACTCCTGCGATATATTTCTCTCGATAGAAGTCCAACTTTTGGGCTGCATCCGCTTCCTTTTGTTTGATGATCTCATCGAGTGAATCTAAAGCTCCTGAATGAATACAGAATTGCCCACCTGCCATTGCAAATGCGTTGAAGCTTGCATCCTTTACGATTTTATAAACTAGAGGGAAAGGAGGATTACCGGAATTTTTGGAAAGTTTACCGAACGCTTTATCTATCGGTTTCTTCCAACCTTTATGATCTGCAAGTACAGTCTTAGACTTGATCAGATTCGTGAATTGCACATTGCTTTGTCTTACCAACTGCGCATACAATTCCGCGTCGAATTCTCCGGGTTTGCTTTGAGAAAAAATTGGCGGGCCCGAGAGGGATATTAAACCTAAAACTACAAATAGTTTCAGGACATAAGGGCGAACCGAATTCGAAAGACCGATCATATGAAAACCTCTTGAGGAGAGAAAACTATCTGCTATTAAACGAATGTCAACTCTGAAAGGTTTAAAAAGTGAAATGAAATTTTTTGAGCGAAAAACCGGTTTGGAGAACTTTTAGTCAGGCAGGAATGGAATGATCGATCAGAATTAAAATATTGATTAAAAACAAGTGGAGAATGCTGAAAAAGAAAAATCCTCTAGCGAATTTAGGCTCTGGATTTTGGAATAATTTTACGGAAAGATAAAGTATGGAGATACTTAACGCTACTGAAGAGATCATATACAACCAACCCATGGATGGTTCCGCCCAATAGAACGCGATCACGGATCCCACGTATAGAACTGTATAAAACAAAATAGAACGCCCAGTTTCTTTTACACCTTTTACCACAGGAAGCATGGGGAAATTCGCGTCGCTATAATCTTCTTTTAGGAAGATAGCGAGTGCCCAGAAGTGAGCCGGGGTCCAGAGGAAGATCATTAGAAATAATATCCAAGCAGGTAAAGGTAAAGAATTACTAACAGCTGCATAACCGATGAGAGGTCCTACACAACCTGCCACTCCACCTATTACAATATTCTGATGAGTTCTCGGTTTTAGTAGAATTGTATAAAGAAAAACATAAGCGAGAAGTGCGGCAAATGCACATATTGCAGTTAATAAATTTGCAAAATAATATAAGATCCCAAATGCGACGAAGGTCATTGCAAATCCAACGAGCCAAGCCTGAGCGATACTGATCCTTCCTGCAGGAAGTGGACGATTCGCAGTCCTTTTCATTTTAGCGTCTCTATCTATTTCTATGATCTGGTTGAAGATAAAAGATGCAGAAGACATTAAAAAAGTCCCAAGCATAGTCATAAAAACCAAAAGTGTACTAGGTGCAGAAGGGCCACCAAGGTATAAACCAGGCACAGCAGTAGCCAATACAAGGGAACTTACCCTTGGTTTGATCATTTGGTTCCAGTCTGCAAAAAAGTTATTCATTCTATTTAAGAAACCTTACTCTTGGAAAGCTCAGAAGCTCTCTGCACCCAAACTGCATACATGGCTAAGAAAAGAAGAATGGCCACTCCGGTATGAGCGGCAGTCACTAATTTCGGAAGTTTCATGTATACGTTAACGATCCCTAATCCTATCTGTATAAGCAGAAGTATGATCGCTGTTCTTACGTATTTTTTAGTCTCTGCGGAGAATCCTTTGAATATTCCATAAAGGTTTATTAGGAGAATATAAAATGCTACTAAATAGGCGCCTAATCTGTGTTGCACCTGGATCTGTATTTTAGGTTCTGGGACGGACGGGATCCATTCTCCGTTGCATGTAGGGAATTCTAAACAAGCAAGTCCTGCGTAATTGGAACTTACTCTTCCTCCCAAAATAATTTGGAAGAAGATCAACAACACTCCGATCAAAAGAGGGATTTGATCCTTTTGGAATAAACTTTGTTTTGTTAAAAACTCATTTGAATTTGTAGAATTTGCAAGATAAGCGGCCTTAAAAGTCGCAGTACCTATGCAGAGTAAAAACAGAATAGCATTCAATAAGTGAAGATTTACAGTGGCAGGATCTAAAGAAAGAAGGACAGTCAAACCTCCCAATGTAACTTGAGAAGCGATCAGCAGGATCCCTAAGATAAAATAACCCAAAAAAGGTTTTCTTAATTCCGGAACAAATGCAGTCCAGAAAGTACCTGCGATAAGAACGATTCCTAAAAATCCGGAATAATATCTATGCCCGACTTCCATAAAAATATTAAAATCGAAGTCCGGAAAAATTTTACCGAAACAAAAAGGCCAATCAGGACATGCAAGTCCTGAGTCGGTAGCACGGACAAGAGGTCCATATAATAAGTTTATAAAAATTAAAACTGAATAGAGGACCAGAAAGAGAGAAAACTTTCTGAAATGAGAATAAGTAGAAGCGATCATTCTGTTTTTTCGGAAATCCGAGCTCTTCTTTACCATACTTGAGCGCGATTGATTTGGGGCAAGAGATTTGATGTTTGAAAATCGAAAGCTTCAATTTTGATCTGAGACTAATTCTCATGCAAAAAACATTTCAAGAATCTAAAGAACGAACGTTCTAGTATACCGACCTAAGGACAGAAGCTTTTTATGTCGGTTCTAAACGCATGAAAACCCTGAAAAACAAAAACGCTTTCAAAAAAAGGACAGGTCTCCAAAACTGGCTGGTATCTTTCGCTTTCTACAAAAAGTGAAACGTTTTTTTCTGATACTTTAGGAGTCATTCCATGAGCCAAAACGGAGACCATTACAACAAGGCAGGTTTTTGGACATTCGTGGTCGTGTTGACCGCTAACATTCTTTATTTCGTTTATCTTTCTGCATTCCACAAAGGTGTTCAAGATTATAACGAAGTAGTTCCTTCCCACACTTCGGCAGCGAAGTAAGGAAAGAATCCGGGATAGAACGTTGTTCTCCTCCAATCATCCGCAGCGGATTTTTAAAATAGCTGCGGCTCTTATTCTTTTTCTACTATCCCTACCCGTACTATCCTTCGATACCGAAAGAGAATTGCCAGCTCACGCAGTTCCTCCGGAGCTCGAAGGCGTTGGTCTGGAAGAAAAATTAGGAAATCATATAGATACCAATTTATCTTTCGTAGATGAACAAGGTAAACAAGTCCGCATAGGCGACTATCTGAAAGAAGGAAAACCACTTCTTCTTACCTTAGTGTATTATAGATGTCCTACACTTTGCAGTCTTTATCTGAATGAGATCTCAACCGCACTCAAAGAATTGAATTTAGAAGTAGGAAAAGAATTCAATTATGTAGCGGTAAGCTTTGATCCGAAAGAAAAACCGGATCTGGCGAAAGCGAAAAAAGAAGTATATGTGAAAGATTATGGAAGAGGGGACGGTTCCGGCTGGAGTTTTTTAACCGGAAATGATCCGGAAATAAAGGCTTTGTCTTCCAGCTTGGGTTTTACTTACAAATGGAATCCTTATAACGATCAATGGGTACATGTTTCCGTAGCCTATGTGATCACCCCTGAAGGACAAATTTCCAGGTATTTAAAAGGGATCCCGATGGATGAAAGGACCCTGAGATTATCTCTCGTAGAGGCTGGAAACGGTAAAATCGGCGATTTGACTGACAGTGTTGCCCTTTTTTGCTTCCAATTTGATCCATCCAAAAATAGGTATACATTATACGCATTCAATATCATGCGAATCGGCGGTTTTCTAACCGTCCTCGTTCTTGCAGCGTTCTTATTCCGCTTTTGGAAGAAACAAAACTCGTCTAGTACAGTATAAAAAAAGGAAGGAGTGATTTCGATCCGATGAACTGGTTCTCTTTTATTACGGCGACAAGCTTCATGCCGGTTCCAGCGACTAAAGAATCGGGAGATGTAGATAACCTCTATATCTTTCTTCTTGTTTCGGGCCTTATCTCTTTTATCATTCTCATTGGGGGAATGGTAATATTCATATTCAAGTATAGAAGGAAAACTGAAGACCAGAAAAGTGCGTATATCACACACAATACTCTTGCTGAGTTTCTTTGGTCCTTTATACCTTTCGTGATCATGATGGTCATCTTCGCTTGGGGATGGAGTGTATTTCACGATCTTCGCAGAGTCGGAGAGAAAGGTGATGTTGAGGTTCACGTTACTGCTCGTCAGTGGGCTTGGACTTTCAAATATGCGAATGATATCGAGATCAATAGCCCTAGCGATAAAAAGTTAGTGGAGAATGACCCGGATTCTACTCTTCTCAAACCTGAGATCGTAGTAGTTCCAGTTGGTAAAACCATTCGTTTCATTCTTACTTCTGATGATGTTTTACATAGCTTCTATGTTCCTGCATTCAGGAACAAAATGGATGCGGTTCCAGGCAGAAGAACTACTTTCACTTTCACTCCGATCGAGAAAGGGGACTTCACAGTATTCTGTACTGAATATTGCGGAACTAAGCACTCCAATATGATGGCTACGATTCGTGTGGTGGACGGAGAGCAATTCGCTGCTTGGCAGGCTGAAAAACTCGCTGCTTCTGCTGGCGCAAGCAACAAGGGACCTGCAGAAAGAGGTGAAGCTCTTTTCAAAGGAAGCCTTGGGTGTGGCGGTTGTCACTCCATCGACGGATCCAGGATTGTTGGACCTACCTTCAAAGGTCTTTATGGTAATAAGAGAGACTTCGCAGATGGATCTTCCGTAACTGCGGACGACGCTTATATCAAACAATCCATCCTTGTTCCAACAGCTAAGATTGTAGCTGGATACCCTCCTGCGATGTCTTCTTTCCAAGGAAGGATCAAAGAGGACGAGATCAAGGACATCATCGAATTCATTAAGACGCTTAAATAGGATTACGGACAATGGCCCACGAGCAACATAATTACCTGAATCACCAAAAGGGGATTTGGTCCTGGCTTACGACCTTAGATCATAAGCGTATCGGGATCATGTACTTTGTCGCGATCATGAGCTTCTTCTTTTTAGGAGGAGTTTTCGCTCTATTAGTTCGCGCAGAATTATTCACACCTGGAAAAACCCTTTTTTCCGCAGACGTTTATAACAGAATGATGACCTACCATGGAGCCATTATGGTGTTCATGGTGATCGTTCCTGGTATTCCTGCAATTTTCGGAAACTTCGTTCTTCCGATCATGATAGGAGCAAAAGACGTAGCTTTCCCAAGATTGAACCTAATGAGCTGGTACATGCTGATGATCGGAGCTATGATCACTGGATCCACTCTGTTCATGCAAAACGTAGATACTGGTTGGACCTTCTATACTCCATATTCTTCCATTAAAACCGGAATGGGTGTGATCCCGATGGTTCTTGGAGTTTTCATTATTGGATTCTCCTCCATTTTAACCGGTTTGAACTTCATCGTTACCACTCATAAATTGAGAGCGCCTGGAATGACCATGAACAGAATTCCTCTCATGGTTTGGGCGCTTTATTCGACTGCGATTCTGCAAGTATTGGCAACTCCAGTTCTTGCGATCACTCTGCTTCTTCTTATCGCAGAGAAAGCTCTCGGAGTGGGGATTTTCGATCCTCAGTTGGGAGGAGATCCTGTGCTATTCCAGCACTTCTTCTGGTTCTATTCCCACCCTGCGGTTTATATCATGATCCTTCCTGCGATGGGAGTGATTTCCGAGTTAGTTGCCACTTACTCTCGTAAGGTCATCTTCGGATACACTGCAATTGCTTACTCTTCCTTAGCGATCGCCGGGGTTTCCTTCTTAGTTTGGGGACACCATATGTTCGTTTCTGGACAATCAGAGTTCGCGGGAATTCTGTTCTCCTTTATCACAATGTTGGTAGGGGTTCCTACAGCTATCAAATTGTTTAACTGGATCTCAACAATGTATAAAGGAAGTATCCGTTTGGATGCTCCTATGTTGTTCGCTATCGGGTTCATGTTCTTATTCACCATTGGTGGATTGACCGGAGTCTATTTGGCTTCTACCGGTATGGATGTTCACTTCCACGATACTTACTTCGTGGTAGCTCACTTCCACTATGTGATGGTTGGTGGAACTCTGATGGCTCTTATGGGGGCGCTGATCTACTGGTTCCCTAAAGTTACCGGAAAAATTTATAGCGACCTACTCGGAAGAATTGCCTGGGTCTTTATCTTCACCGGATTTAACGTTACCTTCTTCCCTCAATTCATTTTGGGAAATATGGGAATGCCTCGTAGATACTACGACTATCTTCCAACATTCACAGAATTGAACCAAATGTCTACTTTCGGATCTTGGTTGATCGGAACAGGATTCTTAGTCGGACTTTTCGGAGTGTTCCACGCACTTCTGAAAGGAAAAGAAGCAGGCAATAATCCATTTGGAGGAAAAACTTTGGAATGGACCATTCCTTCTCCTCCTCCACACGAAAACTTTGACAAGACCCCAGTAATTTCCGGAGGGCCATATGAGTACCGCTAATCACACAGGTGGTTTTCATCACGCACATCATTTCAATAGCTTAGAGCATCAGTACGATACTTCTAAACAAGGGATCTGGTTATTCCTTGTTACGGAAATCCTAATGTTCGGTGGATTATTTGTGGCTTACGCCATCTACCATTCTTTGTATCCTCAGGTTTTCCATGCAGGAAGTAAGCAGCTTTCCGTGGTCTTGGGCGCAGTGAACACAGTTGTTCTTCTTTTCAGCTCCTTCACTATGGCGCTTGGAATTAACTATGTGCAAAGAGGAATGAAAAATAAAGCGATCATCGCTCTTGCGGTGACTATCGCTTGCGCTGCGATCTTCATGGTCGTAAAGTTTTTCGAATATACTCATAAGTTCCACGTAGGTACAGTTCCTGGAAAATACGCTTACACAGAAGAGTTAAGCGCTTCCGGTGAGAAGGTAACCAAAGTTGGTGCTCTACTTGCTGAAGCTAACAAACTTAGCGTAGCAGAAAGAGAACACAAACTTCATCTGGACGAAACTGAATACGAGCACCTGACTCTTTTGGAAAAAACCAAAAACTGGCCTTTGTTTTTCGGATTCTATTTCGTAATGTCCGGTATTCACGGTTTGCACGTTCTTGCAGGTGCGTTCTTGATTTTCTGGGTACTTTTGAAAGTAATCAAAAATCAAGTTGGTCCTGAATATTACACTCCTGTAGAAGGTGTGGGTCTATTCTGGCACGTGGTGGACTTGATCTGGATTTACCTTTTTCCTCTTCTTTATCTGGTGGGATAAGGTTAAGTCACAAGCAAGCGACCGAAAGGTTTGCTGCAAAAAAGCCGGGGGTTATCCTCCGGCTTTTTTATTTTCTGCCCTGAACTGCCGCTTAAAAAAACTGCAAAGAAACGGCGAATTCTGCCGATATTTGAGAAGAGACAGGTTTTCCCGGACGCAATATGCAAAATATAGATTATTCCAGAAGACTGAGACAATCCGGAACCAGAGGTTCCTCCCCACGTCAGGGAGAGTCTTTTCCAACCGTGCAAACAATCCAGCATGTGCGAGGAGGAAATTCTCCAATCCGTTCTTTTCCAAGTTCCAGATCTATCTTTTTGGTTTTAGTGGGAGCCATTTCACTTTTTACGGGCGGTGTAGTTGTCGGTCTTAGGCTGGATCAGAAGGAGCAGGCGTTTGCTCAGAACGAAACTCAGTCTTTTTATAATGCAGGAAAAAGTGTAAGAACGGAACAATCCGTAGAAGAGAGAGAAAATTCTTCTTCGGAAACAGTAAGTTCTACTACGATCGAAAATTCTCCTTCCAATTCCAATCGGAATCCTGGGCTCAAATTCCCGGCCAGATCGGATAAGGAAAATTATTTCCTATCTATCCCGACCGAAGATTCGGTTGAGGCGATGGAAATTGGAAAAAAATTGCTAAGAGCAAAACCTGAGTTCCAAGGAAGATTTTTCAGGTCTAAAGACGGTGAATTATTCCTAGGATATTTTTATGGAAAGGAAGAAGCTACCAAGGCTCTAGATTCCATTCGTCCTCTGAACGATCCAATTTTTCACAAAACTTCCATTCACAAACTTCAATTTTGATCCGAACTTTCGAACTAAGTTCAGTATCGAGCGTTTACTCATTTTTTCCTTGACTTTGCCTCAAAATTTGCTATATTTTTGGGCAGAGTTTTAACGGAAGTCTTAATACTAATTGGCTGGCAAAAAGAAACAATCTGGCTACGATCATGGCGTAGGCGACTACGTCGTATATCCGATCCACGGGGTAGGTGAAATCACCGAAATCTCCAAAAAGGTTATCCTGGGAAAGAAAAAAGAGTGCTACGTAATGGAAATCCAGGGTAGCAAGATGAAGGTGATGATCCCGGTCGATAAAGCAAAGCAGGTCGGAATTCGACCGATTATCGACAAGAAGGATATCAAAAAAGTTATCAATCTACTCAAGAAAGACGAGGTCGATACTGAAGAGGACTGGAAGATCAGGTACCAAAACAACCTGAACAAAATAAAGTCCGGATCGATCTTCGAAGTGGCGGATGTGTGCAGGAATTTATTCCGCAGGGCAAACGGTAAAGAACTGTCCATCATGGAACGTAAATTGTACGAAAGTGCGTACAATCTAGTAAAGATGGAAGTCGCCCTAAGCAAAGGAGTTTCCCAAGAAGAAGCTGGGAACCTTGTGTCAGATGTTCTAGCTAGTACATTTGCTCCGGGAGAAAGAGTTCCCGTAGCTGCAGTCGACGTAGACGAAGAATAGTTTCCGATAAAACTCGAATCTTATTATAAAGGATTTGAGTTATGGCGTATTTTTATAAAGGTCTAACGGCCGTCCTACTCTCCTTAGTGTCGTTCTTTGTAACGCAAAAACAAACTCAAGAGTTTGTATTTTCGGGCTCTAGTGCAGGGCTTGTACTCGTAATTTCTCTCGTACTTTTGTTCGGTGAAACTAAACTATTTCCAAAACTTCGCGGAGACGTTATTTTTTGTGTAGGCGTGGGTGCGTTATTAGGATTCGCCCTAGCATGGTTTATCGGAACGATTATCCGATTTGAGGAATTGAATCTTGCATTGTACCTGATCCTAGGTCTTTTCGGAGCTAGAGCAGGTAAGTCTTTTGCAAAAGAACCTGGCCTTTCCGTATTCGGAGGCGGCGGGGGAGGACCTACTTCTTTAGTAGATCCATTCGGCGTAGCTTCTATCGGTAAAGATGAAGTCAGAGATAAAATTCTAGATACTTCTGTTGTTATCGACGGAAGAATATTAGATATTGCTGATACACATTTTATCGATGGTCCTCTCATTCTTCCTAACTTCGTATTAAGAGAGATTCAGCTAATCAGTGATTCTTCCGATCCGATCAAAAGAGCAAGAGGACGCCGCGGTTTGGAGATGTTGAACAAACTCCAAAGAAAAGGTTCCATCGAAGTTAAGATCACTTACAAAGATTATTCTGACACTAGAGAAGTGGATGCTAAGTTGATTAAACTAGCAAGAGACACCGGTGGAAAGATCGTGACTAACGACTTCAACTTGAACAAAGTTGCCGAACTCCAGGGAGTAAAAGTTCTTAACCTGAACACCTTGGCTAACGCATTAAAACCGGTTGTTCTTCCTGGAGAGGAATTGGCTATCCAAGTCATCAAAGAAGGAAAAGACGAAAACCAAGGTATCGGTTATCTAGAAGACGGAACCATGGTAGTGATAGAAAACGGCGGACATTTAGTTGGAAAAGAAGTGAAAGTTACCGTTACTTCTATTATTCAAACTGCTGCCGGAAAAATGATATTCACCAAAGCTAATGGAAATAGCGGTTTTGATAAAGGTGAACGCGCCCCTGAAAAAGAAAACAGAGGTGGTGGTAAAGGCGGAGAACGCGGAGAAGATCGTGGAAATAGATACGATCGTGGGGACCGAGGAAACGAGGAAAGAGGTAACCGTAAAGATTACCAAAATAAAAACCAAAATCGCGGCAATTACCAGGACAGAGGCGATAAAAACGAGAATAAGGGAGATGATTTCGGAAATCGTAAAGACTTCCAAGATCAACAGCAGCAACAACAGTAATAACCGGTCGCTAAAGTGACAGAATACGGGTCGGATTTAGGAATTGCCTTCAAATTCGACCCGGTTCCGAATTGACGGTATCCTCACCCGAAAAAAAATCGAAATACGATCTCAATAAGGAGAGCCAAATGCAGGCCCAGACGCAAGTGAAGGGACTGAAGGAGCTCGGTTTAGAGCCCTCCGAAGTCTTCCATAACCTTTCATACGACGAAATTTTCGAACACGAAAAAAATAACGGGGAAACAGTTATTTCCTCTAACGGAACCATGATGGTAGATACCGGTATTTTTACCGGACGTTCTCCAAAAGATAAATACTTCGTAGATGAACCTTCTTCTAACAAGAATATCTGGTGGGGTCATATTAACTTTAAAGCTTCCGAAGCTGTCTTCGAAGAGCTTTATCAAAAATGTGTAAACTACCTGAGCGGAAAAAAACTCTACGTATTCGACGGATACGCTGGCGCAAACCCTGAGACCAGAATCGGTCTTCGCGTGGTTTCCGAAAAAGCTTGGCAGCACCACTTCTGCACCAACATGTTCCTTCGCCCTAGCAAGGAAGAGTTGGCTAACCTTCTCCCTGAATTCACTATCATCAACGCTTGCGGAGTGAAGAACGAAAAATACAAAGAGCATGGCCTGAACTCAGAAGTATTCGTGATCTTCAACCTTGCAAAAAAACTTTGCATCATCGGTGGAACCGAATACGGCGGAGAAATGAAGAAAGGTATCTTCTCCGTAATGAACTACAAGTTGCCATTGGAAGGAATTCTTTCCATGCATTGTTCCGCGAATATCGGAAACAAGGATGGAGACACTGCTCTTTTCTTCGGACTTTCCGGAACCGGTAAGACAACTCTTTCCACCGACCCGAACCGCAAACTGATCGGAGACGATGAGCACGGTTGGGACGATAACGGAATTTTCAATATCGAAGGCGGTTGTTACGCGAAAGTGATCAACTTGGATCCTAAGACAGAGCCTGAAATTTTCGAAGCGATCAAGAAAGACGCTCTTTTAGAGAACGTAGTTTACGACGAAAAAACGAAAGTTGTAGATTATTCTTCCGCCGCTAAAACCGAAAACACCAGAGTTTCCTACCCGATCTACCATATCAAAAACATCCAAGTTCCTTCCAAAGGTGATCATCCTAAAGTGATCATCTTCTTAACTTACGATGCATTCGGAGTTCTTCCTCCTGTTTCTCGTCTGTCTATTGAACAAGCGATGTATCACTTCCTTTCCGGTTATACTGCAAAAGTTGCAGGAACTGAAAGAGGTGTTAAAGAGCCTACCGCTACATTCTCCGCTTGTTTCGGAGCTGCGTTCATGACACTTCACCCAACTGTTTATGCTAAATTGTTAGGTGAGAAGATGCGTAAACATAATGTTCGCGCATACATGATGAACACAGGACTTGTTGGCGGAGCTTACGGAACTGGTAAGAGGATGAACCTTCCTTCTACTCGTAAAATTATCGACGAGATCATGAACGGAAACATCGACAAATCCGGATTTACGAAGCATCCGATCTTCCAAGTAGAATATCCTAAAACTGTAGAAGGTGTAGATAGTTCTATCCTGGATCCTCGCGAGGCTTGGGCTGATAAGGCTGCATACGATGAGTCTTCCAAAAAGCTAGCTGGCATGTTTATTGAGAACTTCAAAAAATATGTAGAAGGCTCTAAAGACTTCGACTTCACAGCGTTTGGACCTCAGTTAGGCTAAGGTTCTTAAAAAGTCGGATCTATTTCCGGAGGAGTAAGTGGGATTTCCCCTTACTCCTTTTTTATGTCCTCACGGTTTCGGTAAGTTGTTGACAAGCCGTTGTGCGGCGCATAATCATCATACAATACATAGGGATCAAAAGCATGGAAAAGGAAATTAAAGAAGCACTGAATTTCGCGATTGGAGCGGCAAAAACCCTGAGGGAACAAGCGGACAGTATTCTTTTAAAAGTGGAAAAAGAATTTAAAGAGCTCTCCGCAAAAGGTTCTCAGGACCAAAGCGAAGTTGCAAACAATCTTAGAAAGTATATCGAAGATGCATTACGTTCCGTGGAAGGTCTTGCTGGACAAGTTAATTCTAAAGTAGAAGAAGCAAAAAAAGAATTCGGTAAGAAAAACTCTAACGACTAAGATCTTATATCTTTTCGTTTACAACCTTCCCCATTAAATCCAAATCGCTTTTCAAAATTTTCAAAGCCTGGGATCATCCGATTCCAGGCCTAACCATTTCGCCAATCTTTCCTTGAAAGAAATTGGAGGCGGACTTTCCATATCCAGCTCGAAAGAAGTATTCCATAAGGAGATATTCTGTTCGAATTTGATCTCTAGGATTTTAAGAATAGTTTCTCTTGAATTGGTAAACCATTCGGAAGAAGGTATCCCTTTTTCCGTCAGATAACCTTCTATCAGATCTATACTTCTATAATCAGAAGAAAGAGAAGAATAAGAAAAGGAATCATCTGCAAATTCGGAGAATATATTCTCCCATTCATCCGCAAAATTTCTTTCTTTGTTCCTACAATCGTAAGCTTGGCAGATGGACGCTCCATAAAAGGAATAATTCTGGCTACGCGGATCTCCGGTATAAACTGGATGGATCATACATCCGATCCTGCTTCTGACTTTGATCTCCGGAGAAGTTCCGCTTACTTCTTCCGAAAGCATTCCTAAAAAGGGACAGTTATAGGTGAGTGGGTCCTTCTTTACGTAATTTTTTTCTGCCTCTTCTCTTACCTTTCTGAATTCCGCCATAGTATATGGTTTGGAAAAGTCTACGGAGTTTTTAAAGGTTTCTGTCCTTTCTTTTAAAACAGTTCTGAATTGGTCAGGTTTTAATTCTAGATTAAATAATCCGCAGCAGGCTCCACAGGAAAACGGAACGTTTGCAGAAGGTTGGCAAAGCCCCACTACTTATAAACCGCCGTGAGGCAGATTCCCGGATTTAGATGGGAGAAATCCCAAGAATGCTAGTTCCAATTCTTTGGTTTCTGGATTTTCTACTATATTGCAGTTGAGAGGGAAGATTTGCAGTCTATCTTCGTGGAAAACGATTACCTTTCCTCTATACTTTTCGATCTGTTCTCCTATAAAATCTTGTTTGATCATCGGAGCAGCTACTAAAGAAGATTCAGGTTTTATACCACGGAAGAATAGGTGATTGTTCGAGTTTGTAGAAACTAAGAAGATACTGATCCTCTCTAATTCCTCTAACTCAGTCAGAAGGTTTTCGAAATAATACTGGAATGTGATCAAATATCCATCAGCGGATTCTGGTTGGATCTGTCCTTTGGAATACAGATCGATCCATTGGATCATCTTAGAGATTGTATCTTTGTTTGCGAAAAGTATTTCAGGTAGATCAGTAACAACAGGAGTGATCTCTAATTTTCTGAAATCATGAAGGCATTGGAACATAAGTTCCCACCATCTCTCCGTATTATAAGCATCGTCCGGATTATTCGGGATATATTTTCCTAATGAATGATTCTGGTGATCGCTGAATAAGATCCCTCCGATCACTTTTGAAAATTCTTCGAACGCAAAGATCAAGTATTCCATCAATTGGTAAGAAGTGAGAGATTCTTCTTTTTGCTTTTCAGTAAACTTGTAGTAAGACGCCGCGATCGGGTTTGGATAAAATTTGAATATTAAAGAAGGGTTAATTATCTTATGGACCGGTTTACCTTTTGTAGGATCGGAAACCACTCTGATGATCGGTTGTCCATGTAGGCTATAATTGGTCCACGTTAGATCGCTTGGATCGTAATTCCTTCTGGCATGTTCTTTTGCAAGATATAAGGATTCGCCTATACTTTTATCAGCGAATAAGTTCGTATAAAATTGGATGGTGAAATCGATCGTATTCTGATTATCCGCGATTTCCCAGTTAGTGCCGATAAAACTTTTGATCCCGGACATCAAAAAGGATCCTGCAAAATTATTCATCAGGTCTGCGTTTAGATTTCTAGTAGCGCTCTTGTTGGATTGGCAAGAGTTGGAAAATACCATATCGGTATTGAATCCGGAGTTTTTAATCTCTCTTGCTTTCAGGATCTTTCCTTCAGAGATCAACCATCCGTTTTCCAAAGGATCATCTGAGAAATATAGATGTCCCGAGTAATGGATGATATTCTTTCCTTTGATAAGAGAAAGAAGTTTTAATTTAGTAACTTGGCGTCCGCCGATGAATTCGATCTCTAATCTGGAACTCGGCACCTTCTCACTTAGAACCCTAAAGATCTGCTCTCCTTCCTTTTGAGCCCATTCTAGATCCTCAGTTGGATCCGCGATAATAAGCATTCGGAGCTTTTCTTTTTCTTTGAAGGCGGTACTACTAGATTCTCCTCTTACCGTTTTTCCTATATAGAATTTATCTGAGAGGAAACAAGTGCCGTCATGTAGGAGTTCCCACGGGATCACTCCTAACTTCGGATCTATATTAAAGTGAAGATATTTTTCAGTAGTAAGTCTGAGTTTTTCTTGGATTACTGCAGGGAAGAACTGATCGTAAAAAGTCTCTCCCAGGATTTTTAGATCGTGCAGAATATCCGTTTCTAGAGTAGGAGTTTGTCCTGATTTTTGGTGGATTGCGACAGAAACCCGAACTAAGTTTTCGATTTCCTTAATATACTCTAGGATTAGATCTTCGTCCATTGTGGATTGAAGATGCGATTCCGATCCGCTACCGGAACTATCCAGAATATTGAATACGTTTACGGCACCGACTCTGTCTATGATTAGGTTCAGCATTGGATCTAAAAACTGCGCCTAAAGAAGTTTCCTCGCCGTGACATAAGGGGTCAGGAAGGAAACTAATTACAACGCTCTTAATCCAAAAGGATAAAGAGATCTATGGATTTAGACAAGTCTTTTCCCTGAAACTCTACTGTGTACTTTCCTTCTCTCAATCCGGAGAAATTAGTGATCCCTTCGGAGTTGAATTGGTTGGAAAGAATAAATCTTCCGTCCTTAGAAAGATTTACTCTTTGGAAATCTTCCGGTCTTGGACATTCGATTTTGACACTTAAGTAAGCGGTTTCATCGGTTTCTTGTACGACTTGGTAAGTGAACTTGCAGTCCTTATCCATTTTTTCTTCAAATACGATGAACTCGGAAGAAGAAGGCGATTTTGCTACTGCAGAACGCATAGCCGGCGCATAATCTACACGAGTGTTGATTTGAAGAGTTTCGATCAGGCTTCCGAAAAGTTGTGCTCCGGATTTTCCTAATTTAACAACGATGGATTCTTTTCCTTGTGCCTTACGGGCTAATTCCATCTCCACATATCTTTTCAGATATTCAGGAAACGGTTTAACCTGCCAGCCTTCGTTTAGTTCGGCCTTATTCAGATCCAGATCCTCTTGGAAGGATTGGAAAGAATGTGTACGTGAAGCTGAATCGAAGTAGGACTCACCGGCAGCTTTTATACTAGCCTGGAGAGCTTCTTCCATTCTGATAAGTTCGTTTTGTAGTTCGGCGTCTTTTTCTAGTTTAGCCAATACTTCAGGTTTCCCTTCAAATAGTGACTGGATGATTTCTGGCACCGAGTTTTCGCGGTTGGATTCCATTTGAGTAAGATTCTCCAATAGGTTTTAAGACGATTCTTTCTACTCAGACAATTCGGAAAATTTGAGTTTTTTTTGTATTTTTTCGATCAATCTGAGTAATGTAACGCTCACATTTCCCTCGGTTATCCCTAAAAGGTCAGCAACCTCTCTGTATGGAGTCCTTGCCAGGAAATGGCCTTTTTTGCGCTTTTCTAAGAGTTTTTTCCGTTGTTCGTATTTCTTCTTTAGCGCTTGGGAAGTTTTATCTATTTCTTGAGGAAGTAGAGGGGCTTTCTTAACAGTTACTGTCTGCTTTTCTTTCAACTCTAGAATATTTAAATAAAGAGACGTAATCTTGTCTTCCATACGAATATTCTCTTCTTCCCGCTTGGAAAGTTCGGAGCGAAGGCCCAAAATTTTCTTTTTTATATCGTCTACGCTCAGATTCGTTTTTTCGATCAGGAATTGGATCTCTTCTTCGTCTAGGTTGAGGTAATATATATAAGAAAGTTTAAAAATAACTCTCTTTTCTACACCTATCTCTCCTAGCACCTGATGAAAATGTTTGGTCAGCTCTTGGGCTTCTTCCACTAAATCAGGGCGAAGATCCGGTTCGTCTTCGATCGTGGCGTATTCTTTTCCTTCCTTGTTGATCTTTCCAAGGTTGGTCATTTTTAGCTCTCGTTTGGTCCTTTGCCAATCAATGAGCATATTACGTAGAACTGAGTAGAACCATGTTCTAAAACTTGATTTACCTTTGAAGCTAGAGAATCTTGCTCCGGTTTTCAGTCTTTCGAACGCATATAAGAAGAAGTCTCCGGCATCATCTTCACTGAGGTGAAAAATCTTCATCGGAAAATTGTAAATATCTTCGGAATAGGACTCGAAGAATAACTTGAGGGCGGCCTCGTCTCCTTCCCCGCAACGGGTAACTAGGTCGAGGGTTTTATCCTTTGACAAATTCATTCTTTATGTAACCTTGCACCTGAGAGCCAACGATATGAGACGTAGTATATCCCTCGGAATTATCTTGGCCGCGTTCCATCTAAGCACCTTTGCGCAAAACGATAAAGTAATAAATTTTCTTTTCCCAGTGAAAACCGACGGAATCGAGAATAAGGTTACCTCTGTGTTCGGAGAATCCAGGGGGGACCATTTTCATAATGGAATGGACATCGCTTCTGCGGGTGAGCCGGTTTTGGCGATGGCAGAAGGCAAGATCCTTTATTCACGGTTTGGCGAAGACGATCCATTTGGAGAAGAATTCGGAACCGGGAACTCTGTCTGGTTGGATCATGGAAATGGGACGTATTCTTCCTATTACCATTTGAAAGACGGGCGTCTCCCCGGTTTATTAGAAGAGCGTATAGTTGCTGCGGGAGAAAAAATTGCTTACACTGGGAACACAGGGCATTCCAGCGGGGCTCACCTCCATTTCGTCTTACTTAAAGATTTCGGAAAGACCATCCAAGACCCTATGAAGGTTTTGCCTATCGTGGAAGATGAGAGTCCTCCGGTGATCGGAAATTTGCTCATTCATCAGGACGATTATAAATACAGCCAGGTAAATGACGGGGACAATATTAATATTTCTCGGGCATTTCCGGTAACTGTCGGGATCCAGGACGCAGGAAAAAAATCGGGCCAGAGAAGAGGTGTTTCTCAGATCCAAGTTTCCTTAAATGGGCAATTATTAAAGAAGGCAAGCTTCTCCAATCTACATTACGAAAAGGGAGAATGGAAAAACTCGGAAGGGTTCCCGTTTTCTGATCTCTATTTTAAAGACCAATATTTGGTAGGTAATTTGGATTTTCGTAATGGAGAGAATGTGATCAAAGTTTTGGCCTGGGACTTCCGCCAAAATCTTACAGAAAAAACGTTTACCTTCTACGTAAACCGCATCCGTTAATTCGTCGAATAAGTCATCTATCCGGTCTTTTGGAAAATAGGGTGCACTTATGTTTGAAATCGTAGATATCCCAGGTTTACCTCGCAAAAAATTTCTTTTAGGAATCTCGATTGTAGTAGGCTTGATGTCTGCGGGGATCTTAGGTTTTGAATTTTTAACAGGCAATCATACATTTCGACCCGGATATACAGTTGCAGGAATTACTTCTATTCTATGCTGTTTTTTACTTTATAAGTCCAGATACAAAGAAGCAGTTTATCTTTCTTCTTTTTTGTTTACCTTGGCTTTGGGACTCGGAGTTGTTTACGGTCCTGGTGTTAAGAATGCAGCAGTTTGGTTCCCAGTTTTAGTTTTTTTCCAACTATACTTTTTTAATCGTAAGATAGCTCTCCTCGCTATGTTTTACTGTTTAGGACTTATATTTTGGAGGACAGGAATTCCGATCGGATCGACTGGCAGTGAAATTTATACCGATTCAATAGCTTCTCTTTGCATTCTTACGTTATTCGCTATTTTAATTGGTGCGAATTTAGATAAGTTGATCTTAGACAAAGATATTCTTTTAAAGGAACTCTCTCACAGGGTCAGAAATAATATGCAGGTCATTTTGGAGATGGTTTCGTTTCTGAAAGATTCCGAACATTCTATGGAAACTAGAAATGTTTTGCAGATTTTAGAAAGAAGAATATTGGCTCTTGCTTCCGTTCATGCGGTCTCCCAAGACGCGGAACATGTACAAAGCGTATCTATCGGAGAAGTGATCGAAAATTATTTAAATCGTATCGTTTCCAAATATAAAGCTCTTCCAGATTTGGATCCGATTGCAAAACATTATCAGCTAGATGTGAAAGAGGCTAATCTTCTTCTTTTAGTTTTAGGAGAGATAGTCTCCGCAACTTCTGAATCTGTTACGAATCATGTGGAAGATTTGAAGATCAGTTTCAGGAATCCTACCGTTAAAACTTTAGAGTTACAAGTAGAGGGAGCAAGTTTAGCAGAAGGAGATTGGAGTCGCTTTTCAAGAGACCTACTTAGTCATTCAGGCGGTGATCTAAAAGTGGATCCGAGTGGTGTCGGGAAAGTTTCAGCTAGTTTAGTTACTTTAAGAAAGTAAGTTTTATTTTTCTTATCTGCAGAATTAGACCTTAACTGCCTGTCTGGTCCCATTCGTTCCGTAGAGTCTTACATTATCTCCGAAACTTTCGTAGACCGTGCCTTCACCCAATAAGGTTACTAATCGATTCATTAACTCAGGATTTGGTTGAACGGAGTAATGATTATGGGCGCGGATTACCTTTTTCTCTTCGTCCCCCGAGATTAGATGGAAATATACTTGTGAATTTCCCTGATAAGCCGCGAGTAAAGTGTGCAGTTGGCCAATAATATCCGGCATTTTTCTATGTCGGTCCCCGAGTTTGATATGAAGTGCTTTTTCCATCTTATCTTCGATGGTTGTATCGTTCAAGATCTCGAAACTGTTTACTTTGATCTGTCCTCTGAGTTCGGATTCTCCCGCTTCTATCCTGTCTAGATCTCCCTTTAAAAACACTGCCTGGTCTTCTTTGATGAGTTCTTTGAACTTTTGGTAAACTTTAGGGAAGGCCACACATTCTATTTCTCCTGTGCGATCTTCTAACTTGAAGTTTACGAATTCTTCTTTTTTCTTGGTGAACTTAATCTTTAAAGAAGTGAGGATCCCTGCGATTTCTACTTTAGTACCTGCTTTGATATTATCTAGGGTTTCGATAGGAACCGAGTTTAGGCTTTTTAAGTGGCCTTTATATTTATCTAAAGGATGCCCGGAAAGGAAAAGACCAGTGACGGATTTTTCTCTTCTGAGTCTGTCCTCCATTTCCCATTCGTCTGCGTCTTTAGGAAGTTTCAATTCGTAACTAAGTCCGCTGTCTCCGAAAAGCGAGAATTGGCCTACTCTAGATCTTTCCTGTTCTTTTTGTGCGAAAGAAACTAAACTATCCATGGACTCGAATAAACATTTTCTAGTGTAGCCGAAAGAATCTAAGGCACCACCTTGCACTAATGCTTCGAGAATTTTTTTGTTCAATACTCGAGTGTCGATATTGGTCATGAACTCGGTGATCTCTTTGAAACCTCCGAGGTTCTTTCTAGCTTGGATAATATTTTCCGCTGCACCTTCTCCAACACCTTTCATTGCGGAGATCCCGAATCGAATTGTTTGGTCATCGATTACAGAGAAGGATACGTCGGACTCGTTTACATCAGGAGTCAAAACGTTGATCCCCATTTCCCGAGCGTTATTGATATATTTCGTGATATCGGTGGTTTTAGAATGATCCCCCGCTAATAATGCAGCCATATATTCAGTAGGATAATTGGCCTTCATGTAAGCAGTTTGATAGGTGACTAACGCGTAAGCCACGGAGTGGGATTTATTGAATCCGTATCCTCCGAATTTTTCCAACTGATCGAAAAGTTCTTCAGCGAATTTTTTAGCGTGACCTTGCGCTTGGGCACCATCGATGAACTTGATCCGCAACGGATCCATAAGTTCTTTTTTCTTCTTGGCCATAGCTTTTCGGAGCATATCCGATTCGCCCATGGTGTATCCACCCACAACACGTGAGATACTCATCACTTGCTCCTGATAAACAGTGAGCCCGAATGTTTCCTTTAAGATAACTTCGCAAGAAGAATGTGGATAGGTGACCGGCTTCTTACCGCTCTTACGCTCCAAGTATTCTTCTAACATTCCTGATTCCATTGGACCAGGCCGATAAAGTGCGATCAAGGCTACGATCTCGTCGAAATTAGAAACCTGGCTCCGAGCCACGAGATCAGTAATACCGGTGGATTCTAACTGGAAAATCCCAAGTGTATTCGCTTTTCTTAATAATGCGTAAGTGTTTGCGTCATCCAGAGGAATTTTATCTAAATCTAATTCAATCCCTCTTCTTTCTCGGACTAGTTTGATCGCATAGTTTAAGGTCGTTAAGTTTTTGAGACCGAGGATATCCATCTTGATGAGACCGACGGATTCCAAATTGTTTTTTTCGTATTGAGTTACGATCGAACGTACGCCTGGCTTGTCCTTCTCCGCAACTGTGGAAAGTGGAACTACCTCATCTAATGGATAAGGAGAAATTACCACGCCTGCAGCGTGCCTTCCGGGCTGTCTGTAGTTTCCTTCCAAACGTTTTGCGATCGCGAATATCTTTTTGTTTAAGTCGTCTTTTTCGCTGGCCTGTTTTAAGTCTCCAGACATAGCAAGAGCTTCGTCGATAGTGATTCCAGGTTTACTTGGACAATAACTTGTGAGTTTATTCGATTCCTCGAAAGGAAGATTCATCACTCTGGCAACGTCTTTGAGCGCCGCCTTTGCACCTAAAGATCCGAATGTGATGATCTGACCGACTCTATCCTCTCCATACTTTTGGCGGATATAACTGATCACTTCTTCTCGACGTTCGACACAGAAGTCCGTATCTATATCCGGCATATCCTTTCTGTCAGGATTCAAAAATCTTTCGAAGAGTAGATTGAACTGTAAAGGTTCAACGTTCGTGATTCCGAGGGCGTAAGCCACAATAGAACCTGCCGCGGAACCTCTTCCTGGACCTACAGGGATCCCTGTTTTTTTGGCGAAGTTTATATAGTCCTGAACGATCAAAAAATAACCTGCGAAATGCATGTCCTTGATTGTGTTTAGCTCGAATTCTACCCTTTCTTTGATCTCCGGAGTAACCTGAGGATAACGTTGGCGTATTCCTTCCCAAACCAGTTTTTCCATAAAACCGTATTCGTCGAAACCTTCGGGGACTTTAAACTCAGGCAGAAGATAATTGCCGAACTTTAATTTGAGATCTACTTTATCACGAACTTCTAATGTAGAATAGAATGCCTGAGGAAGTTCCGGGAAGAGTGTCTTCATTTCCGCAGGGCTTTTAACATAGAAGTGTTGGTTGAATCCGAACTCCATCTCGTCTTCGATGTTCTTTCTCATCCCGATGCGAAGAAGAATGTCCTGAGCTTCCTTATCGTCTTTTTTCAAGAAGTGAGAATCGTTCGTGACTACTAATTTGATCCCGGTTTTTTGAGCCAGATCATATACGCCCTTTGCTACAATATCCTGCTCGGGAATTCCGTGGTTTTGGATCTCTAAGTAAAAGTCTTCTTTATTGAAAATTTCGTTTAGTTTGCCGGCAAGCTGGAGCGACTCGGGAGCTTTTCCTTCTAAAATTTTGCGGTTCACTTCTCCCGCGAGACAGGCAGTTAGACAGACCAGACCTTCACTGTGCCTGTCCAAAAGATCATAATCGATCCTAGCCTTCTTATAAAAACCTTCGGTATAAGATTTACTCGCGAGCTTTATTAGATTTTTGTAACCTATTTCGTTTTTTGCTAGAAGAATAAGATGGTAAGCATTTCCGTCGGCAATCTTGAACTCTTCGGTTTCTGCTTTTCTGTTAGGAGAAACGTAAAATTCGCAACCAATGATGGGTTTTACGCCGGCTTTAACAGCTTCATTATAAAATTCAATGGCACCGAACATGTTTCCATGGTCAGTCATAGCCACGGAGCTCATACCAAGCTCCTTAACATGCTGCATTAGCTCTTTGATCCGGATCGCCCCGTCGAGCATAGAGTAAGTCGTGTGGAGATGAAGGTGGGCGAAGTCTTCCATACCAAGGGACATAATAGAAATTGGGTCCTACCTCCGTCAAGCGGAGTAGCCGGAAATCTCAAAAACCGGTTCTGGATTTCCGTATCGAAATGTCAGAATTTCCCAGAGGCTTCCCCTGAGAATCATAATGGGAAAAAATAGTAAAATCCATCATTTCTAAAATGGATCTTTAAGCCAATTTACCAAAGTCTAACCTGACTTATTTAAAAGACCCACTTGTAATGATTTTTGCTACTTATGGATCGGAAAATATTTCGAAAATAAGAGAAAGCGGATGAAAGTTTAAGAAAACAACGAGAGAGAAGGTATAATTTAGAAAATCGAAATAGACTTTAAAACGCGGAGTGTTTTTATTCCCTCCGAAAACAAATATGCAAAAAGAAAATTTGATCAATGTACGAATTGCCAGCCGTTCCGATCTAGAAGAGCTTTCGGAATTGTTCGACCTTTACCGTAAATTTTACGGATTTCCCTCCGATCTTGCCGCAGCCAAAAAGTTTTTAGAAGATAGACTCTTACATAAGGATTCTGTTTTAATCGTTGCAGAAGGAGGGGGAGGTTTATTAGGTTTCGCGCAACTGTATCCCGTCTTCTCCACCCTATCTTTAAAAAGAGATTATATACTCAACGATCTGTATATTAGAGAAACGGAACGTAGAAAAGGGACTGCTAAAAAGATCCTGAAGGAAGTTGCGAATCATGTTATAGAACATGGTGGCAAGGGGATGGGCCTAGAAACTCATCCAGACAATCGTCATGCAAGACATCTATATGAACGATTCGGGTTTAAATTGAACGAAGAATTTTTACATTATTATTGGGTAGTTCCTAAAGAGAAATGATACGGATCCTTTCCATTCAGGCGATTTTTTCCCTATTACTGGACTGATTATCCGCTGGATTGCCCTTTTATCACATCTCCTATTGACCTATTACGATAAATATCGTAAAACATAGCGAAGATCAAATATATTGGGAATTCCGAATGAGCAAGTTTCTCGCTTTTGTAAAATTCATATACTCGTCCAAAAAGCAAAGATTTGCGGCCGCCGGAATCTTCCTGGTTCTAGTCTTGCTACTTTCCTTTGCGTATATTAAAGGGAGAAAGGAAGAGATTTCACCCAGAGTAGGGCCGATTGTCGAATTAGTCTATTCTCTTGGAACGGTAAAATCGGAAAGAGTTTACCACTTAAAGTTAGGTGTTACTTCTTCTATTCGCAAGTTGTACGTTAAGGAAGGCCAGGAAGTAAAAGAGGGTGCCGACCTGCTTTATGCGGACACTGGAACCTTATTTAAAGCTCCTTTTTCCGGAACTGTAACAACGCTTCCATACCAAGAAAGCGAAGTGGTAATGCCCGGCGCTTCTATTCTTACGATTATGGATCTGAAAAGAACCTATGTTTTACTTTCTTTGGACCAGGATTCAGTGTTGAGAATGCGGCCGGGTCAAAGAGCCGAACTAAGTTTCGAAACGATCCGCGGAAATAAACTTACAGGAAAGATAGACCGTGTGTATCCTTCCGATGGACAATTTTACGTAACTGTAGATGTAGATTCGATGCCGGAAGGAGTTTTGCCCGAAATGACTGCAGACGTTGCGGTAGAGGTGGCAAAAAAAGATAAGGCACTTTTAGTTCCGGTGAGCGCTATCGAAAAAGGAAGGATCCATGTAATAAGATCCGGAAAAAAACTTTGGGTAGATGCGAAAGTCGGAGCAGTTGACGGAGAATGGTGTGAGATATTGGAAAACTCCGTTTTAGAATCTGATTCTGTCCTAATGAACGGAAGCCGATAGGAGATCGGTATGTTTTTTTTAGCCATCCGGCAATTGATCAGCCGTCCTCAACAAACCTTTCTTACCTTTTTCGGAATACTTTTAGGAACCGCTGGTTATGTAGTTTTTTCCGGAATGATGCTCGGTTTTCAAGAATATATCACCGATCAGCTGGTGAATAACGATGCTCAGATCAGAATATCTCCTAAAGACGAAGTTTTAAAGGAAGAAAGTTTTCGCGGAGTTTTTTTTCCGGAATCTTTCGTTCATTGGATCAAACCTCCATCCGGAAAAACAGATTCAACCCAGCTAACGAACGTTAAAGGATGGTTTTTGAAATTAGATCAGGATGATCGAGTAGAGGCTTATGCACCTCAATTGAATCGCCAATTGATTTTCAAGTTCGGAAAACAGACTATCCCTGCTAAACTTTTCGGAATAGACCCTGTCCGGCAAATGAAAGTTACCACAATAGGGAACTACGTTGAGAAAGGAAATTTGAAAGATCTGGACAGAGGAGGCGACGTTATTTTTGCCGGGGCCGGACTCATAGAACGTTTAGGCGCAGAAGCAGGGGACATCATCCAAGTAGTTTCTACGGACGGGAAAATTTCAAACGTAAAAGTAGAAGGGGTGATCCGGGTCGGAAACCGTATGATAGACGAGAGTTCCGTATATGCGTCGATCCGCACCGTACAGAGACTTACTCAAGCAAACGGTATTATTTCGGAAATAGTAGTTCGTTTAAAGGACGTTTCTATGGCGGCGGATGTTGCGACAGAGTGGTCCTTTTTGACTAGAGATAAGGTGCAAAGTTGGGACCAAGCGTATGAAAGTATTCTTTCGGTATTTAAGACCCAAAACATAGTAAGGAACACTACTACGTTTACCATCATTCTGGTAGTTGCATTCGGAATTTATAATGTATTAAATATGGTAGTGAATCATAAGAAAAAGGAGATAGCGATCTTAAGATCCCTCGGATTTGACGAGAATGATACGATCCGACTTTTCATTATCCAAGGATTGTTATTGGGACTGATCGGAGCCACTTTGGGACTTTTGGTCGGGGCAGCTGCTTGCTATTGGTTGGACGGTTATCCAATCGGAGGAAAGAATACGAAAGGTCCGGTAATGACGAATGTGATGAAAATCTCCTGGGATTACTGGATCTATATCCAGGCTTTTTCTCTTTCCGTGATCACGAGCGGTATAGCGGCATATATCCCTGCACGATCAGCATCCAAATTATCTCCGGTCGAGATCATTAGGGGTAGCGCATGAAACCAGATCCGAATACAATTCTTAGCTGTGATTCTCTAATTAAATCCTTCGGAGAACCGGCTACTTTAGCTATAAGTAATGTAAGTCTCAATATGAAAAAAGGAGAGTTTGTTTCTTTGACCGGCAGGTCCGGTTCCGGAAAGTCTACTTTACTTTACATGTTAAGCGGTTTGGATATTCCAACATCGGGAAAAGTATATTTGGATGGTAAAGATCTTTTCCAAATGGAAAGTCAAGAGGCTCATCGTTTTCGGAACCAAAACATCGGATTCGTTTTTCAGTTCCATTATCTGCTACCGGAATTGAGTGCGATCGAGAATATCTTAATGCCTACAAGAAAGATCGGAGAGGAAGGCAAGAAACGAGATTATGCTAGAAGCCTATTGAAGGATTTCGGATTGGAACAATGCAAAGATAAATATCCTTCACAAATGTCCGGAGGAGAGCAACAAAGGGCAGCAATTGCGAGAGCACTTATCATGGATCCTGGACTGATCTTTGCCGACGAGCCAACTGGTAACTTAGATACCGCAAACGGCGACAAAACGATGGAGATCTTTAAGAAAAGGAATAAAGAGAACGGTACAACCATCCTATACGTTACTCACGATCCAGAATATGCAGCTTTAGCCGATAGAAGGATCAATATGGTAGATGGAAAAATAGAATCCGATCAAAGGCAGAATTCGGGAAAGAAAAAATCTAAAACCTAATATCTGTCTTTAACGGAAGCGACCCGGGGTCAACCCTTTGGAGGCAGAGGCCCTAATTTATCCAGTAACATCTGATTTACTAAATTCGGATCCGCTTTTCCTTTGGAAACCTTCATCACGTAACCCACGATTGCGCCTAGAGCTCTGTCCTTACCGGATTTATATTTTTGTACAGCGTCTTCGTTAGCTGCAATTGCTTCGTCTACAATCCTTTCGATCTCTTTGTCATCACGAACTACGATCAGATTTTTTTCGGTTACGATTGTTTCCGGATCTTTGTCCGTTCCGAGCATTTCTTCGAAGACGGTTTTACCGATCTTCCCGGAAATTTTTCCGTCTGCGATCAGTTTAACTAAGCCACCGATCCTTTCAGGGCCTACTTTGAATTCGGAGATGGTAATACTTTCTTTATTAACAATTCCTAATACTTCGTCTTTGACCCAGTTGGAGGTCTTTTTAGCGTCACCGGAAACTTTGAGAGCGCTTTCGTAATAATCGGCGATCTCTCTTTCTGCGGTTAGGACTTCTGCGTCATATTTTGGAAGGCCTAATTTTTCCACGAATCTGTCCCTTCTTGCATCAGGAAGTTCCGGAAGAGATTTGCGAATATCTTCTACAATTTCTTCGGTAAGAATTACAGGAGGAAGATCCGGATCAGGGAAATATCTATAGTCATGGCTCATCTCTTTAGTTCTCATTGTGAGAGTTACATTAGATGCAGAGTCCCAAAGTTTTGTTTGTTGAGGGAAAGTTTTACCTTGAGAATACATATCCCTTTGCCATTCTACTTCGTAATCGATAGCGGCTTTGACTGCTTTAAACGAGTTTAGGTTTTTGATCTCAACTCGTGTCCCGAATTTATCTGAACCTTTCGGGCGAATGGAAACGTTTGCGTCGCAGCGAAGTGAACCTTCTTCCATATTACAATCAGAAACTCTAATATACCTGAGAATCGATTTTAGAGCTAAGAGATAAGAGTATGCTTCGTCGGAAGATCTCATTTCCGGTTCGGAAACTATCTCTATCAAAGGAGTTCCTGCTCTGTTTAAGTCCACATAAGACTGAGGGATTTTAGGATCCGCGGAGTGTATTAATTTTCCGGCATCTTCTTCTATATGAATGCGTGTGAGATTTACGAATCTAGGTTTATCTTCTCCCTTGACTGTAAAAAAGATTTTTCCGCCTTCGCAGATTGGTCTGTCGAATTGTGAAATTTGGTACCCTTTTGGAAGATCCGGATAAAAATAATTTTTTCGATCGAACTTAGTATGAAGAGTGATATTGGAACCGAGTGCAAGGCCGGCCATGATCGCTTTGGTCAGGGCTTCCTCATTTAAGACCGGTAAAGAACCGGGAAGTCCCAAACAAACCGACGAGACCTGGGAGTTAGGAGCGGCTCCGAATTTGGAAGGGCTATCGGAGAATACTTTGGAATCCGTGTTTAATTGAGCATGTACTTCCAAACCGATGATTACTTCGTATTCCATTAGGGCTCCCTTGACTCTATATCCGAAAGAACAGGAAATTTTTCCTTATTCTTGAAATTTTAGAGGCTTATGGAGTTATTCTTCCAAGAGGACCAGTACGGGCAACGGATTTTTGAATGAAACAAACTCTTTGTATCGCCAATCAAAAAGGGGGAGTGGGTAAAACCACTACGTCTGTCCATCTTGCTGTGGGTCTTGCCAGAAAGGGAGAAAAGGTTTTGCTTATAGACCTGGATGCCCAGAGCAACGCGAGTTCCGTGTTTTCGGAATCTTCTTCCAAGAATGGAAAGGATTCTTTTTTACTTTTTAGCGAGAAGGTCCCAATTCGTGAACTAATTACCCCGACCAGGATTTCCGGTTTGAGTTTGCTGCCTGCATCTTCTAAACTTTCTCAGATAGATGTATTGCTTTCCGGAAAAATGGACGGTTTTTTTATTTTGAAGGAAGCATTGGAAACTGTTGCGAACGATTTTGATTGGGTGGTGATTGATTGCCCGCCTAGTCTTTCTTTGATCACTATGAATGCTTTTGTGGCTGCGACTGGGCTCATTGTTCCATTGCAGATCTCTAAATTTTCTTTAGATGGGATAGAAGCGATCTTAGAAGCCAAAAATCATACGGTAAAAAGGTTTAACCCGGGACTGAAAATTTTGGGAGCATTATTGACCTTATTCCAACAAAGGACCACGATGTCTCAAACGGTAGTTCCGATGATTGAAGAACATCTTCGCTTATTCGAATCTAAAATCCCTCCTTCAGTTGCGGTAGAAGAGGCGCATCTTTTGAACCAGTCTTTGTACGAGTACCAACCCAAAAATAAAACAACCAAGGCCTACCAACAATTCACAGATGAGGTCTACTCTTTTGGCGGGTAAGAAGGACTTATTAAAAAAAGCGGCGGGGGCGGCAGTCAAAAAATCATTAGGGGGAGAAGTTTCCCCGGAAGAAAAATCTGACCCTAAAACCTCTGAGAAGCCCACGGTTCCAGAATCAATTCCCACTTCTTCTTTTGAACCATCTCATTCTGTCCCTGAACAAAGTTCCAAGTCCAAGTCTGGGACTTCTGAATCGCCCGAAAGCCGGGAAAAACAATTGCCCAAAAAAGAGCCCATTTTCAAGCTAAACAACGGTATGAGGATAGAAGAATACACACAAACGGGACTCCGTGATTCCAACGGAAATAAAAAATGGATCCGCATTTTCGGTGTCTTCTTGGTATTGATCTTTGTTTGGTGGATCTGGCCTTCTAAACACGAGATCTATATGGACGCGGATAAGATGACTCCGGACAAAGTTTCCGGAATGGGTTCCGAAAAAGAATACCATTTCACTCACGGACAGGACTTTTTCATTTATTATAAAAGAGGCGGTTGGTTCTCTCCCGATAAGATCAAACTTACGATCTATAAAGTGGACGAATCTAAGGAAGAGATCAGCATTCAAGAAAAAGAATTCAAACGCAGATTCGATAAATTCCAAACTTACTATGACGATTCTTTTTTCGATGACGAAGGCTCATACGAAGCGGAGATCAAAGACGAGAATGGAGAAATTCTCGTGACCAAAAAATTCACCATCGACTAGATGAAATTTTCAAAATTTATAATATTCTTCATTTGCTCCTTTGCTTTTTTTTGTGAATCCGCAGAGAGACCTAATGGTCTTCCTGTAGGTGCAAAGTACGACAAGAATATGAACGCTTATCTTCTAAATGAGCCAGGACTTGCCAGAATATATTATGATAATGGAAAGTTATATTTCGAATGTCCTTTAGATGAGAACAAACTCTATCACGGGTTATGTAAATCTTATCTTAGATCAGAAGAAGGTATCTCTTCTCAGGGAAAATACGAGCACGGTTCCAAGGTTGGCGATTGGGTTTGGTATTTTGCAGACGGCAAACCTTATATCAAACAAAGATTCGGAAGCCAGATCAAAGACGAATTCGCTCAGATTAACGGGGACGAAGGAAACGAAGAAGGTCCCTACGAGAGATATTATCCGGAAGGAATTCTGGAAGTAAAAGGCAATTATAAGAACGGACAAAAATCCGATTTTTGGCAGAAATATTTTAAAGACGGAGAATTGGAATATTCTGGCTATTATTCCAAAGGAAGAAAGATCCGCACTTGGTTCTATTATTTCCCGAATAGACAAACAGAATCCGTCGAAGTTTTTGATGAGAATGGTAACTTCTTATCTAGAACTATCTTTTCCCCCGCTGGAAAAGTCCTCTGTGAAGTTCAGAAAAAAGAATCTAGCTGCGGATAATCTTTAATGGATCCTCGGCATCTCAAACTGGAGAAGTTTGCAGCCTGGGGATTCATTATCATTACGGTTTACTTAAGTTTCTATCTTACGTTAAACCATTATGCTGGAGAAGGTTTGATACTTTCTCTGGTTGTGACCCATCTAGGAATATTTATCGCGTTCAGAAGAGTATTAGACAGAGTAAGCTATTCTATTTTAGCTTTTTCTCATATTATTCTTTGTTATTGGTTAGGAAAGAACGCTTTAGAGATTCTGTCTACTGTCGATGGATGGAAACAAGGATTCTAAGATCCCGAAGTTGATTGTGAGTAGATTAAATAAGAAAAGAATAAATACAACTACCAAAACCAAAACCAAAAGTATCATCAAAGCGATCCTGATAAATCTTACTTGCAGATAACTGATTCCCAAAGCCAAATTTTGGTATGTGCTTAACTCGGGACTTTTTCCGAATTTTAGGTAATTGCGAATATAAAACGCAGAAACCGCTATGACGGCACCTGCGATCAAGATCCCGAAAGGTTCTGAATAATTTTTTTGGAGAACGAATAGAGGAATATAAACTATATTTCCGATCAAGGTTCCCAATGCCACAATCCCTAAAAAGTGAAGAAGTGCGGTGGCAAAAGAATGGTTCCGATTACTTTCGGATCTAAATTCGGATTCATCTTCTCTCAAATTTTTAAGAGAATGAAAACGATCCGCATCTTCTTTAGAAAAAAGTTTTCCGATCGTGAACATCAGATAAACCATTCCTATGATCCAAGCGAATGCTAAGAACAACGATGGTATCACCCAAAGAAGATCTTCCGTTCTTCCTGAACTTGCGCCCGCCAAAGCGATATTCGGCATACTGAAAAGTCCATGAATAAAACCGAAAAAATATAGAATTCGATTTAAGAAAGCATAGAAGAATGCTCTGAAATAAAGAGAAAGAAAAGAAGTTAGAGATAATACAGCTAAAAATACGTAAAAGAAGATCTGCAATCTTTGTCCGAGTAAAACTCTTCCTAGTCTGTTTTTTATCTCTTCCGGTTGAGAATCGTTCGGTAGACTTGGATCTTCTATCTCTTTTAAGATCTTTTCCGTAAGGAGCATTTGAGAGATTGCACCACCCTGGAAATAAAATCCGGAGATAGGTTCTCTCGCAGTTCCATCTAACAAAGCTTCCATTGTAGAAGTGTCGTTGGTATTCAGAAAAGTAGGTTGTAGGAAAAGTTGAAATCCACTGACCAACAGAAGTACGAAAGGAATTATGTAAGTAATGGTCAGTTTAATGCGAGATTTCATATCGTAATCCGTCGATAGAGCTATGATTTTACATAGCTGGATTCTCTCCATCCAAAAAGTTGGGAGAGAAAGACTTCACTTAAAGTAAGAATACAAAAATCGCGATCATTCCGATACCAACAACTCCTAAAGCGATGAGCACAGTCAGAAGTAGACTGGATTCTCCCGCTTCTAAGGAAGCGTTGGAGGCTGCAGATACGCTCGAGCCGCCCGATTTGGAAACCGGTTTTTCGCCGGTGTAAAGCCGGACTTTGATGGAATTTTCTTCTTCGTAAATTTTACCGAAGACATCGTTTCCTATTTTAACAATGGTCTCATTCTCTACACCTTTGTTTTCCGTGGCGACAACCGTAGCCGGAATAGGTTTAATACTTCCATCTTCCGTTTTGAGTTTCATTGAATCTATGATTCCCATTGTAGTAGGATCACTTCCGGTAAGTTGTACTACGATCTGATCGCCAGGTTTGAGTTGGCTGACCGGAATTCCGGAAACAGGAGAAAGAATGAATTTAAACTGAACTCTTGAGGCGGTAGGTGGAATAGAAGCATCTATGCCTGTCGGAACTCCAATAGGGATTGTAGGGGCCTCTTCAGACATAGGATCATCGTGAGCTTCTTCAGAATCCAAAGTTTCAAAGGAAGATTTTCCGGAGCCTGCCTCATCAATCTTATCACGATCGATCAAAGAATACCAAAGACTGATATCCGGTTTAGAATTTCCCATTGCTTGGTTTTGGATTTGGTTGACTAGATACTTAATCTTGTCGTCTTCACGTTTATTGATATAATGAATGAGCTGCTCCATAAAATCGTCGGAGCGTCCGCTGTTTTGGAATAATTCCTGGAGTTTGTTCGTAAGGTTTTTAAGTTGTTTACCTTCGTATTTGATCTTTTGGCAGACATTAGTGACGTCTTTGAAGGTGGTTCCGGATAACGGAATGTTGATCAACTCGCTGTTTCCTACTGCGACTACGTCGAATCTGTCGATCCGACTGGAAACCGGATCAACGATTCCACCAAATAAGATGTAAAGAGAGGAAGCCCCGTCCCTAGACTGGAATAATAAGGAATATACTTGTTCGGCTGGCATAAAATTTCGAATGAAAGACCGATCCTACTATGAGGCCAAATCGGTATCGACTTTTTTTTGACATCCTGCATCGGAATCTGATAATTGTCAAACTAAGGAAATTTGCGGATTTGTTTAATTTCAACCGCCCAACTGATGAATTTCTTCTTTCATAGATCCCCCCTAATCCTACTTCTCACTTCCCGCTATATTCGAGGATCCAGAGTCACAGGACTACTTTCGATCAAGTCCAGGATTTCGTTTATCGTCATGGCAGTCGGAGTCGCCCTTCTTATCGTAGTACTTTCTATCTTCAACGGGTTCCAAAGGCAACTTAAGGAATCTCTGTGGCAAGGCGGAGAACATATTACAATTGAAAGCAGTTCCAATGGCGGGGAGATCAGAGACTACCAAAAGATCATCAAATATATACAAAACGATCCGGACCTAAAAGACAGGATCATTTCCGTTGAGGGTGGGATACAAAGCCACGGACTCATACAAAGGTATAACGTATTTTATCCGGTTCTTATCAAGGCAGTTGCTGTTCCAAGTGTGGATGAATTGATAGAACATAAACTTCATAACTTTCCCAGAGTGGTTCATTACGATAGAGAAGAGCTTGGTCATCTGAATCGAGAAAACTATATCATCCTGGGAAAAGAAATGGAGGACCTTTACAATTTCAGTTTAGGCAAACAACTTACTTTAGCGGTTCCTGGGGGAAGGTTTTCTCTCGGAAAAGGTGTGGAAGTAAGCGTTCAGAACTTCAGAGTATCCGGATTTTTTAAAACAGGGAACTATAAGTTCGATTCCAGTTTTGTTTATATGGCTTTGCCGGTTGCTCAGAAATTTTTCAAAATGAAAGATTCAGTAAACCAGATCACTATCAAAGCAAAATCTTTGGATGATCTAGCTATCAGCAAACGAAAATTGTACAAACTATTTAACAGTTTAGAGTTCGAACAAGAAATAGATGCTTCTTCTTCTTTATCCGTTAGAACAATTGCAGAAGAGCAGGAAAATCTGCTGGCAGCTCTACAGTTAGAGAAGACGATTATCTCCATTATCGTTTTCTTATTTATTATCTTAGCAGCGCTCGGAATGGTCGCTTCCGTATATTCTCTAGTGCGCGCAAAACGTAAATCTATCGGAGTTTTAAAAGCTTTAGGACTTCCTGCTTCCGATATTCTTCTCATCTTTACATTGAATGCAATGCTCGTCGGGATTTTAGCCTCTCTGACTGGAGGAGTTGGCGGTGTATTCTTAGCAAATTCACTCGATACTATTATAGGTTATATAGAAGAGATCATCAATCTGTTAGGACCTTCTTTTACCGGTTCAGATTGGACACCGGTAGAGTTAGTTCCTAAACGTATTTATTATTTCGATAAACTACCTGTGGATATCAATATACCTTTTATTTTTATGGTGACTACTGCTGCTACGATACTTTCCGGGATCGCAGGATACTTCCCCGCAAGATGGGCGGCAAGTTTGAATCCCGTCGACACCATAAGGAACGACTAACGTGAGTATTATTAAGATCCGAAATCTGGTTAAAAAGTATCATATCCTAGAAAAGGAATTTTCCGTACTCGATGGATTGGATATGGATGTGGAAGAAGGTGAGATCTTCTCCATCGAAGGAAAATCCGGGATTGGAAAATCCACTCTTCTAAACATTCTGGGAGCAATGGATAGTTTTGATTCAGGTGAGATCGAAGTCTGCGGGATCAATCTTAACAACTTAGACGAAAAGGGAAAAGAAAGTTTTCGCGCAGAAAAGATCGCATTTATCTTCCAACATCATCTTCTTCTTCCTGACTTTTCTGCGTTGGAGAATGTGAGCATTCCACTCTTGATCAAAGGTTATTCTACTTCCAAAGCCGAGAAGGAAGCGATCTCCATGCTAGAGAAAGTAGGACTGAAAGAAAGAATTCACAGTCATCCTTCTCAATTATCAGGTGGAGAAAGTGCAAGAGTCGGTGTGGCAAGAGCTTTAGTTGCGGGAAAAAAACTCATACTTGCGGATGAACCTACCGGAAACTTGGACAGAGAAAATTCCAGAAATCTAATGGGTTTGATCCAAGAACTTCAAAAGGATCTCAGATTCAGTCTAATACTTGTGACTCACGATATGGAACTGGCAGCACTCGCTCATAAAAGAAACCAGATCTTCCAAGGAAAACTCAAACCCGCAGTGGTCCCGCAAACGGTATAAATTTTATGGATAGCTGTATTTATTGCGGCTTATCCCTTCTCGACTGGAAAAATCGGGGAAAGATCGGATGTGCTCATTGTATCCAATTTTTGGGAGAAGAATATACTAAGTTTATTCCAATCCAAGCTCCTTCCGATTGGGAACCACCTTCTCATTTTACTGCAATTGATACTTGGGAAAAATTCAAAAAAACAAATTGGGAAGAAGGTTTATCCTATATAGATTCTCATCGTTTGCCATTTACATATAGGTTTCGTATCGCCAGAAATCCGAAACATTCTACATATACCAAACGTACCGAAAAAACGGACCAGTTCCTAAATTCGTTTATAGAAGAGAATGATTCCCAAATTGAAGATCTAAATTCGGGAAAAAAACATCCGATCCTAGAATTAAAACAAAGAATTCCCTGGAATTCAGGGACATTAGTGATGGGAGACGAGGATCATATTCGTTGGGAATATGTGACTGATTCTTTACTTGAGTTAAACTCTGTCCTAAAATCCAATTTTTTAACGAAATTCGAGGCGGAAGATAAGTTTGATTTTCAAAAAGGGATCGGATTCATCAATTCCTGTCCTACCAATTCCGGTTTTGGAGACAAACTTTCTGTTTCTATTCCGGCAAGACTTGCGGACTCGGGAGAGTTAAGGGATTTCAGGCTGCCTACAGACTGGGGCTTCTATCGGGAAGAATTGAAGGGCAGATTGGTCTTTTTCCGAAAAAATTTCGGCCCAAATAGAAAAAATTCCTTTTTCAATTTGGTTTCGTATTTAGCCTTACTGGTAATAAGCGGAAAAGAAGGGACAAAAGCCTCATTTGCCCCGTAATCCTTTTTGGTTAACTAGTCCGATATATTCTTTAAGGGAGATTCCGGCTCCCAGTTGGAAATTGGATGCGAATACAGTCTAACCTACAGAACCCATCAGGAAGGGCGTGCAATTATGTTGGAATTTACTAAAAGAGCAAAACGAGTAATCAACGAGATCGCGCAGGACGAAGCAAAACGTCTAGGCAGCGAATTTATCGGCCCTGAACATATCTTATTAGGTTTGTTAAAGGAAGAAGATTCGGTCGCGATAAAGATACTGAATAACCTGAACATCAACCTGAACGAACTTCGTAAAGAAGTAGAGCGCAGGACCAGGGAGAACTCCGGCACATTGTTGATGGACATGGCCCAAGGACAGGATCGATACCAAAAAATTATCGAACTCTCTAAGGAAGAAGCCAAACGTCTTAAACACAACTATGTTGGAACTGAACATATTCTTCTAGCATTATTGCGGGATAATAATAATATCGCAGGTGGAGCGTTATACTCCTTTAGCGTGAATTATAATGTGATCAAGGGAGAGATCTTGCGTTTATTAGGCGCTCCTCCTACAAGCACAGTAGGTGTATCCAGCCAGCCAACAGCTCAACCTGGAACCCCTCGCGCTGAAAAGACTAAAACTCCAATCTTGGATGAGTTTGCGAGAGATCTTACTCAACTAGCCAGAGATAAAAAACTGGATCCGGTTGTGGGTAGATCCAACGAGATCCAAAGGGTGATCCAAATCCTTTCTCGCAAAACTAAGAACAACCCAGTACTCGTTGGAGAGTCCGGAGTTGGTAAAACTGCAATTGTAGAAGGACTTGCACTTGCAATAGTAGAGAAGAATGTTCCGGATCTTCTATTCGATAAACGTGTACTTTCCTTGGATTTGGCGAGCCTGATCGCAGGAACCAAGTATCGCGGAGAATTCGAAGAAAGATTAAAGAAGATCATGAAAGAAATTTCTTCTTCTAATAATATCATCATATTTATCGATGAGTTGCATACTCTGATCGGAGCTGGTGCGGCAGAAGGAGCTGTGGACGCAGCAAACATTCTCAAACCTGCACTTGCAAGAGGGGAATTGCAATGTATCGGAGCTACTACCAGCACAGAATACCGCAAGTATATCGAGCGTGATTCCGCATTGGAAAGAAGGTTCCAAGTAGTAAAAGTTGCAGAACCTTCTGTAGACGATGCTATCCAAATCCTTACAGGATTGAAAAAAGCATACGAAGCTCACCACAAGGTGCGTTATTCGGATCGTGCTTTGGAACAATCCGTTAAGTTATCACATAGATATATCAACGATAGATATCTACCTGACAAAGCGATCGACATCATCGACGAAGCGGGAGCAAAAGCAAGACTTGCAAATTGTGCTCGTCCTCAAGCAGTAAAAGACTTGGAAGAAGAGATCAAATCACTTTCTCAAAAGAAAGAAGATCTAGTTCGTTCTCAAGAGTATGAAAAAGCTGCCGGAGTTCGCGACGAAGTAAATCGTAAGAAACAAGTTTTGGAAGAAAAGATCAGATCTTGGCAGGAGAAACTGGATGATTTCGCAGTTTCTATCGATGAAGACGATATTCTTTCCGTAGTTTCTCAGTGGACCGGAATTCCATTACAAAGAATGGAAGAGAACGAGTCTGCAAGACTTCTTCGTTTGGAAGAAGAACTCAAACTGCGAGTTGTCGGTCAGGACGAAGCGATCGAAAAAATTGCAAAATCCGTTCGTAGAGCACGCACTGGATTCAAAGCAGAACGTAGACCTACCGGATCCTTTATCTTCCTCGGACCTACTGGTGTGGGTAAAACCGAGCTTGCTAAAGCACTGGCTGAGTTCTTATTCGGAGACCAAGACGCGATGCTTCGTGTGGATATGTCCGAGTATATGGAGCCGCATGCTGTCAGCAGATTGATCGGAGCTCCTCCAGGTTATGTTGGTTACGATGACGGCGGACAATTGACTGAGTTCGTTCGTAAAAAACCGTATTCCATCATTCTTTTGGATGAGATCGAAAAAGCTCATCATGATATTTTCAACGTTCTTCTCCAAGTAATGGAAGAAGGTAACCTGACTGATACAAAAGGTCGTAAGGTAAACTTCAGAGACGCGATCATCATCATGACTTCTAACATCGGTGCTAAGGAAATTTCCAGCGCAGTACGTTTAGGATTCGAAGATCGTTCCGGAGAGACCGACAAATACAAGTCGGACCAAGCTCGCGAGCAGTTGAAAAAACATTTCAACCCAGAGTTCTTGAACCGTGTGGATGAAGTAGTTTACTTCAAACCTCTCAGAAAAGAAGAACTTATGGCGATTATGGATATCATGATCAAAGACACCAATAAGAGATTATTGGATAAGAAGATCAAGATCGACCTTACTCAAGAAGCGAAGGATCACTTCATGGATATCGGCTACGACGAGAAGTTCGGAGCACGTCCATTACGCAGAGTGTTCCAGCGTGAGCTAGAAGATTATATGGCAGTCCAAACCTTGAAAGGCGCCTACAAAGAGCCTACCAAGATCACAGTTGCTTTCAAAGAGGGTAAACTAGACTTCTTGGAAGAAGCTTGGACAGATTATAAACCTGCAGATCAAGGTTCCGACGGAGGAAGTTCTCCGAACAATCCGGAGCGTTCCGAAGAACCTGCGCTAGTGTAAAAGATCTTTGCCCCCTGAACGGAAACGAAAAGGGGGCTTTTGATCTAAATAGGGAGACTTTATTGGAGAGGGTCTATGCCGTACCTGATTCCCATTATATTTGTGCTCCTTTATCTTTTAGTCCGTAAGGTATGGTTCCATCTACGCAAGATCAGAACCGTAGCAGGGATCGAAAAAATTTCCCTATGTGTTTTCCAGCCTGATTTATTTCTTCCCGAGGTACGCGTCCTCTACAAATACTACTTCCAAGGCGGGGTCTACTTCGGATCCGGTTATATGCTGTTGACGGATTTCCTCGATCAAGAGGAATACGAGATCTACAGAAACTTGGACGGTTTACCTGTTTTGGAGACCGGGGATTTTCAGATCGTATCTGAGGAAAGAATAGAACATTTCCTTTCTATACGATATCCGAGTATAATCGTTTTCATCGACCCGGTGGAGCCATTTCATTCCTTAATTGATTGTCTAAATACAAAATCAATGGGGGTCCCCACCTAAAATTTTTCCCGCCTATAAAAAGTGACCAAAAGATGCACAAAGGAAAAATACTCCTACTTACACTGATACTATTTGTTTTTTCCGCGGGAAATAGTTTCGCCCAGAGCGAGCCGGATTATCAAACAGCATTGGCGGAATTCCAAAAAGGAAATTCTGAAAAAGCCTTAGAGATCATTCGAGTACTTCATGAACAAGGAAAAAGATCTTACGAGACTCATTATTTAGCGGCCTTCTGTCATTATAATGCAGGAAGAAATAAGTCCGCAGCCACTCATTGGTCCGAAGCTTTAAAACTAAAGCCTGGAGATCCTGCAGTAAGTGTGGATTTTGCCAGATATCTGATCCAAGCAGGTAGGAATTCCGACGCATTAGAGATCATTTATAATTCTTACCAAGCTAATCCAAAAAATAGAGAAGTAAGATTATTATACGCAACCGCTTTATTATATAATAATAAAGCTCGAGAAGCATTATATATCATCGAAAAACTAAAAGCAGAAGATGGGAATGATTACCGCCCACTCGTTTTAGAAGCTCAGGTGTATTTCTACTTAGGAAGTGCAGAAAAAGCAGAAGTCAGCTTGAAATGGGCTCAGTCTTTAGTTCCGAATAATCCGAATGTATTGAACAATCTTGGATTAGTTTACGAAAAAGCAGGAAACCAAGAAGCAAAAAGAGGGAATATCAAAAAGGCCCTCGAACAATTAAGAAATGCTAAAGAACAATTGGAATCCGCACTTAAGTTAAAACCTGACGATGAAAAAATAAAAGGTAATATCAGAAGAATAGAGGCGAGGATCAATGCCCTTTCCGCCGGGTGAAAAAAAGGTATTATTCCATACCTTAGGTTGTAGACTCAATTTTTTTGAGTCGGATGGTTTATTCTCTTCTTTGAGTAAACACGGATATTCCGTGGCCGCTGGGGAAGATATTCCTGATGTGGTGGTGGTCAATACATGTACCGTAACCAACAAAGCAGATTCAAGAAATCGTAATATTATTCGAAACGCGATTAAAAGATACCCGGGAGCCCAGGTATGGGTAACAGGTTGTTACGCACAAACTGATAAAGAATCTATAGAATCAATCCCCGGTATCGCGGGTGTGATCGGCAACGAAAACAAGTCCGATCTACCTAGGCTGATCTTGGAAAAAGAAGGCTCAGATTTTTCTCATATCCAAACTGTTTCAGATAGATTCGCATATTCTGACGTTCTACCAAACGGACATACGAGAGCTTATCTAAAGATCCAAGACGGTTGTGATCGCCAATGTTCTTATTGTAAAATTCCCCAAGCAAGAGGAGCAGGCGTTTCCCGAAATTGGAAGGATGTACTCGATCAGGTTTCCTTCTTACAAGACAATGGAGTGGGCGAGATTATACTTACAGGTGTGAACCTGGGATGGTATAGAGATGGAGAGGGCAGAAAGGCATTTCCTAAGATGCTCGAAGCAATTTTAAACAAATTAGAATATTCCAGACTTAGACTTTCTTCGATCGAGCCGCCTGATGTGGGTGTGGAACTTGCTGAACTTCTTACCCATCCTAGATTTACTCCATTCTTACATGTTCCTTTACAAAGTGGAAGTAAGGAGATCCTGAAAAGAATGAAACGCAGCTATACTCCTGAGACTTTCCGTAAAAGGATAGAGCTTGCTAAATCTAAAGTGCCTGATTTGTTCTTAGGAACTGATGTGATTGTTGGTTTTCCTGGAGAGACAGAGGAAGATTTTCAAGATTCTTCTTCTATCTTAGAAGAATTAGGTTTTTCTAAAATACATGCTTTTCCTTTTTCAGTTAGGAAAAATACTTCTGCGGAGCAATTTCCTGAAACTGTTTCTAAGGAAATCAAAAAGGAAAGAGTCCATTCTCTTATGCACCTTTCCCAAAGACTGCATCGCAAATATGCCGAAAGCCAGTTCTCTAAAAAAAGAGAGGCTGTTTTAGAAGGTGGCGGGATCGCAGTTACAGATAATTATCTAAAAGCAGTAATTCCTGAAAGCGATCTGAAAAGTTTAAGCCCAGGCCAATTCTTGACTGTAGAGATCGGAGAATATATTTCCGATGCTGCGGACAAAGAAGGTAAGGTCTCCGCTAGGATTCTTGCTGCAATCGGTTAGCGAATTTCATAAGTACCCCAATCGGGATACTTTGGGATTAAAAGTTTATATTCTTCTTCTTGCTTTTTCTGCTACGTTAGGCCTTATTATTCGCGTATGTCTAAGCCCTTAAAAATTATCCTAATCGTTTTAGTCAGTTTTACAATGCTCGGCAGTGGTTGCTATTTTTGTGGTAAGATTGCTTTGGAAAAAATGGAATCTGGAATTATGGAAACCAAAGAGAAAGTTAATGCAGATGTCAAGGCTTGGAATAAACAAGGCCACACACAATCCGAAACTCTAACCGAGGCATTCCGTAGAGTGAAGGTTTGCAGTTCCGATTTTGATCTTCCATGTATTATCGAACATAAATCGTTTTTAAATTTAAGTTTAAAAAATGCAAAGCCAAGTCCGAATTTTTGTAAAAATGTTCCTGCTCCCTTAGAGTTTACGAAAAGTATTTCTTGGAGAACAAGCCGTTGTGGTCAGCTTGCACCTGATCATCCAATGATTTGCGATAAACTGATCGATGAAGTTCAAAACTTCTGCCAGAATAAAAACGAACAAAAGAAAAAATGAAGAAGCTTAAGATCGGATTAATTCTTCCGAATACATTTCTTCTTCTCTTAGATCGTAATAGCCATATTCGAATTCAGGACCGGATTGGATCTCTAAACCGTATACATTTTCGCTGATTCGTACAGTTTTAACGATCTCTAATTTATATTGTTCTGCTAAGAACTTCATTTTATCTAACGAGATCTTATCGTTGATCCTAGGGCCGACAGGATATTCGTTTTTAACCCAGTCTAGAACGATCAATTTGCCACCCTTCTTCATGGAACGAACTAAGCCGTCCATTGCTTGGCCGGGATCAGCAAAAGTGGAAAGTACTAAAGAAGCAAAGATCACTTCAGGGACAGGGATCCACTCCGGCAATAAGGGACGATCCGCTTTCTCCATATAAAATGGTGTAAATCTCTGGATATCTTCCCGGTTTTTCCAATGTAATACTTCGTCTAGGAAGTCTTGATTACATTCTGCACCCCAGACCCAGCCCTCTTTATGGATTGATTTCAGAAGAGTTTCTGTCCAGAAACCTAAACCCATCCCGAAATCCACGATATTCTGCACATCCTTCAAGGAAAAATGCTTCAAAACGATTTCCGGAGGAGTAAGCTCACGTCTCTTACTAGAGAGGAGGAAATTCTGATATTCTGGGTCGTAATAATATTCTATATCGATCATTTAAGTGCCGGAAGTCGTATTATGTCGTATGAATGCTTTCATTAGTCAAGATCAAACCGATGGGAGAAGTTTTTGTATCTTGCACATTTTATATTATTTTCCCCACTTTCTCTTAAAAACCGAAGTAAAAATTTGCGTTGTAGCAACCGATAATCTAGTTCGGAACCTTATTTCCAGATGAAAATTCGACTCCGGATCCTATCTATATTCTTCCTGATGGCATTAGGAAATTCTATCTATGCCCAGGATACCTTTCGTCTGGACAATGATAACGCAAGTGTCGCAAATTCAATCAACGTTGAAGTCCTAAAAGACGGTAGATCTGTTCGTATCACTTGGGAAGCTCCAAGAGAGACAGGCGAGATCATCGTTGCCCGATCTTCTTCTATCATTGATAGTCCCGAAAAATGTTATATCTCAGATTCTTTGGGAAAATTTCCTAGCGGTGTAGCTAACGGTGTGAATCAGATCTACGATTATAATCTGAAACCGGGAACTTATTATTATGCGGTTATATTAGCACATCATGTAAGGAAGAAAGATGTAAGATTAGTCGCGAATCGTAACTATACTACGATCCCAATCGTGATCGAAAACAATCCAGCACCTCAAACAAATAATTATCCTCCAACTAATACTCAGAATAATTATCCTCCTGCGACGAATACGAATCAACCTCCACCCGAAGAACAGAAGTATCTGTCGGATAACGCTAGGGTTACTGATATTTCCGTAAAAAGAGAAGGTCAGTTTCTTCGTGTTTCCTGGGAACCTTATCCGAAAGGAATTCCTGGCGAGACTATATATACTATTTATAAATCTACAGAGCCGATGTCTAGTATGACATTGATGAGAAAAGCGGAGAAGTTAGCGGAAGTTTCTCATCCCGAGAATACTTTTTTGGATCAAGATCTGACTAAGTCACAAACTCTCTATTATGGTGTTTCCGTAAAACAAGGTTTAAAGGAAGTTTTACCTTTAGTTCAGAACCAATCTTTCATTCGTCAGTTTTATGTTTACGATCAGGATAAAAGAAAACCTCCTAAAGAAGACGACTCAGTAGTTACTAATCCTCAATTCGCGTACGACGAAATGCACGTGAAGGATCTAAATGCAAGTGTCGTTGAAGGTGGAGTTCGTTTGGATTGGAAGGCACCTGATCGTGCGGACGAAAATACGATCTATTCCATTTATCAAGCTGGCAAACCTTTGTCCGGCGGAGTTTCAACTTTCTTGGGCGGTAATGTTAGAAAGTTGGGAGAAGTTTCTCATCCGGATACGAACGTGATGGTCAAGATGAAATCATACTCCGGGACAATGTATTTTGGTGTTACAGTCAAACGAGGAGATTTGGAAGATTTCACCCTGACACAAGACCAATCTTATGTAGCGATAGGTGGATCAGGTCCTGCAGAGAACACACAAACCGCAGAGACTGATAAGCCTAACAAGAACGAGCCTAAAGAAGAAGAGCAAGTTCCTCAAGATAATCAGAACAACCAAAATGTTCAGAATAATGAAAAACAACCTTTGATAGTAGAACAAGAAGAACCTACTGAAGAAGAGGTCGATCGAGTTTTAAGATCAACATATTGGAAGAACGAATATGGAGAAGCTGTAAAACAATTGGCTCCTTATGCCGGTTCTAACGATATAGATATCAGAGGAAAGGCTAAGTTCTTCCTCGGAATGTCTTTTTATAAAAAGGGCGAATATAATAAAGCCCTAAAGTTCTTCGTACAAAAAGATACAAAGAACTATAATCCGGAACGAACCGAGTTCTGGACCAAACAATGTCTGGCCCGGATCGGCGGAGGAAGAAGATGAATCGTTCCATCATATTAGTTACGGGATTTTTATTCGTATGTGCAGGTCTTCTTACAGGGATTTATACTGCGGTGATCCAGGATACGGATTCCACGAACAAAGGGATCTTGGAAAAAGTCAGGGAAGGAGAGGAATTCTTAAAACATTCCAATCCTAAATCTTCAGATAAGGCCTTGGATATTTTTGCTGAATTGTCCTCCAAGGATGTGGGCTCAGATCTTTCTTTTCGGATCCAATACGATTTGGCGACGGCTCTGGATAAAACCGGAGATAAAATGAGAGCCCTTGGTATCTTTAGAGAACTGAACCAAAAAGAAGGTTTAGCTCGCGAGGAAAAGGCAAAGGTTGCTTATGGACTTGGGAATCTTCTTCTTTTATTAAATAGGGATGAAGAAGGGAAAGGCCACTTAGAGGAAGTTCTCAGAACTTCCGGAGATAATAAACTCAGATCCAACGCGTTATCCGCAATCGCAGATTATTACATGAAAAAAGGCAATTACGATCAGTCTAGAAAGAACTATGTATTGGCCTTACAAGAAGATCCTGAAAACGTAAAAGCTAGAGTAAGATGGGGAAAATCTTTGCGTAGAATGGGCAAAGATTGGTCCGCTTACGATGTGTATGAAGACTATGTTCAGTCGGATGCATACTTCGATCCTGACAAGGTTGCTGTAGATAAAGAATTCCGCTCCGGGCTTTTGGAAAAGGGAAGAGAATTATACGTACGCAAAGAATATTACTCTGCGATCGAGACCTTGAAAAAGGCATTGGATATAGGTGTCAGCGAAAGAGCTAGAGAGCAAGCATGGTACTATATCGCAGAAAGTTACGATGCTTTGGGAAAATCGGAGCAAGCGATCCAGTACCTAAACAAGATCCTAGAAAACGCAGATGGAACTCTGGACCAAGCGGCAATGTTTAGAAAGGGAACCATCTATTTCAGAGGCGGAAAGTATGAGAAAGCCGCTGCGGTATTCCAAGAATCTGCCGACAGAAATCCAGATAGTCCGGTGGGCAAAAAATCCGCTACTTGGAAAAAAGAAGCCTTGGATCAGATCGAAGATGATCTGAGATATAAGGACGGAGAAGGCGGAGGAAAAGCAAAACCGAGCGACGATGATCGCCAAGACGAGGACTGGAAATATTAATTAGCAGACGTCTGAATAAATTCCTGTTCAGACATCTGGATCTGTATCCCTAAACAATCGTAGATTGCATGTGGGATATCTTTCAAAGCGTGTATCTTGTCTTTCATTTGTTCAGTATATTTGCCGTATAGAATGGTCGGCACTGGATTTACAGTATGTACATCCACAGTTAGATCTTCCAGATTTCCATGATCGGAAGTTACAATAAGTTGGTCTTGTTCCGGATCCATTGCATCCAAAACTCCGAGTAAAAAGCTCTCCAAGTCGGAGATACATTTTTCTGCGCCTTTCCAATTCATCTTATGACCTACTTTATCCGTGATAAAGTATTCATAGATACATAACGTATGGTCTTTCATCGCTGGAATGATCTCTTTCCCGGTTTTGTATGGATCTTGGAGTTCGAGAACCGGATCATCCTTATCTATAAAATCCTTTCCAAACTTTCTGAGAAAATCTCGGCTGATGTCCATATACAGACCTTTGCCATCTCTAAGATCGTCCATATCCTTTAAAGGTTTGTCTGCTGCCATTTGGATGAGAGTTGAAGCGGATACATGTCTAGGATTTTTTTTTATATGCTCTGCAAATCCCGGAGTATAACAATTCAATAGATCCGCTTTAAATCCGTTCTCTTCTAAGATCCGAATAATGGAGTATTTTGCGATAATACGTTTTAAAGTGAATGTAGGAAATCCACTCATGTGGCGATTCAATACCTGACATGCATTGATCCCTGTCCAAAGAGAAGTTTGTCCGGTGGCGCTTTGGGGAAGCCCTTTGATTCCCATACTTGCATCCGTTTTAAGATAAGTGAGATCTTGGATGCGGGAGGGAGAATCTTCCGGAATACTTTTACCGCCTAAGGGTAAAAAAATCCCCTTCGCGTATTTGGAGAACGGATTTTTATCCGGATTGTTTTCCCCAAAACCGATCCCGTCTATAAATACATAAAATATCATTTTATTGGCCCGAGAAGTATCGATTATCCTATTGAATTAGACTGATTCTTTATGATGGAATCGCCGATACTAGAAAGGTGAACCCGCGCAAACATAGCAAAAGATCTCGAATTCTATCTCTGATACTGCTATGTATCGTATTGATTTCCATCCCTTTTTTTCCAGGCGCTTGGAAGGAGGCGGTTTTCTTCTCTCCGATCCAAATTCTTAGTTTGTATCCTAAACTTAAAAAAGAATCCTTCCTAGACTCTATCCTAGAAAGATTTCAGAACAAGTATTACGACTTGGGTTATAGATTCGAATATTTGATGAGAGAATTTTCTAAACCTGAAAGCGACAAGGATGCGGAGGCATTAGGAAAACTTTTTAGCTCTTCTATCCAATTAAAACAGATCCGTATATATGATTATAATTATAGAGCCATGTATTCTTCTGATCCAAAGGGTCCCGGATTTCATAAAGGGCTCAGATTACTCGGAATGCAGGTGCCTAGAGCAGGTTGGGTAGAAGATACTGATGGATTTTTATTATACAGAAATTCTTCCGGTGATCTGTATATTCAGATCTTGAAAGAAGATGGAGATAGGATCGTCCAAGAAGCAACCGGTTCTAAAAAATCCTTTTTGCCTCGAGACTTCTCGGAAGGAATTTTGTATTGGGTATACAAGAAGAAGGAAGAAAATTCCGAACTCTTAGAAACGAATCTGAATCCTGACAGTACATTACTTCCGGACACTTCCGAAGTCTCTAACTCGGAAGAATCTAGGGCAATGGTCCATGCGTTGTTGGATAGAAATTCCAAATCCCAAAACATTCTACTCCGTCCTATTTGGGAAAAAACGATTGCGGAAGATCTAGAAATTTTTCTATCACTACCTAGAAAGACAAGAGCAGAAGAGTTGTTACTGATCTTAAGCGCATTCGGAATTTCCTTGATCGCTTTAATCTGCGGAATACTCGCTTCTAGAATATTATTCACGATCCGAATGGAGAACCGTTTTTCGGAAAGAGAAGAAGTGATCCAAGTGAAAACCGAGCTAATTCGTTTACTCGGACAATTTAGGGAAAAGACAAAATGATAGGCTTTAAATTCAGACTCATACTCGCTCTATCTTTTATATTTTCCGTTTCTGTACTACTTTTAGAACCGTACTTTCCTTCCGGGATTTTTTATAAGTCCAGATTAGAGTCCGTATTCTCTTCTTTTAATAAAGAGATATTAGAGTTAGAAAAGAAGATCCGTGAATCGGATCCTGAAGAATTAGATACTAACAATCTATTCCTTCCTGTTCGAAACTTTTTGTCATGGGATCCGAATCTAAAAAATACTCCGAACCTGGAATTTTCGGGAGATAAAGAAAGGTATTTATTATCCCAAGCATGGGAAGGAAAGACTAGTCGTTTTCTTTCATTGGAGAATGAGCCGGTCTTATTTGTTCCATTGTATACAAAGTCGGTTGCAGTACTTGCAGTACTCGATAAGGAAAAATTCAAAATTTCCTTAGGCGATAGGGTAGAATATTTCGTTCCGGAGCCAAGGTTAGGAATTTTCCAAGACTGGGAAGAAAAAGGGGATAAAACAGATCCGAGGAAAATTTCGGAAGAAGTTTTGAAGTCCATGAAGGACGGAGGAAACGACTTCAAAGAAATCCGTCTGGGAGATAAATTATACAGAGCTTATTACGCATTCTATCCGGATGAAAAAATTGGTTTTATCCAGGGGATCTTACTCTTAGTTCCTTATGAACGTAATATTTTCTTAATATTATTTCCTGTGTTTTTCGGACTATTATTCTTATTGGATGTATGCATTCTTCTAGTTAGAAAAAGTAAATCCTCTTCTTCTTACGCAAAATCGGATGTGTCCAAACTCATCCAGACTCTGTCTCAAAGAATAGAAGAAACTAATTTTAAACAGGTAGAAGCCGCAAAATTGCATGAGTTACCGGATGTTCCCGAAATAGTCACCATTCCTCCTGTTTTGGAAACTAAGCCTAGTGCAAGCGGCACATTCTATGTTTTGCCTTTCGATTTGCCTGGAGATTCTTTTTTAACTCCTAAGTTTTTAAGAGAGAAGAAGGAGCCGATTCATGTAGAAAGAGAAGCAGCCTCCGTTTCTTCTGCAGTATCAGTTGTGGAAATGCCGGAAGCTCTTCAGAAAAAGAGAGATTCTATCTTTACGGATGAGCTAGCAAGACTTGTGGAGAAGGTCAAAACTACTTCTCCTGAAATCCCTCAGATAGAAATTTCAGATCGCCCTAAGGATTCGGGACTTTTAGCAAAAGCGCTCAGAGTGACTGGACTTGCTGAGATCGGTTTGAAGGCGGCGAGAGGTCTTGCTCCTCAACATAAATCCAGATTTTTCCTTTGGGCGAGAGCTTGGTGGGGAATTCGCAAAACCGATCCGAATGAAGAACTTCCTCTTTCTGAAAAATTCAGAGTCTGGTTGGATAAACAACCTATTCGCGAAAAAAGAAAGATCCTAGAAGTTTTAGATGAGATCCACCAAGGTTTGGATACTCCTATTTCTTCATTATTAAAATATTATCTTACGATTTTCTCTTCTCTTCATCTGAAATCTTTTAGTATTCATTTTTACGATAGAAGAAGAGGCGCGTATCTCCCTGTTGTCTCCTATGGTTTACAACCTTATAGTCGACAGAATATGATTTTCTTGTATGGAGATCAGTTCTTAGGAAAAGAAGTGGGAGATGTTTCTATCATAGACGTTACAGAAGAAAGACGTAACGATCATTTCTTCCGTAAAAAATTCGATTCTGCGGATTTAGATGGAGTGATGAGGATTATTTCCTTCCCACTTTTCAGATCCGGTTTGGATTTCAGATTTTTCTTGATGTTCCCAGATCCGCCTAATAATGATTTAGCGGAACAAATCAGGGAGAATGTGGAAAATTCTATAGAACCTGTAGAAGACGCATTTTTACAATTAGAGATAGAGCAGGCTTCTCATGCCATCCAAGACAAAAGAGACTTGGTCCAGATACAATTCTTACTTCTTCGCTGGGCGACCCATGGAGAAAGAAGCAGATGTAATCTATACAAGATCAAATGTACAGGTGACTTGGATTATCCTTCGATAGATAAATGGAGAAAAGAAGTTCTGGAAGAGATCCAGCCTAGGCTCGGAGCAGAAGATTACGGTTTTGGAGTTTCTCCTTCCGAAATTTTTGTTTTGTCTAGAGAAGAAAGAGAATCCGAACTGGAAATGATCTTGGATTCGATAGGTAAAGAGTATAAGATCACTCCTCTTCCTTATCCGGAAAACGGAAAAAATTTATACACCTATATTTAATATTTTTCTAAATCAAATAGAATCTAAAATGCGCGCTCTCTGTTGTATCATTTTGTTTTGTGCAAGTTTACCTTCTTCTTATGCTCAAGAAGAAAATAGAAGAGAATGGAATAAGGCAGCAAAACAAAAAGTTTTACTTCTTCACCAAAGTGGAAAAGAAGCGGAGAGTCTTCCATTCTTAGAAGAATACGTTAAAAAAAATCCGAACGAGTTGATCTATAAACTCTATTTGGCCCGAGCACTTTTTTGGAGAGCTGATTTAGAATTGCCAGGTCATTCTGAAGATGTGTTCTCTAGAATGGAGAAGGTCCGAAAAATTCGGGATAATTATCTGAGAGCGGCAGGTCTTTTTGAGGAGAATGTGGGCTATTTAGGAAAGGTAAGTCCAAGAGATCCTGATTTAGGAAAGTGGACCTTTTTATGGGCAATGTCAGAATGGTATGCTGGTAGGGAAGATCGGGCCATTCAGCTATTTAAGAAGTCTTTTAAACATGATTTTCGTTTGAATCAGGCAAATTATAATATCGCAGCCATTTACGAAAGCCTAGGCCAGATACTAGATTCTCAAATTTATTACGGAACCTACTTGAAAAACGAAAAGGAACTGAAAGAAGAGGAGTAATGGCCCGTGTCGAAAGAAGATTTCAGATGCTCCTCACTGAGGAAGAATTCGAATTGTTAAGGACCGAAGCGGAAAAGAGAGACCTTTCCGCTTCAGAGTTGCTTCGGTCCTGTTTTAGGAACGAAGTTTTTAAATCGGATTCTTATCAAAGGTTAGAAGCTTTGAGAGAATTATCCAAAATTTATCCGGAAGCGAAAGTTTGAAATTATTAGTATCTTCCGAATGTTTTAGGGAATTGGTGCTTGGAAATTCCTCTTCTCGGCGTTCAGTATCGAATGCGATCGAATCACTTACCAAAAAAAATCATATTTTTGTTTTGGCTCTTCCTAGTTTGGATTCAATTCTTGCAAAAGAATCTGATCCCTTAACGAGAGAGATCATTTGGACCCAAGCCAAAAATTTATTTTTGGATTTTCTTCCTATTAGAAAGGAAGAGATTTCTCTTGCGATACGACTTTCTTCCTCTAAAAATTTGGAATGGAAAGAATGGTTAGAGATCGCAACGGCTTCTTTGGCTGATTTGGATGGGATTTTATGCACGGATCCAAAATGGAAAGAGCAGAATCTAGTGAAGATCTTACTCGCTCAGGAAATAGACCTCGACGGAGTCGCTTAGAGGACTGAGTTGGTCCGGTCCATTCTCCGGATCGTATACTGCATTATAAGCAGCAACTTTGAAATAATACGTTAGTCCTTTTTGGAAGAATAAAAGTTTTTTGTCGTAAGGGTCTTTACGAGGTTTTGGCTTTTTCTTTTTGGATTTTGGACTTTCGTCTTCGTCGTCATTTTCTTCCGGTTTTTCTGCGTTCAAAGAAATGAGTCGATTGTCTATACATTGGCAAAGTTTAGGGCCGCTCATATCATTCCGTTTAGGACAAGTGGAATCATCACCCAAGATCGGATCCAGATACTCGCTCATTGGATGTTTGGTCTTTCCCTTGGTGCTTAGGACAGGCATTTTTCCCTTTGCTAATTCTTTGCTGGTGCCTTTTAAGATTCCAACCATACGATTCGGACCGACTCCGTAGTGAATGACATAGCCGCCTTTTTGTTGCACATTTCTTTCCGGGTTTTGGGTCCAGCTCAAACAAACGCGAGGCCCCTGTGCTTCGGGATCGTAATCGTCAAAGTTTACTATTTTTAAACCGGCAGGTTTGACAGGAGGAATTGTTTCTCTATAAGAAAAAGATAATGCTTCTAATTCAGGACTGGACTTGGAGCCGGAGTCAGTCTTAAATTTTACTTTTACCTGGTAATATTTGAAATTATAGAGTTTGTTTCCCCAGACCTTATCTAACGGGATCCGATAGCTGGAAGATTTTCCTTTGGGAGAATTTTCCTCTTCAGTTTCTCTGTAAGGATCGTCTTCTTTAAACTCTTCTTCTATCCTTCTGAGATCGATTGATTTCCAAGCTGGATATTCTTCCGTTTTGGAAAAAATTTTAGGAGAAGATCTGAAATATAATTCTAATACAGAGGATTTAGGAATATTCGCTTTTAATAATACTGCTTCAGGTATAGAATTGGAAAATTTGGTTTTATATACCGGAGAAATTGCAGTCCCAAACTTTGCATCTGCAGTAAATGAAGACGGATCGTATTTTTGTCCATCGTATTGAGTGGATAAGACTTCAGGATCTGGACTTCCTTTGGAGACCAAAAAATCATCCAACCACCCATAAAAACTTTCCCCGATCTTAAATGGAGTGCTGTCTTCGGGATGAAAGCCAATGCGAATAATTGGTTCTTTGGAAGAAATAGAGGCTCTGTCCGTTTCCTTTCCGTTGATGTATAATACGATCTCTCTTTGGGCAGGTTTAAATTGGATGATAAAATGATTCCAATCAGATCTGGAAAGTCTGGAATTTCCTGCGAGTTTTAATGATAAATGGGTTTTGTCCGTTTTTTGAAAAAAATTACGAAATTCTAATATTGGGATTTCATCTTTAATCCTGAGGTCCCAACCGAATTTTTTTCCCCTGGTATATATATCTTTAGAAAGTAAGATTGCTTCTTTGTCTAGGTTTCCTGGCAACAAGAAGAAGGAGATATAAAATTCTTCTTTGATATCGGAACTTGTAAGAATTCCTTTTGTCCTTCCTGAAACTTTGATCCCGGATCTTTTACCTACAAAGCCTGCCGACCTCTTTCCGGAATGTGCTTTTGCAAGGTCAGGAAGATAAGAAGAAGATAATATTCTGTAACCGCCGGCTTTATCATTCAGATCGGAGGCTTCCTTTTCTTCAAAATCTAAAAATAGGTCGGAGCCTTCTTTACGGTCGCGGGGGCTTAATTCTAATTTAGAAGTTCCGTTTTCGGTACTTCCCAAACGGACATATTTTAGAACGAATGCACTTAGAGAGAATGTATTGGACTCGGCGGAGATAGAGCCGGAGAAAAAGGAAACAAGACCGACCAAACCTAAGAGATAGACCGGATAAAGGATCTTGTTTCGCATTCTTAAAAAGATATTTTCCGTTTCTTAAACGATGGTGTCTAACTGACCCACCCTTCTTTCATGACGTCCTGCTTCGAAAGAAGTATTGAGCCATTTTTGAGCGATGCGAGTTGCAAGTTCTTTACCTAAAACTCTACCGCCTAATACCAGTACGTTTGCATTATTATGCCTACGAGACATTTCTGCAGTGAACTCGTCATGGCAAAGAGCAGCTCTGATCCCCTTATGACGGTTTGCTGCGATAGAAGCTCCGATCCCTGTCCCGCAAAGTGCGATTAAGCCATCCACTTCTTTGGAGAGTACTTTTTTGCAGGCGTCTGCGATTACTAAAGGATAATCCACTGAAGTCTCGTCCTTTACGCCTAAGTCCAGGATCTCAATCGAGTCCGCCAATTCTTTGCGAAGGAATTCTTTGAGTTCGAATCCGCCGTGATCGGAAGCGATGCCAATTTTTTTCATGATCTAAAGGTACCGTACCTATGTGAATTCTCCGATTCAAGCAATTTACAGCAAGGATCGGAAAATAAGGAAAATATCCTTAATCAAAGAGCCCTTCTCTCAGGAAATCGGGAGCGGTCTGGTAGAATTCCCAATGTTGGAAGAAGAGGGCCATATAGGTGTTTTGGAAAGTGGACAAGGGAAGAAGTTTCTCAGTTAGGGATTGGTACTCTGCCTGGTGCAGTCTTGCCAAAAGTTCTTTTTTGGCCTCTAAAAAACTACGTAAATTTTTCTCTTCGTAAGCGGAGAGACGGATGGTCTTTTCGTCCGAGAGTAAAAAATTTTCGTAATAAGAAAACATAAGTTCTTTCGTTTCTCTATGGTGAGAATGATCTACGAGTAGGGTCGTTTGTTCTTCTTTGGAAAGCCCGGACATACGGATACATTCTAAACTTTGGTACGCTGATTTTGCCTCTTGTAAGGCAAGATTTTCTGCGATCTTGGTCCTTTCTTCCGGAGAAAGTTTAGAAGTATAAAATTCCTTTAATTCTTTGGAAGTCCCACCCTGAGACAAGCAATGACCTATCTTCAATTTTGTAGGAAAGAATAATGGAGAAGCGGATATCTGAATGATACCCGCGCAGAAAAATATTAGGATCAGAAGAATGTGTTTCATTCTATTCTTACGGAAGAATTAAACCTTCTTCTCGAATTCCTTCATGTATTCTACAAGGGCGATTACACCTTCTTTAGGCATGGAATTATAAATAGAAGCTCTTAATCCACCGACCAATCTGTGACCTTCTAATCCATGAAGTCCTTTTTCTTCTGCTCCTGCTAAAAACTTAGATTCTAAATTTTTGTCATGAATAGTAAAGACCACATTCATTACAGATCTTGAATTCGGTTTTACCGGAGCATTATAGAAGGAAGTGGTTTCCAAATAATCATACAGGATTTTGGCCTTTTCTTCATTGATCTTTTCGATCTTCTCTACTCCACCCAGGTCCTTTAGCCATTCGAATACAAGTTTGGACATGTAAATGGAATATGTAGGAGGAGTATTATACATGGATTTGTTTTTTGCAGTCAGTGCATAATCCATCAATATAGGAACAGTTCTACCGGAACGTCCAAGTAGATCCTTGCGGATAATAAGAACGCTCAAACCGGAAGGTCCTATATTCTTCTGTGCTCCCGCAAATATTGCACCGAATTTACTCACATCTATCTTTCTAGAAAGAATTTCAGAAGTCATGTCCGCGATTAGCGGAGCCTTAGTAATATTCGGAATCGTTGCATAACGAGTTCCTAATAAAGTATTATTAGAAGTGATATACACATATGCGGCTCCAGGATTTACCATGGAGTCGTTCAGTTCAGGAGACTCAGTATATTTATGATCTTCTCCATCGTAAATTTTTTTGACTGGATTGAATCTAAGTGCTTCTTCCATGGCCTTCTTAGCCCAGATCCCTGTGACCGCAAAGTCAGCGGACTCTCCATCTTTGAGAAGATTTAAGGGTAGAGCGGAGAAGTGGAGGCTAGCTCCTCCGGAAAGAAACATAATTTCGTAATTTTCCGGAACAGATAATAATTCTCTGAGCAAGGAAAGGGAGGTATCCAGGACTTCTTCAAAAAGTTTTCCTCTATGGCTGTCTTCCATAATGGACATACCGGACCCGCGGTAGTTCAGAAACTCGGAAGCCGCCTTCTCCATGACTGGAGTGGGAAGCATCGCAGGACCTGCGCAAAAATTGTAGATTCGGCGCTCAAATTTACTCATGAGGTTAGGGTAAAAATCAGGTCTTGGGAGGCAACTTTCTTACTGCTTCCACTTCCTCGAACTATGGAAAAATCCTTGGCAGAGTCCTATCTAGAATCATAAGATAGCCATTCGTCTCTCCCTACTTTGGGGGTTTCGTATTTCTAAGGAGTTCCATAATGTCACGGATTCGACTGGCCGTATTTCTAATCTTCCTCGGAAGTTTTAGCTTTCCGATCTTCGCCCAAGAAGGGCCTAAACTTGGAGAAAAGGAAGTTCGTTCTTCCGGAAAAGTGAATTTCGTCAATAGATCTGCTGCAAGAGCGGACGAAGAGACAAAAGGAAGTAATGCCAAAACTGGAGCTGGATTGTCTGAAGCATTAAAAAAGAATCCGAGCGCTCCTGCTTCTTCCGACGGGATCACTGCGATCCGTATTCTTCCGGATGAGAAAGAAAAAAAATTCGGAGCCGATCTGATCAGTATCGGTAAAGACGCAGACTACGGACATATCAATTCCATCCAAAGGATACTTTCCGGATATGTTAAAGCAAATTTCGGATATTCGGATGCAAACTCAGATACATTAGCGACCTATATACTTTATTATAATGCGATCCATCGTAAGGCAACGGATTACGTTAAGCGTAAATACAATACCGAAGTTGTAAAAAACGCACAGAACGATAAGATCGGTATCGGTAGACGTTATACAGAATGGCCTGGAAAAACTCAGATCATTATTCCTATCGTAACCAATATTCTTTCCGATGATGGAAAAGATCTGGATACAGACGAGCTAGAGAAAGAAGTCAATAAGGACCTGGACAAAAAGAAAGAAGGCCAAGACGATAAAAAAAGAATGAACGACCTTCAAAACGAGAAGGCCGAAGAAGAAAAACGTAAACTCCAGGACAAAAAAGAAGAGAATCGCAAAAAACAAGAAGATGCTTCCAACAAAGAAAGGAATGCTGAAAGAGAGATCCAGGAACTGAACAAAGATCCTGTTAAAAATAAACAAAAGATCACTCAAAAACAAGAAGAGCGTAAACAGGCCCAGCAAGAACAACAAAAGGCCAAAAAAGAAGAACAACAATTAAAGGAGAAAGAGAAGGAGATCTCTAAAAAAGAAGAATCTCGTAAATCGGATTCTAAATCTTCCTCATCTTCTTCCGATTCCAAAAGTTCCTCTTCCGGAGACTCTAAGAAATCCGAAGCTAAGTCCGACGACAATAAATCCAAAGAAGAACTCAAACAAGAGCTGAAAGAAACCAAAAAGGAACTGGAAACAGTTAAAGAAGAACAGAAGAAAAAAGAAGAATTCGACAAGAACGTTGTCGGAGGAAAAATTCTATTCCTCAAAACCTTAAAGTACACTTCAGACGGACATTATAGCAATGAGCTAAATGCATTAGATCCAACCAACGATGATGTAATCTTCAAAGGTGACTTTAATAAGATCTGTGGACGCACATTTGAAGTAGTGGATGGAAAAGCACTCGTAGTAGGTTATGAGTCCGATCACTCTGCCGCTCACAAACTTATACTGATCGATCAAGAAACATTAAAGCCTGCAGTTTGGTCTGCGGATTCTGTATTCTGGCGTTCTCCGATGATCATCAAGGGAGAAGAGATCTATGCCTTTGAAGAAAGAAACGGAAAATATTACTTAAGCCGTTACGACAAAACTTTAAAGAAAACTGCCGGAAGCGAAGAAGAGATCAGCCCGAACTCCAACGTAACCTTCTTCGGTGAAAAAATTTACGTTACCGGTAAGGAAGAAGGTTCCGGAAAAACTGAAATTGCAGTGTTCGGCAAAGCGGATCTGAAATTGATCAAGAAGATCAAACCTTAAGATTTGCCGGAAGCACGAAGAAGAGAAGGCGGGCTAAGCCCGCCTTTTTTTTATCTCATGGAAGTAAGATCTCTGTAAGCCCTTACAACTCCATCTGCTAGAGTTTTAGTGAATGTAAGTGCAACTCTTGCTTTTTCGGAAGCTACCATCACTTCATGAGCATCTACACTGTTCGGATCATATACCATTTTTTGGGTGAGTTCGTCAGCTTCTACTTGAAGGTCGTTTACGGATTTGAATGCATTTCTCATTGCTTCTGAAAAACTTTCAGCAACATAGTCCGGAGCTACCGGCTCTTTTACGTCTCCGTAATGGCGTTGGTCATCTATCTTTACGGAAACTTTGTCTCCCTTAGGAGAAAGAGGAAAACGAGAATCGGAATAACCTGAGTTATAGGTGTACCAAAGTTTGGAATTAAAATCTACGTTCATTCTTCTCTCCTATTAAGCTCTTCCGATCTCTAAGGCCTTGTTGAACATCGCCTTAGATCCGTTGATCATCTGGACGTTTGCCTCGTAAGATCTGGAAGCAGAGATCATGTCCGTCATTTCGGTGACTATATTTACGTTCGGCATTTCTACATAGCCTTTTTTAGGTCCGATTTGGATCGCGTCAGGGTGGGTAGGATCGTAAGTTAATCTTAAAGGACTCATATCCTTTTCGATTTTCATGACTTTCACACCTTTACCTTCTCCAGGAGAAAGGCCAAAAGGATAAACAGGGCTTTTCCATTTGGTTCTAAGATTTACAGGAGTCAGGATCACTCTGTCTCTACGAAAAGGGCCGTCACCGTTTGTATTTCTAGTAGTAGTCGCGTTCGCGATATTGTTCCCGATCACATCCATACGGAGTCTTTGTGCGGAAAGTCCGGTGGCGGAGATATTAACTGCGCTAAATAGTCCCATCTTCTTCCTCTAAACCTTAGCTATGTCTCTATTGAGATTAAGCCAACCTCATTACGTTCTTCAAATCGCGGAAGTTCGCATTCATTCTTTCGACCATCATCATGTATTGCATTTGAGAATTGGAAGCTTCCATTACTTCTTTCTCGGGATCTACGTTATTTCCATCGGCTCTGACTGTGGTCAGATAATCTATATTTGCCTTAGGCTGTACGGATTTATAATCTAATGGAGTAAAAAAGGAAATATGGCGCTCGTCTTCGATCCTAGTTGGGATCGCTTTAGAAGCTTCTATCTTCTCGGATTCCAGGGCTCTTTTGATCATGGATTCGAAAAGTACTTCGCTTCTTTTAAAATGGGGAACATCCGCGTTTGCGATATTGTCTGCGAGGACTTTCCTTTTCATAGAGGCGGCGTTCAATCCTCTCTCTAACAAGTCCTGAGTCTTCATGAAATGTGTTTTTTGGAACATAAAGCTCTCCCGTATAAAATTTCGGTTGAATTTCAAAATTCCCGAAGATAAAAAAAGAAATCTGGCCGAAAATTTCTAAGAAAAGGCCAAAAAAGGACTCAAATTGAAAATGGGTGAAAATTCGGAGATTATCGAGATCAAGCCGGAGCTGACTGCCCTTTTTAACGACTATTACGCATTTCGAAACCAGTTGATGGACGCGATTGCCAAAAAACCGGCTAAAATCGTCTTGGACCTGAGTAAAATTCCTGTGATGAATTCCATTTCCATCAGTTCTCTGGTTTGGTTTTGCAAAAACGCCAAGTTAGAAGGGATAGCGATCGATATAAGAGATATACATCCTGATTTAATGAAAACTTTCGAAGTTCTTAAGATCGACGAATACTTTCAAACGATCTAAAATCGCAGCTCGGTTCTCAATTTACATCTGTGTCCCTAGGTTATAGGCCTTGGGAATTCCCTGGACATCTTTACCACGCGGTATAGCTTGGCTTCCATGAAAAAAATTCTTTTTTCCTTAGCGGTCTTATTCTTACTCATAAGCTGTCAACCTCCACTACAGGAGAGAATCTTAGGTATATGGGAAAGAACTTCCGTTTGTACAGCAGACGGACAGTGCAAAAATTCTGAGCCAGGCAAGGCTCCTAAACTTTCTATCTTCAGACCTGGACTTGCGATCTACGAAAATCCGGAAGATCCTGAAAACCAACGTAGAATAGAATATGAGTTTTATGAAAAAGAAACCAAATCCAGAGAGCCTGAGCTTATATTTAGATTTTTGAATCTAGGATTCGATATTCGTTATATTGTGAAAAAAGCGAATAAGGAAACTCTAGAACTTTTGAATCCTGACCTGAACAACACCGAAGTTTATAAAAAGTTAGGTCCCGCTCCCGAATGATCTTTTGTCGGAAGAATATTTCTGCGTTACTTCTAGGTTCGATACTTCTACTCGGAGTTGGCCTAGGATCTAAAGAAACCGAAACTTCCGACGAAAGCCAATCCATAATTGCCCCTTCTCCCGAGGGGGAATTGCCTCTTCCTCCTCAACCTACAGACCAAAGCGAAGTTTCTAGAAAAAAATATCAGATCTTAGCTTTAAATACGGAGACAATCAATCTATTAAGATCCAATGCTTTAGCTCGTGCGCAGGCGAATATAGAACGTTTGAAAAAGTTGGATCCGGATTGTTTGGAATATCATTATCTAAGCGGAGCATATTTGTACGTTATAGGAAGATATCCACAATCCAAAAAAGCGCTTTTGAAAGCGGTGGAGATCAATCCAAGTCACGATCCATCCTATTATCTTCTCGGAATGATCTTTGTAAGAAGAAATAAATGGGAATCTTCAGTTTCATATTTTCAGAAAGCAGTTGAGCTCGCGAATTATAACCCTTTTTACAGATTGAATATGGCTCTGGCTTATTTCGAAACAGGGCAATATTTAAAGGCAAAAGCGGAAGCGGAGAAGGGAATAGAACTCAAACCTAATTACAGAAACTTAAAGTTGATTTTGCTAAAAGTGAATTTTCTTTTGGGAAATAAAGCGGATGCTTTGGCTCAGTGTAAGGAATTTGCAAAAGAAGGTTTTGTTCACAGAGAATTTGCTTATATCTACGCAAGACTTGCAATGGATATAGATAAAAATTTCCGTAAGGCGATCAAACTTTATAATCAGTTCCCTGATCTTCCTTTTAACGAAAAAAGATTTTTGGCCCATGCTTACTTTCATACTTCGAATTACAGGGCTTCCGCAAATATTTATTCTATAATTTCAGGTTCTAAGATCCTCTCGGAAGAAGATAGGGTAAACTATCTCAGATCTTTGGTGTATATCAAGGATTACAGAAGATTAGAGTCTTTTGTAGCTTCTTGGATGTTAGAAGAGCCAGAAAAAAAAATAAAGATCCAAGAAGCTTTGGATACTGCGGAACTGCTTCGAGAGAACGATCCGAAAGTGTATCATATGCTTCCTTCTCGTTCTCCATATAATAACTGATTATTCCGCTATTTCTTCCTTTTTAGTGGGAAAGCGAAGAATATAAAAAATTACACATATACCAATTATTGCCATTCCAATCCGAACATAGATGATCGGAGCGAATATCGCACTGATAGTCATAGTGATCACGATTGTAGAAACGGAGATGATCTTTGCTTTAAGTGGGATCGCCTTATGGATCCTCCAATCTCTGATAAAACTTCCGAAATATTTATTATTCATCAGCCAATTATAGAATTTCTGAGAAGCTCTTGCGTAACAAGCTGCGGTTAAAAGTAAGAATGGTGTAGTAGGCAAAACCGGTGTAAAAATCCCGATAATTCCCAAAATTAAGGATATAGTTCCTATTATGATCAATAAATAACGAACGAATCCATATCTATGAAGTTTTACTTCGTGGCTATAGTCCTTTTGTTCTGCCAATGGAATGCCTCTCTTCTAAGTTTTGGATCGAATATAAAAAAAGGGAGGCATAGCCTCCCTTTTGCAAGGATCATTTCCGTATTTTTTCGGAAAATTCTTCTTAGGTATCCTTAAGTGCAGTTACGATTTCTTGGGTGGCTTTTTTACCATCTTGGAAATACATTAAACAGTTTTCTTGGATGAAGAGTGGGTTAGGAACTCCAGCAAATCCCGGACTCAAGGAACGTTTGATCACGATAATGGTTTTTGCTTTGTCCACATCTAAGATCGGCATTCCAGCGATTGGAGAACCTGGATCTGTTTTTGCCAGAGGGTTTACCACGTCGTTTGCACCGTTGATGATTACTACGTCTACAGTGTTGAAAGTAGGATTGATCTCGTCCATTTCTTTCATTTTGTCGTAAGGAATATCAGCTTCTGCTAATAGAACGTTCATGTGACCAGGCATCCTTCCTGCAACCGGGTGGATCGCAAATTCAACTTCGATATTTCTATCGGTAAGTTGGTTGTAAAGTTCGCGAACCGCATGCTGCGCTTGAGCAACTGCCATTCCGTAACCAGGAACGATCACCACTCTTTGTGCCATATCCAATAACATTGCCACTTCTTCTGCAGAAGTAGCTTTTGTTTTTCCGGTATATATATCTCCGGAATCTGCGGAAGTAGGCGCCGCTCCAATTCCTCCGAAAAGAACGTTTGGAAGAGAACGGTTCATTGCCTTACACATGATCTGAGTAAGAAGGATACCGGAAGCTCCTACAAGAGATCCGGAGATAATAAGAACATTGTTTCCTAAAACGAATCCAGTAGCGGAAGCAGCGAGTCCGGAATAAGAGTTAAGAAGAGCGATTACCACAGGCATATCCGCGCCACCGATCGGAATTACTAATAGAACTCCTAGGATAGACGCCACGAGAACGATGTACCAGTACCACTCGATCTTAGTAGGTTCGGTTACGTTCAAATAACCTAAGTAAAGCGCACCGATCAAAAATAGAACTTTTACGATCTGATCTCCGAAGTAACGAACCGCTTTTTCAGAGATCAAACCTTGTAGTTTTCCGAAAGCGATCAAACTTCCTGTAAGAGTCACTGCTCCGATAATTCCGGTTGCAGCAGTGGAAATTGTGAACTGAAGCTCTGCAAGCTGCTTGGTGTCATGACCTGGTTGTAGGATTTCCATTAAGGAGTTTCCACCAACTAAGAAGGAAGCAAGTCCTCCGAGTCCGTTCAGAAGTGCCACGAGCTGAGGCATTCCAGTCATTTCTACTTTAAGAGCGATAAAAGTTCCGATTGCAGTTCCGACTAGGAGTGCAGCACCGATAATGATGATATCGCTTTGGGTGATTGTTCCGTATTCGAAGAATACTCCTACAACCGCGAGGAACATACCGAATGCTCCGGTGAAGTTTCCTTTTACTGCAGTTTTAGGATGAGAAAGTAGCTTTAATCCAACGATAAAAAGGATACTTGAAACTAGATAAATGAGGTTGATATACGCTTTTTCCATTTATGTTTTAATCCTTTTTCTTGAACATTCCCAACATGCGGTGAGTTACTACGAACCCTCCGATCACGTTGACGGTTGCTGCAACGATCGCGATAAATCCTAATACTTGAATAATCCAATGATTGGTAGTATGAAGAGTTAATATCGCTCCGATGACTGTGATCCCTGAAATGGCGTTAGAGCCTGACATAAGAGGGGTATGTAAAAGAGGAGGAATACGATTGATGACCTCGATTCCTACGAACACTGCGATTAAAAATATCGTCAGGTAGCTTACGAACTGTTCCATATTAGCTTCCTATGGACGGCGGCAGGGGAAAATTCCTCAAAACCGATGCCTTAAAATCTGTTCGTTCACTTTTCCGGGACGCCTGCTTCCTGAAAACCCTTTTTTCGAAGCAAGCAGGAGTCGCATTTTCCGCAGGGTTTGCCTCCGACGGGATCATAGCAAGAATGAGTCATAGAAAACGGAACACCTAGTTTAGAGCCTAATAATACGATCTCTTTTTTATCTAAGAACTGCAATGGTGTGCAGATCTCAAGAGGATGACCTTCCGATCCTGTTTTAGTTCCTAGACGGATTGCATCTGCATATGCTTTAATAAATTCAGGTCTACAATCCGGATAACCGGAGTAATCCAAAGCATTCACGCCAATATAGAGTCTTTTGGCTCCGATCCCTTCTGCCAAAGAAACTCCGAAAGATAAAAACAAAATATTCCTTCCAGGAACATAAGTGTTTGGGATTTCAGAATGCCCCAAAGAATTTTTAGGCACCTTGATCTTCCTTTCGGTAAGAGAAGAACCTTGGAAAAATTCAGGGTTCAATTTTTGGATCAAATGAGGTACTTCCAAAAGTTTTGTGATCTTTTTGGCGGATTTCAGTTCTTGTTTATGCTTTTGATTATAATCGAAAGAAAGCGCGATAGGAGAATAACCGTCTTGGATTGCTTGGTACAAACAAGTGGTAGAATCCAATCCGCCTGAGAACAAAACTACTGCTTGAGGATTTTTAGAATGAGATTTCGTTCGAACGCCGTTCGACTTGGAAGAGGGACTCATCTTTTATTTCTCAGAAGGTCCGTTATAAACGCATGCGCTAGTGCAGGTTTCGTTTAAAGTGATCTTGTATAAAAGAGAAAGTTGAGGTTTGAGTTTTTTCCATAACCAGATGCTGATATTTTCGCTGGTTGGATTTTCTAGTCCTTCTATATCGTTTAGAAGATAATGATCCAGATAATTTTCGAGTAAAGGTTTCACAACCTTGCTGACTTCTGCGAAGTCCATCAACCAACCTGTTTTTTCGTCCACCTTTCCTTTCAGATGTAATTTGAAACGAAAGCTATGCCCGTGCATCCTTCTGCACTTATGACCTTCCGGAACGTTCGGCAAGAAGTGAGCGGCATCGAAACGAAATTCTTTGGTAAGTTCTATTTCTTCCATTTAGATGTTGGACGAATGGTTGATTCTGAAAAATGAAAGTCCGGTTTCGGAGAACCGATCCGGAAATACGCGGACCGACTTCATGAAGTCGGCCTTAAGAAGGTGAAGTAGAGATTACTTTTTAACCAGTTCTTTCAGGATTTCCTGTTTTTTCTGGTCCTTCTGAAATTCGTTTAATACCAGCCACTCACGTTTGATCTGTTTCTCGTTAATACCTTTTGCTTCCGCGTATTTTTTGAGAAGTTTAGCTGTTTTTTGGTTCATACCAACCAAAATCCGGGTCGTTTCCCCACTGTCAAGTATAGTAGGTCCGCTTGCGCTGGGCTGCCACTGCGCACGCAGGATTATGTCGCATTGAAATTGCTGTAGATGAGTAATCGCGTTGTTGGAACTCCTACATTCGAGATTTCAGCATTCCTGATAAGGACATTCTGCACCTGCGGGTTCTACTTCTACAGTTGCATGCAGGATATGGAATTCTTTTGTGATATTGCGGATCTTCTCCTTTAACTTCTGAGCCCCCGCGATAGAAGTTTCCTGAACGCCCACATGAAGAGTTAGAACATGATAATCTCCATCCATGGACCAAAGATGAAGATCATGAACTGAACGGACACCTTTCAATTTCAAGATCCGATTTTCTAATTCTTTCGTATCTATCCCTTCGGGAGAAGATTGAAGATGTAAAAGAAGTATCTTTCTTAAATTGCGGAAGGATTGGATCCCAACCCAAAGAGAGATAGCGATGGAAAGAATCGGATCTACCCAAGACCATCCGAATAAGATCAAAGCAATACTACCGAAGAATACCGCGACCCATCCGAGCACATCTTCCAAAAGATGAAGGAATGCAGTCTTTGCATTCAGACCGGAACTATTCTTTAATTTGAATAATGCCGCTCCGTTTACGATCACACCTAATATAGAGAGGCCTAACATTCCCCAACCATTAGGAGAACCTGGCTCTTTTAATTTCGAAATAGCAAAGAATAAGATCCCGAATGAACCTAAAAATAGAACAAAAGAATTTACTAATGCAGCGGAAAGACTAAGTCTTCTATAACCGAATGTGAAAGTTTGGGTTCTTGGTTTTGCTGCGATCTTTTGGAAGATCCAAGCAAGAGCCAAAAATCCGCTGTCTCCCAGATCATGGAGAGAATCGGAAAGAATTGCCAAACTATTAAAAAAATATCCCCCTACAAATTCGATCCCTGCAAATCCAAAGTTTAAAAGAAATGCGAAAAAGAATGCGCGTGAATTTTCAGGCATAGAACTAGAATGAGGATCTCCCGAATGGGAATGAGAGTGTCCATGATGATCATCGTGAGAATGATGATGCCCGTGCATGTATCTAAAATAGAGAACATATCCAAATTCTTCCAGTCACTTTTTTGGAAATTGGTTGCAGGATAACGGGTTCTCTTTATCGATAAGAGCTGGTATGAGTGAAACTTCGAAAGAACAAGAGTTGGAGATCCTCGCAAGAGAAGTGGCTCCTTGCGTTCGATGCAAATTGAATACAACTCGGACCCAGACCGTTTTCGGAGAAGGGAATCCGAATGCGGAAGTGATGTTCATAGGAGAAGGTCCAGGCAAACAAGAGGACCTGACAGGTAGACCCTTTGTAGGAAAAGCAGGAGAATTATTAACTAGAATTATAGAAAGAGGGATGGGAGTTTCGAGAGACAGGGTTTACATTGCGAATGTCACTAAGTGTAGACCAACTGTAGATCTAAAATTCGAAAAAGACAGACCTCCTGAAGACGACGAAGTAGTTGCATGTTCTCCTTTTTTACTCAGGCAAATTTCAATTATACAACCTAAAGTGATTATTACCTTAGGAAATCCTTCCACTAGGTTCATTCTGAGAACAAAAGAAGGGATCACCAAACTCAGAGGAAATTGGGGTGACTTTCATGGGATCCCTGTTATGCCTACTTACCATCCAAGCTACGTAATCCGCAATGGTGGTGAAAATAGTCCCTTAAAAAGAGATGTCTGGGAAGATATAAAAAAGGTCTTGGATAGGCTGGATTGGAAACGTCCGGGATAGAATAAATAGATCCGATATCCAAGTAAAAAGAAGTCTCTTGTAAATTTGTTTCTTGCAGATGGGAAAACTCGGATCTAATCTGACCCTCTATTTGTAATCGGGCGTATTCACCTGATTTTTGAATAGGGAACTCTTTCAGGAGAATCGAATGGAAAATTCAACGACTCGCGCCAAGTTTGACGGGGCCGGATGGGACCTATTTAAATTATATCTTTTTAATGCTTTAGCTACGATCAGTACTTTAGGTATTTATTCATTTTGGGCAAGAGTAAGGGTAGAAAGATATTTAAGACAACATACTAGTTTTTTAGGACAAAGATTCGATTTCCACGCTACCGGTTTGGAAAGATTTTTAGGATTTTTAAAAGCGGCTCCTATTGCAATCATCCTATTCTGCGCAATTAAATTCCCTTTACAATGGTGGGTCTTTACAGCAGAGCTTGAGCCTCTCTCAAACGTAATTCCGATCTTTCTTCTTTTATATATCTTGGGACCTTTTATTTTCGTTGGAAGATTGAGATATCATTTAAGTAGGACATCCTACAATAATATCAGATTCCATTTTGCGGGAAAGGTTCTGGAACTAGTCAAAATTTTCTTAGTTGGTATTCCACTTACGATCATCACATTAGGATTTTATTCTCCTTGGTTCACGATCCGTTTGAAAAGATTTCAGATAGAGAATACATATTATGGCAACGCAGGGTTTAAGTTTGATGGAACAGGAGGATCTTTATTTTGGATCCATCTGAAAGGTTTCCTTCTACTTTTACCTACACTTGGATTTTATGCATCTTGGTGGCAGGCGAATGTTTATAACTATTTTTGGAATCAAACCACTGTAAACGGGATCAGATTTAAGTCCAATTTAAAGGGAGAAGATATACTCGTTTATACCATTCTTTCCTATATGGCGATCTTGTTCTCTCTTGGTTTAGCGTTTCCCTGGATTGCAGTAATTTGGTATAAATTATTCTACGAAGCGATATCCTTGGAAGTGGAACCGGATCTGAGCCAGATCCAGCCTGAATTTGACAAAGGAGCTTCCGCATTGGCAGAAGGATTCGAAAGTTCTTTGGAAGCACTGGCAGATATATTCGATTAATTCCAGTCCAATAGAATACACATGAAAGATAAACTATACAATGGAAAAACCGCTATTCCTTTTGAAGGGGATCTGGTTCCTGAGAAAGACAGATTAGTCTTTCTTTCGGAACAGAAGTCCTTTAGTTTCCAATATTCTGATATTCTAAACTTAGATCCTGTAGGTAGAGAATTTAGAATAGAGATCCGGAATCCGGAAAATCCCGCGTATAGTTTCGTGGTAGTATTCTATTCAAAGGAAAGTTATAATTCTATTCTGGCTGGGAGAAAATCCCAAAATAAATTCCCATTTTTGAATGTTTGGCAGAATACACATTTTGCTCTTAAGCTAGGCGCATTGGCGCTAACTGCATTCTTGGCTTTTTCAGTTTATAATGTAGGGCTTTCTTACGCGTATTTTTTTGTTCCAACCAGTTACGATAAAAAACAATCAGAGGTAATGTCCGGATGGGTTCGAGATTATTTTTCTGAATGTTCTTCTCCTGCTTTAAAATCTACAATGAAGAAGATCAGCAAAAAACTGAAGGATGCGGATGATCCTTTTGATTACGATATTATTGTGATAGATGACGAGGTGTTTAACGCATTTGCTATGCCTGGCGGGACCATAGTAGTTTTCACTGAATTATTAAAAAAGACCGAAACTCCGGAAGAACTTGCGGGAGTATTGGCTCATGAGATGGCCCATATTCATAAAAGGCATGGTGTACGCAGACAAATACGTTCTGCAGGGAATGTTGTATTATTATCCTTAGGAATCGGTTCCGGTTTTGAAGGAGTAGACATGTTGGAAAACATGGATTCTCTTTACGAGGTCTTAAGCGTTACCATTTACGATCAAAAATTCTCCAGAGAATACGAATCCGAAGCAGATGAGATCGCTTTAGAAAAATTAAAAAAATCGAATGTAACTGGAGAAGGTTTCTTAACCTTTTTTAAGAGGATCCAAGAAGAATACGAAATTCCCGGGGAAAGCGAAGCTGAAGATGCGGCTAGTGATGATACAGTCAAAATCCCCGATTTTTTAAGTTCTCATCCTGCTACAGAGGACAGGATTGAATATGTGAAGAACATAATCTCTCATCCAGAATATCCTAAAGGAAAATTAGGAATTTCTAGCAAAGAATGGAATCGTACTAGACAACTTTGTTCGCCAGTTAAGCCTAGGAAAGAATTTAAGAATCCTTTGGATTTATAAGAACAATACCCTTATCAACCGGCTTGTTAGAATTCCAACAAGAGGCGTAATGCGATGTCGGAACTCCAACATCGCATTACCAAAGGTAGATCTTTTTTTATTCTCCCTTCTTTTTAGCTAACCAATCTGCGATCTTCTGATAAATATCCGAAGGTGCAGACTCGTGTGCGAATAAAGAAAGGTGATCGTAGTCAATTTTTCCGCCATTATCCCGTCCTGCTTCGAAGAACTGAGTGAATCCTCTTTTTCTGCGATAAACTGGATGAATGGATTCGGAAGTTGCAATATTGTCTAACTTGCCTGCCACAAATAGAGTAGGAAAATCCATTAACTCGAAGTCCGCCCAAACTTTAGGATTTTCTTCTAGCGAAGGAAGATAATTCCATAATGTTTGGTAAAGATATAAAGTTGTAGGATTGTCTTCGTCCAAAGAAATAAATCTAGAACAGAAACTATCCTTATTCTTACAAGAATTGGAAAGGTCAGTTCCGAATCGTTTCTCTTTTTTCATATCATCTATGAAACTATCGTTGTATTTATAATCCATTCCGGTTCCCAAAAAGAAAACCTTAGAGATTGCGGGATCTTTTTTGGATCGGATAAAATGAAGAATTGCCTGGCCGCCGACTGAGACTCCGCCTAAAATATAATCCTTACGATTGCTTAAGCCCTGTACCTGAGAGACCGCTTGGGGAATCAACTTTTCTCCCACTTCCTTCAGATCTAATCCAGGATATACTTCGAAATGCAAAAGGAAAACGGAGAATCCATTTCCGCTTAGCACTCCAATAAGTCCGTTATAATCTCCGAGATACAAAGACTTTTTATTCACAAGGATTGGATCCAAAAGTAGAACAGGTGGATAATCCGAACTGTGTTTTAGAAAGTTGGTGAGATATACGTTAGACGCTATATTTGCGGTCTGATTTTTGAAAGTTTCTTCCGTGATCACCGCATATCGAGTGCAGGAAAAAAACAGAAAAATGGAAAATAAGAAGAATATGATTTTATTTTTGAATTTCATTTTATGATCCGAAATTAATTTCTTTTGTTTAACCAATGGATGATTGTTGGAAACACTTCGTCATCCGCCTTCTTCCCTACGACTAAGTCAGTATGACCGTAATCTTCTGAAAAACCTTTTCCTTTAGAAAGTACGAATAAGGTTTTGTCTGTAGAACCTAACTGGTCATATACGTATCTGAGAGAGTATGTGAATCCTAACTTGTCTCTTCTGCCTGCAACTAATAGTACGGGGATCTTGATATTTCCGAAAGCTTGTGAATAAATGAGCTTTCCGTCTTCGGAACGAAATTGTCCTGTCTCCACGATCTTATCCATCTGTCTTGCTTCTCGTTTGGAAACTGTTGCGATGGAGTCGGTAAAAATCCCGGATATAATTTTAGGTTCTATGTTCGGCTGGTGCCAAAATACTTCTTCGAAACTTCTTTTAGGAAAGATAGGTAGTCCTGTTCCCCCTCTGACTCCGGACCAAGTTTCTGTCGGAACTGCAGGCCAGAGATTCATTGCCCATGTAAAGCTGGACCATAATTTTAAAACATCGGATGGAGGATCCATGATCGCAGGAGAACCGATCGCTACGAAGTTAGCTACTCTGTTCTCACCTAAGCTTCCTAGTCTTGCGTATTGGAGCATTCCTCCCATACTATGACCGATCCAGTTTACCTTTTCTTTGCCGGTGTTTTTTAGAACATATTGGATTGCTGCATCCGCATCTTGTTTTATATAATCATCGATGGAATAATCAAAAGTTTTATCTCCCCAGAATAAAGAAGGAGATCCTGCTTCTTGTTTTCCTCTCAACTCCAAAAGCCAAACATCGTATCCTTCTTTTTGAAGATGTGCTACTATGGACGACTTTTCATTGATCTTAAGATAGATACGATTCGCTATAAATCCGTGACAGAGTATCACAGGATATTTTTTATTAGCAGTTCCTTGCAAAGGAGGAAAATGTTCCAGAGTCAGGTCCCAACCATCAGAGGTCTTAGGGTGAAGGATCTCTCCTTTTAGCGCGATATTCGCGGAACAAGAAACGATTAGCGGTACGCATACGGAGAATGCGAAAAGAAAACGAAGCATACCCGCGATACTCCTCTTTGCCGAAATGGAATCAAGGAAAATTCAAAACTATATTTGAAGTAAAGAACGATGTTCGTACTAACCGATGCGGAGAAGATGTAGAAAGGAATTCACAGACTTCTTCACAGTTGGAAAGAATCGGATCTTATGAAGTAGCGGATTCCACCAACCTGTGGTAATACAAAAATACGTATCGTATGGAGCCGTATGATGTATTTTATGATGCTCAGGCGAAAGTATCCAACGCTTTTTTTGCATATATTTAATAACTTTGTTCGGTTCGTCTTGGTGGGCCCATTTATGGATCTGATTGGTGAAGAAGATCCCGATCAGAACAAGTATCCAAAATGTTCTCGCCCAAGGAAAAATCTCGCTCTCTAAAGGTGCAAAAAAGCAATACAGAAGAATGGGGAGAGAGACTAGACAATTATTTCCATTAGTCTCCACAAAATCATGTCGAGTGATCCCTTTAGGGTTTACATGATGATCTCTGAAGGGAAAAATAAAAGCCGGTCCTATATAAGGTGTGAATTCGTTCCCAAAACTATCTCCTAAAAAATGAACAAAGCCGGAAAAAAAGTCCGCAGTAATATAAGCTAAGAATAAGAGAGCTGCAAGTTCGGATAAGAAAATCCAGGGAGACTCCTGGAGAATAGACATAGATAACGTTCCGAACTCATACAGACATAGTCCGGAAAAAACTAAGAATAAAACGATACTTAGAACTTCCACGAGTCTATGGATCTTAAAGGGAGAAGGGAATAAAATTCTCAGTAAGTTCATGGTTCTCATTTACACATTTGTCCGCAGATTTGCAAAAGTTTTTTTAAATCCCGCTTTTCAATCTCGCCTAAGAAATTCTTATTTGAAAGTCCACGGCATCAAGAATGATTCTACGACGTCTTAAAAGATTGATTTATCCTCCATTATCCGCCGATCCTGAAAAAGACGTTTCGATCAAACTTCTTTATGGTCTAATGTATGTCACCTTCGCGGTCGCAGTATTATATCGGATCATTCATCCGCTCATTTCTGAAAAACCTAAGAACGCTTATTATTCTTTCTATATCATTCCAACTGCAGTGATCCTGTGCCACCTTCTTGCCAAATCGGGAAGGGTAAAACTAGGCGCAAATATCATGATCTTCTTACAATGGTTGGCCCTTTGTATCGTATCTATGAGAGAAGGTGGAGTTTATGCCACATCGTTCTCTCAATTTATGATCATTATAGTGCTCGCTTCTTTGATCTTGGGACAAGTTGGTGCACTATTCTATGCACTTCTCTCTTTTTTGACAGGGCTCTTAAGTATTTACTTAAAATCAAAGGGAATGATAGCGGCTCCAAATTATCCTTCGGGGGAATGGTCCGTATTTATTGGAAATTCCGTGGGCTTTTTTATGTCCTGGATACTGATGAAATTCGGTTTATCAGGATTATCTAAAATACGAGAAGAATTATCCAGGGCCCAGATCGATGCCAAGTTAGGCGCGATCACTCTTAATTTGGAAACTAAGGAATTAACCTTATCCAAAGAATACCTGATCATGTTGGGGAATAAAACCGCAAAAGGATCTATGACGATGTCGATGGATCAATTTTTGGAACGATATGTAGAAGGAGAAGATAAGGAAAGAATACCTGCTATTCTCGCAGAAGGAGCAAAAAATTTTAGTGATCCTTCTTATTCTACGGAATTTATTTTTAGAGCCAAGGGAGATGATGGCAAAACCAGATATATTTTAGCCAAAGGTAAATATAAGGATTCCATAATGGGTTATGGGACCGGCCAAGATATTACTGAAAAACATATTGCCGGCGAGGAGATAAAAGCCAGTCAGGAATTATTCTCCAAAGTATTCAAATTAAGTCCTTATGCTACTTCTATCTCTAATTTCGATGATGGAAAATATGTGGATATCAACGACGGTTTTACCGAGTTACTTGGTTTCACTCGAGAAGAAGCGATCGGCCGTACTAGCGTGGAGCTGGGCATATGGTTGAGTTCCGACGAAAGAGATTATTTTAAGGAAAAGATCAAGAGGGACGGATTTTTATATAACGAAGAAATAACATTCCAAGCCAAAGATGGGCGCCTTATCCGGGTGGAATTTTCCACCAGATTCACGACCATAGACGGAGAAACCCGTATGATCAATATGGCAAAAGATATTTCTTCCAAAAAAGAAGCGGAAGAATTAAGGGTCTTGAATAATGAAATCTCGGCTCAGAATGAATTGATCGCAAAACAAAAAGCGGAATTAGAATCTACACTTGAATATCTTCAAAAAACCCAAAATCAACTCATACTTTCCGAAAAGATGGCTTCGTTAGGACAGTTGGTTGCAGGGATTGCACATGAGATCAATAATCCTATCGGGGTGATCCGAGCAGCGAACGAATCGGTCAAAAACCATTTTGATCGCGTCTTAGATAGAATGCAGGAAGCTGCTTCCGTTTTGGAAAATCTTGGCAACGATGCTAAGATCGAATTCCAGACTTTATTAAAAAAAGGAAGGGCTTACCAAGAAATTATCCCTCCGAAAGAAGTGCGAGCTAAAACTAAAATTTTAGAATCTAGATTGAGGGAACTTCGAATTTCGGAAGCCAGAAATATAGCAGAGGGTTTAATAGAGGCCGGACTAGAAGCAGCTCTGGAAGATTTTCCGAAACTATTCGTCGGAGAAAAAATACAACAAGTGATCCAATATGCTTTGGATGAGATCCAAGCAAGCAGAAGTTCCAAATTGGTGGATATGTCCGTAGACAGGACTTCTAAGATTGTATACGCACTTAAAAATTTCTCTCATTTCAGCAATGGCGGACCGAAAGCTCCGGTCGATATCAGAGAAAGTATCGATACAGTTCTAACAATTTATCAAAATCAATTGAAGTCCGGAATAGAGATCATAAAAGAATATGAAGCCGGAATTCCGATCATCCAAGGATATTCAGACGATCTATTACATGTGTGGACCAACTTGATCTATAATGCAGCGCAAGCGATGGGATTCAAAGGAATTCTAAAAATAAATGTACATGACTTCGAAGGAAATCATATCTGCATTAAAATTTCGGATAACGGACCAGGTATTCCGGAATCGATCCAAGAGAGAATTTTCGAACCATTCTTCACAACCAAAGCTCCTGGGGAAGGTTCCGGATTAGGATTAGACATTGTAAAACGTATCGTGGAAAACCACGGTGGATCTATCGCATTCGAAACTTCTTCTAAAGGAACTGCATTCTTAGTGATCTTACCTCAGTGAGTTTTCTTTTTCAGAAATTTTTCTATCTTAGGACGGATCACGTAATGACAGTAAGGCTGTTCCGGATTTAGTCTGAAATAGTTTTGGTGATAATTCTCCGCCGGGAAAAATTTCTCCAAGGCAACTATCTCTGTTACGATCGGCGAAGCAAATTTAGGTCCAGCTTCCGTTCTAGAAGCTTCTGCGATCTCTTTCTGAGTTTGGTTTTCGTATAAGATGATACTTCTATACTGAGGCCCTTCATCATTGCCTTGTTTGTTCCTGGTAGTTGGGTCGTGTGCTTCCCAAAAAATTTCTAAAATGTTTTTGTAGGAGATCTTACTAGGATCAAATCCAACTCTGATTACTTCTGCATGACCTGTGAGCCCGGTGCAAATTGATCTATAATTTGGTGCAGGATCATGCCCTCCTGCATAACCGGAGACAATGGATTCTACACCATCTACCAATTGGTAGATGGCTTCAACACACCAAAAGCATCCTCCACCTAAAATTGCATATTCCAGATCTTTCTGTTCTGACATTCCATCCTCCTTTCTTATTAGATTTGATTCCGGTAGGAAAGTCCGAGCACGGAAACATTTTTCCGAATTTATCGCTAAAAAACGTAAGCGCCAAGCCCGTATCAGGACCGGGGACGAGTATGAAGTTCAAACTAATATTAAACCCCAAACCTATCAAAAGTAAATCTTGGAAAGTAAAGTCTCCCAGAGAATCCTTGCCGGTCTGCACTTTGATCCTTCCGGACAAATTGTATAAAAATTATCTGAAAAACTGGAACGGGTCCAGGCCGGGAGCCACATGTCTGAAAGATTTATTAGAACTTTACGGGCCGGATCTACATTTCCATGAGAAATTGAACCCGGACTCCGCATTGATGATGTATCAAAAAAAAGAAGGAGGCAGGCAGAAGAACTGGAGTCGCCTAAATTTTAGACCGGATTTGGAAGATTGGAACCTTTTAGGGAACTATGCGCGAAAACACGGAGTTTCCAAGTGTTACTTATTTACGTTTTTGTTAAGTAGATACTTTTCGGACATTCCTTCTCCGGAGATTTCTAAAAAGAAGAAGGTAGCCTGATCGGAAAATTACTCTTAACTACGGGTCGGATATGCTGTTTGTCCTGAACTTAATTTTGCGATCTCATCTTCTATAGAAACTAGTCTTTGGATTGTTGTATTTAGAAGGATCGAAAAAAATTTAGGATTTGTTTGTCCGATCCTATAGAACATTTCCTGATCCAAGATACCTATCTTTGCTTTTTCAGTGATCACTCTGGCAGTCGCCGCTCTAGGGACATTATTGATCAGTGCGATCTCTCCGAAAAAGGATCCTGGTTCTAAATTTCGGATCACTCTCTCTTCTCCATCATATGACTTTCTGATTTCCAATGCCCCTGTGAATACGAAGTACATCATTCCGTTGGAAGGATCTTTTTCTTTAAAAACTTCTTCTCCGGTTAGATAGGTCTTAACTGATACGTTATTGATGAATTCTAAAATATTAATTCCCATCTTATGATTCCTTATTTACTGCTGTTTCCGTGGGAGCTTCTTCTTGAGTAGTCTCGGAGTTTGTGGCTTCCAAAGTTTCCGTTTCGCTCTCTGCTATAGGTCCTTCGGTCGTTCTGGAACCTTCTTCTCTTTTATGGATCTCTGTATAAAGAGTTTCCAGTTTCATTTCTGCTCGATTCAGTTTTTCGAAAGTGTTTTTGAGAAGTAAAAGAAGGAATTGAGGACTTGTTTTTTCGAGTTTTTCGAAAACACCCTTATTCAGAACTCCGACCTTTGCAGAAGGAGAAAGCACTTGGACCGACATTGCTCTGGATCTTCCGGAAATTAAAGCAAGCTCTCCGAAAAATTCTCCGGGAAAAATTTCTTTGATGGACCTGTCTCCAGCTTCCGGGCGATTCTTACTGACTTTTAAATGTCCTTGGAAGAGGAAATACATGTTTCCGTCGGACTCTTCCCCTTCTTTGAATATGAAGGAATCTTTGGGATAAACTCGGGTAAAAACACTATGAACGAAGTCCAGAATGGTCGGCATTTCATTTAAGACGGGAAAAAACCTTTAGATCCAGAACGGATCCGAATTTTTTCAAAAATCGTTTTGAATGAGCCGTTCTTCGACAGGTTTCAGTCGAATCCGTCTAAACTGGCCATTGTTAGAAAAGAGAGCATAAAACTTATATAAACTATAATTTGAAATATTGCCGTAAAGATTAGATAAACGGATCTGAATTTTAAACCAATCGTTTTAGTCAGAAAATTTTCCCAGGTCGCTACTAAGACGATAGGAACGGCCATTAGAAGCTCAGGAATACTGATCTCCGTCTTAAACAAGCTTCCTAGTTTGGAGCCGATTAGAAATAACGCGAGGCTGACAATGCTGAAAAACAAAGCCTTAAGACTTCCTAAACCTTCTTGGGTCACTGAGAATTTTTCCAAAAATAGATTCCGAAAAGAAGCAATTCCTGCATTATATAAAATTAATACGGTAACTACCAACCAGATCAATCCTATGATTTCAGTATTTGTAGCAGAGGCTTGGCTTCTCTCAGTAGGAGAAGAATAAGTCATCACAAAAATGAATATCGATATGGCGGAGATTATGGATAGGATGAATAGAATTAGAACAGGATTTAAAATTTTAGCCTTCAAGTGCGCCTTCCGATTTCGGAAAGGATCAAACCTTCTATATTTTCAGGCAAGGAAAAGATAATATTAAGGAGAAAGACCGCCTATTTTCAGTAAGGCGGCAAATGCAAATAACGCGACCAAGAAGTTGGGCTCATAGTCAAAAAACTTATACGCTATGTATAAGTTTTTTAGAACTTAGATCCGATTTTCAATTCCCTTTTCTTAAAATTAAAAAGGAGAGTCCTTTCCTATCCAGTAAAACCGAGTGAAAGGACTTGTAAGTATTGTAGTCCAAAATTGCCAGGTTCTTGGTTTGATCTGCAGCAGCATTCAAAGAGAATGGAATCCATGGTTTGAACTGATTTGTTTGAGTTAGTCCAAACTCCGACTGATTGACTCCCGAAAGAACAGGGATCGGCTTTTCTATAAAAGTAGAAAGACTAGCGGAGAACGGGAAAAGGGGAGCAGAATCCAAACCTGGAGAATAGATAATCGGTTCGATTGGAGCAACCAATCCGTTATCCGCGAGAACTGCGATATCAAGTTCGGACAAATTCCTAAGCACATCTCCCACTTTTCCTCCGAGTAGATTTTCGGAAAATAAGGAACGCGCAGCGCCTAATAGAAGTAAGTCGATCTCTTTACTTTTTGCGATCTCTACTATCCCTGGAACAATCCAGTCCGAAGGAAATCCAACAGTTTCAAAACTGAATTCCGAACCGGCAGCTTCCTCTCTAACTGCTTGGAAAATTTCATCTTCTTCTAATATAGGGAATCCTTCCGATTTGGATTCCACTGAAACGACGTGTAACGCTACTATGGAAAGATTCTCTTTGGATTTAGAGAATAGGGCCCTTGCTAGCCCGAAAAGTTTTGCCCCCATCTTAGGGTTGGCAAACGAAATTAGGACTTTCATTTTCGCCTCCTAGGTTATAATTTCCCCGGAACTATTTCGTTGGATGAAAAAATCCCGAAGTCAGAATGAGCCGGGAAGATTGGGAGGAACTCCTGTCTTCTCTCCATGCTTACGAAGTTAGCTGACGGGCTAGGAAAGAGAGATTTCCCCCGTGAGAACGGTTAGCCCCAAAATTTGGGTCCTCCGCTCCGACTTCTGTCGGATTAAGCAGACTCTAAGCGAAGTGTAGCTAGAAAAACGAATTTGTCAAGTAGTAGATTGAAGTGTTTATTGACCGACTTCAATACAAGAAAAACAAACAGGCTCAGGTTTACTCAAGCCGGTTTTCTTTTTCGGAACAACCAAGTGGTCGGGACCAAATACATCAGGATCAATATCACAAATCCTGCGATACTCAACCATACGTTTATGAATGCGAGAAGAGTTACAAAAGAGTAAATATACGGACCTTTTATAAAATGTTTAGAGATCATTTCTATCTCTGCAAGATCCGCTTCCGGATTTCTGAGATATTCTTTTTTAACTCCGTATCTCCAGACTAAATTGAAAGGAATTCCTCCCAAGGCAACCCAACCACCATAGATCAAAGCAGCAATTTTTGAATTCTCATTGCCCAAAAGAATATATTCTCCCAACATTTCGGAGCAAAAAGGGATAATGATTATATTCAATAAAAGTAAATTGTTCAGTATGGTTAAGTTGTGATCCACATACTTTACATATCTGAAAATCGTATGGTGATTAGTCCAAACAACCGTGATGATCATAAAGCTGATCAAAAAACTTAAATAAGCGGGCCAAGCTTCTCCCAAGGCAACTAGTAGATTTTTGGAACCGATCTGTTCGGGAGTAGGGATCTTTATTTCAAGCGCCATTAGAGTTAATGCGATCGAAAAGATCGCATCGCTATAAGCAACAGTCCGCCCTGATTCGGTCAAAACGGGAGTAGGTTGTGAAGTTGCAATGGTCTTGACTTGCTTTTTCGATTTAGTTTTTTTAGCAGCCATCTTTCCCTAAAAGTCGGATTACCCCGACTTCTATAGATTATTTAATATAGGAACAGCAATAGTCGCTTAACTTTTTAACATTCAGTTTGAATTTGGAATTTGCAGGAACTTCAAAAGATTGTCCTCCTTTGATTTCCTTCCATTCAGGATTTCCAGGCAATTGGACCGAAAGATCTCCATCTAGAATTTCCATAATTTCTTTATCGTCGGTTCCGAACTCGTACTCACCAGGCATTAGGATGCCGAGTGTCTTTTTTTCTCCATTAGAGAATAATACAGTTCTACTAGTGACTTTGCCGTCAAAGTATACGTTTGCTTTTTTGATTACTGTTACGTTCTCGAATTGTTGCATTATAGAATTAAGCTCCGAAACTAAAATTTAGAGCGAATCATAGAACGATACCAAATAATTTCTTAAAGGAGAGGCCGTTGCCTTCGAAAACCAAGTCTCGTCCAGTTGACCTTCTTCTTTCGATTTAAAAGCAGGAAAGTAGAAGTTCCTATGTTTGGAAACTCAATCTGCATCCCATAAGGGACAAATTTTTAAACATTTTTTCTGTCAACCGGCCTCAGGGACTGCTTAAAATCCAAAATTCTTGACTTTTTTAGAATCTTTCGGAAACTTGAGAGATACTTTGGCACTCTAACATGCAGAGTGCCAATAAGAATAGCTATGGAACTATCCCAAAGACATAGGATGATCCTGAAGGCCACGGTGGACGAGTTTATCCAAGAGAACCGTCCGGTTGGCTCTAAAACCTTATTCGACAAACATGATATTGGTTTGTCTCCGGCTTCTATCCGTACCGTTCTTAAGGAACTGGAAGAGATGGGATATCTGGCTTCTAGGCATACTTCTGGAGGAAGGATTCCTACAGAGATAGGCTATCGATTCTATGTGGATTCGTTGGTGGTTCTTTATGAGCTAACCATTAAGGAAAAACAAAGGATCCAGGAAGAATACCTGAAGATGCAGTTCAAGTTGGATCAGATCTTGAAGGCAACTGCAAGTGTTCTCGCTAGTCTCTCTAATTCTGCGGGGGTTGTTTTAGGACCGGCCAAAAGTTTGGACACTCTCAAACATGTGGAATTGATCCATGTTCATGGAGACGAGGTCTTGATGATCATGGTAATGCGCTCCGGAGCTGTCTTAAACCGGAATGTATTCTTGGATCGAAATTATAGCCAAGAAGAGTTATATCAGATCTCAAAGTATCTGAATGATAACGCAAAGGGTTATGATATGTTCGAGATACAGGAGAAGGTGATACCTTCTCTATTATTGAGAAAGGATGGACCATTAGATTTTTATAAAGTGTCTGGAGTGATCTCCGCTGCAATGACGCCGGATAATTCCGAAGTGTCTTTATATATCGATGGTCTCAAGAATTTATACGGAAGATTTAAGGATGAAGAGGAAAAACTCAACCAGGTTCTCTCCCTGCTGGATGATAAAAGATTCCTCACTGGAATGTTCGGAGATTATTCCGAACATGATGGAGTGTATACCGTCATAGGAAAGGACGGAGACGGAAGAATGGGTGGTGTGAGTATCATCACTTCCGGATATAGGATGGGAGAAAAAAGGATAGGCGCTATGGGAATCATAGGTCCCCAGAGGATGGATTATCATAGAGCGCTTCCACTTGTGGATTTTACTTCGAAACTAGTTTCGGAGATGATCACGCGTATTAGTAAGTAGTAACGAACCATGCAAGGAAATGATAGAGAGATGAGTCAAGAAGAAGCGGTCGCGGCACCTACCGGAGAAAATTCGGATGATTCCCAAAAACCGGAAAGCGTAGAGGAAACTTTACGTAAGGAATTAGAGGCTGCAAAAAAAGAGATCGAATCCTTAAAAGATTCTTGGACCAGGGAAAGAGCCGAGTTCCAGAATTATAAGAGAAGGTCAGCACAAGAATTTTCTCATATTAAGAGGGAAGCTGTAAAATCTCTGGTAACGGAATTTTTGAACCCTATCGATAATTTGGATCGTGTAGGTTCCGGCGTAACTGTAACGGAAGAATTAAAACCTTTCGTGGACGGAGTAACAATGATCTTAAAGGAATTTTATTCCGTATTGGAGAAGTCGAATGTGTTCAGACAATATCCTCAAGGAGAAACTTTTGATCCGACTTTAATGGAAGCATTGTCTTCCGAAGAAGGGGATCAATACAAGGAAGAAACTGTGATCGAAGTCTATCAGGCAGGATTCTATATTAAGGAAAATGAAGATAAGTTTTCCTTAAGACCTGCAAGGGTAAGGATCGGAAAGCCCAAAGCTTAATGCTTTGGGTCTTAGGCGCCTGGCGCCTTGAATAAAACGAATTAAATCATGAATGACCGCCGAGGGAAGGCTCAGATGGCGGAAGGAGAAACCAAAATGTCAAAAGAGAAGATTATCGGAATCGACTTAGGGACCACAAACTCTTGCGTTTCCGTTATGGAAGGTGGGGACCCGGTAGTGATCCAAAACTCCGAAGGTGCTAGAACTACTCCGTCTATCGTTGCTTTTACTGCGAAGGGAGAAACTTTGGTAGGCCAATTCGCTAAGAACCAAGCTATTACCAATGCGGTAAATACAATTCGTTCCGCAAAAAGATTTATAGGGCGTAGATTCAACGAAGCTGAACAAGAGATGAAGCACGTTTCCTATAAAGTGATCCGTAGCGGAAACGACGGATTAAAATTCGAGACCGCTACCGGAGAGTTCACTGCTCAGGAGATCTCTGCTCGTGTTCTTCAGAAAATGAAACAAACTGCGGAGGATTATCTTGGCCACAAAGTAACCAAGGCAGTGATCACCGTTCCGGCTTATTTCAATGACGAACAACGTCAGGCCACTAAAGACGCAGGAAGGATCGCAGGCTTAGAAGTGGAAAGGATCATCAACGAACCTACCGCTGCCGCACTTGCTTACGGTTTTGATAAGAAGAAGAGTAATGCAAAAATCGCTGTTTACGACTTAGGAGGAGGAACTTTCGACGTTTCTATCCTTGAGTTGGGAGACGGAGTATTCGAAGTAAAATCCACTAATGGTGATACTCACTTAGGTGGAGACGATTTCGATATGGTCATTATGGAATGGATGATCGAAGAATTCAAAAAACAATACGGGATCGATATCTCTCAAGATAAGAATACCGTACAACGTTTGAAAGAAGCTGCTGAGAAAGCAAAAATCGAACTTTCCGGAACCATGTCTACTCAAGTGAATCTTCCGTTCATCACTGCTGATGCAACCGGACCAAAACACTTGGATATGAATCTTACAAGAGCTAAGTTCGATCAGTTGACCGGTCGTTTGGTGGAAAGAACTCGTATTCCATGTGAGAACGCGTTACGTGATGCTGGACTAAAAGCTTCCGACATCGACGAAGTGATCTTAGTGGGAGGTTCCACTCGTATTCCTTCTGTACAAGAACTTGTAAAAGGAATTTTCGGAAAAGAACCGAATCGTTCCGTAAACCCTGACGAAGTAGTTGCAATCGGTGCGGCTATCCAAGGCGGAGTTTTAGCTGGAGAAGTTTCGGACGTTCTTCTTTTGGATGTTACTCCACTTTCGCTCGGTATCGAGACTTTGGGCGGCGTAATGACCAAGCTGATCGAAAGAAACACTACGATCCCTACTAAAAAATCTCAGGTGTTCTCTACTGCTGCGGATAACCAAAATGCGGTTTCTATCCATGTTCTCCAAGGAGAAAGGGATATGGCTGCAGGTAACCGTACACTCGGAAGATTCGATTTGATCGGGATTGCACCTGCACCAAGAGGAGTTCCTCAAATCGAAGTTACATTCGATATCGATGCGAACGGTATTGTGCATGTTTCTGCAAAAGATCTGGGAACAGGTAAAGAACAAAAGATACGTATCGAATCTTCTTCCGGACTAAGCGAAGACGAGATCTCTAAAATGGTAAAAGATGCAGAAGCTCATGCCGCTGCAGACAAAGCCGCTAGAGAACTTGTGGAAGCTAAGAATGAGTTGGATACGATCACTTATTCTTTAGAAAAAGCGGTTACTGACGCGGGAGACAAACTTTCCGACAGCGAAAAACAATTGGCGAATGACGAGATCAAACGTGCAAGAGAAGCGATCGAATCAGGAGATATCGGTCGTATCAATGCTGCGAAAGAGTCCATCACTAAGAGAGCTTCGGAGATAGGTTCTAAGATCTATTCCCAAGGCGCTCCAGGTCAAGAAGCAGGTCCAGGGCCTAACGGTGCGGGACCAGGAGAAGGCGCTGACAATTCCCAAGCTAAGGAAGAAAAGGTCGTGGACGCCGACTATACCGTAGTGGACGATGAGAAAAAGTAACTAAGACATGAGTGACAAAAGTTACTACGATATCCTCGGAGTTTCCAAAACCGCGACTGACGAAGAGATCAAGTCCGCGTATCGGAAGTTAGCTATTAAATATCACCCTGATAAGAATCAGGGTGATAAAGCTGCGGAAGAGAAATTTAAGGAAGCTACCGAGGCCTACGAAGTTTTAAGAGACGCCAATAAACGTCGCATGTACGACCAGTACGGCAAGGCCGGGGTGGGTGCAGGCGCTCAAGGCGGATTCGGAGGAGGAGCATATACTGACTTCTCCGATATCTTCGGTGATTTCGGAGATATTTTCGGCGACTTCTTCGGAGGAGGAGCGGGAAGAGCTGGGGGCGGTGGAGCTCGCAGATCCGGTCCTCAACGCGGTTCAGATCTTCGTTATAATCTAGAAGTTTCCCTCGAAGACGCTGCTCTAGGCAGGGAATATAAAATCGAGATCCCAAGATTAGAAACCTGTGTGGATTGCGGAGGTTCCGGTGCAAACAAGGGAAGCACTCCAGCTACTTGTCCGGACTGCGGTGGTTCAGGACAGATCCGTAGATCTCAGGGATTTTTCTCCGTGGCAACTACGTGCGGCACTTGTCGTGGAAAAGGAACAATCATCTCTAATCCATGCAAGACCTGTCATGGACAAGGCCTAGTAGAAAAGAGACGTACTATCAATATAAAGATCCCACCTGGTATCGAATCCGGCAGCAGACTAAAAGTTTCCGGAGAAGGAGAAGCGGGACCTAACGGTGGTCCTCATGGCGATCTATATGTGGTAACACATATTAAGAAACATGAATTATTCGAACGCCAAGCAAACGACTTGATCTTAAATAAAAAGATCAGCCTAACCCAAGCAATCTTAGGGGGAGATATAGAAGTCCCAACTATAGACGGCAAAAAGGTGAAGATGAAAATTCCGGAAGGAACAGAGTCAGGCCAAGTGTTCCGTTTAAAAGGTCATGGCATTCCGTATCTAGGCGGATATGGAAAAGGGGACCAACATGTGATCGTGCGCATCGAGATCCCTAAAAAACTGACTAGACGACAAAGAGAATTGATCGAAGAATTTGCCCGTGAGTCCGGAGAATCCATTTCCGGTTCCAAGGGTAAGATTTTTACGAATAAGTAATATTCACAAAAAGGAATTTTCATGACTAACAAAGTCAAGATCGGAGTTATCGGGACAGGCCATATGGGCCAATACCACGTAAACGTGGCGAAAACGTTAAGTGACGCAGAGCTGATCGGTATTTACGACTCTGATTCCGAAAGAGCCACTCAAATGGCGGAAAAACATAAAACTTCCGCCTTCTCCACTGTAGACGATCTGATAAAACATACTGATTCTGTGATCATCGCTGTTCCTACATTCTTGCACCATGAGATCGGTAAAAAGGCGCTTCTCGCAGGTAAACATGTTTTGGTAGAGAAGCCGATTGCAGAAACCTTAGAACAAGCGAAAGAGTTAGTGGACCTTGCTTCTAAAAACAATCTGGTCTTACAAGTCGGTCACGTTGAGCGTTTTAACGGTGCGGTCCTGGAGCTCGGAAAGATCGTGACTGAACCTTTGTTGATCGAATCCAGAAGATTAGCCCCTTTTAATCCTAGAATTAAGGATGTGGGAGTAGTTCTGGATATGATGATCCACGATATAGATATCGTTTTGAATCTAGTAAAATCTCCCGTCAAATATCTAAGTGCAGTGGGGACCAAAGTGGTTTCCGGTCACGAAGATATAGCATCCGTTATTCTTCATTTTGAGAATGGCGCGATCGCGAATATTTCCGCGAGCAGAAATACACAATCCAAAATTCGGACCCTAAATATCACTCAAAAAGACGTGTACATCACATTGGATTTTAGCGACCAAGAGATCGAACTTCATAGACAAGCCACTTCGGACATTCTTCTAAGGACCGGAGAGATCAAATATCGCCAAGAATCCATTGTGGAGAAGATCTTCGTTCACAAGGATAACCCGTTAAAACAGGAACATGAACATTTTGTAAAATGTATCCGGAAAGAAACGGAGCCTTTAGTGGATGGAAGATCCGATATCCAAACTCTGGAGATCGCGTACAGAATTTTGAAAGAGATACATAAAAACTGATCGGGCAGTATGGAAAACGGATTCGGCGGAAAAGTATTAATCTCTAATTCATCTATCGTAACGGATTATTTCAATCGTACCGTGATCCTGATGGTCGAACACGATCAATCAGGTGCATTCGGTCTAGTGCTGAATAAAAAGATGGATGTTGCGTTAAGCGAAGTGATCCAAGGAATTCCGGAAGGAATAGACGGTTCTTCTCCGATCTACTCCGGAGGTCCCGTGGATCCTACATTTGTCTCCATTCTTCATGATAATCCTAAATTAAAACAACCTGGGATCGAAGTCATACCTGGAGTGTTCCTCGCCAGAAGTTTCGAAGCTCTGGTGGAGTTATTAGAACATCCTGATAAAACCAAGTTTAACGTTTACCAAGGATATTCCGGTTGGGGAGCTTCTCAACTAGAAGGAGAGATGGAACGTAAATCTTGGGTGGTTCACGATCCAAATGCTGAGTGGATCTTTACGGAAGACCCGGAAGCAACTTGGCAAGAAGCCTTGAAGAGTAAAGGTGGATTGTATAAGTATTTCGTGGAACATACGAAAGACCCGATGTTGAACTAGGCATGATCTCTTCTTTGATCGGAACGGAAATTTTAGCGGCAATGATCGCTCCGGCCGTTTTAATTTCGGCCAGTGCTAGTTTGATCTTTTCTACAGCGAATCGTTTGGGTAGAATATTCGATCGAGTTAATTTACTTAAGAATGAGATAGAAGGTGTCGTGGATGGAAAACTTTCTTTTCCGGAAGAACGACAAGCTTATCTCAGAAGACAATTAAAGATCCAAAAGAAAAGAGCAAATCTGATCCAAAGATCCATGGCTGCTCTTTATACTGCGACTTTGTTTTTTGTTTCTTCCAGTTTGAGCTTGGGGATCATAGTAGCCATTTCCAGCCCGGCTTCTTGGGTGGCGACAGGACTTGCATTGATCGGCGGAATTTTCTTGTTTATCGCAAGCGGTCTTTTACTGTACGAAAGCCGTTATAATTTGAATTTTATCCAAGGTCAGATAGAATTTGCAGAATTTCTGGAAGATAAAGTGGAGAAGAAGTCCGACAACTTCCAGAAATAAGTAAAAGCCCGGTTTTAAAAAAGATATCTTGGAGTTCTGGGTCGAGGATTAAGGAGTTTCATTTGAAAAAGGTTCTATATTCACTTTCTGTCATATTCTTTTTTGTGTCCTTAGGATTTACCCAAAATCTTTCCGCAGACGGTTGTTATCTTTGTTCCGTAAATAGTTCAGACGCTTGCAGAGACTATTGCAGATTTTCAGGATCCGATTCTTTCGATACTAGGAAACGTTGTGAAAATAAAGGATGTAAGATCACAGGAACCGCGGCCTGTCCGACCGCTTCCAATTATAAGGTTTGTTCCGTAAGATCGGATTCTAAACCGGAAGATTTGCTAGCTGGTAGCGCGAAATAGGTTAAATTTCCTTCAGATACAAAGTAGGGCTTCTTCTCCATTCGTTCCTTAAAGCTCCGAAATACATTCCTACTACTGCAATGTTCAGAGAAATATAAAAAATCCCAATCTCCAACCAAGGAACGCTTGCCTGTATCTCGAATATGATCTCAGACATATAGGAAGAAACTCCCCAAACCAAAACGAAAGCCAATACGAAGGAAAGGTTTGCTAAAAGTAAAGACTCCGCTAAAAAATATTTTCGTAAGAATGTTTTGGTTCCACCTATGATCCTTAGAAGAGAAGTCTCTTCCAATCTTTCCTTTCTGCTCAATTCTAAGGAAGAAAGTATTAATAGCAGAGAAGATAGAACGATTAATCCAGTCATCCAACGGATCGCAAAGGACATCTTTTCTAAAATCCCTAAGAAAGATTGAACTGCTTTTTCAGTATCTACGATCGTAAGATTCGGGAATTCGTTGGATAATTCTTTTTGGAGAGAATATCGAGAGTCGGAGGATCCCAACAAAAACGAACTTAAGTAAAACTTAGGAGCTTTTTCCAAAATACCTTTTGAAAATAGTACTACGAAGTTCGGCCTCATGTCGGACCAATTGACCGTCCTGAAATTTCGGATGGTTCCTGTGACTTCTACTCCGCCAATGGAGAATGAAAGCTTATCTCCTAAATCCACCTTTAAATTTTTGGAAAATTCTTTTTCGACTGAGATCTGGTCTTCTTCTCCTTTTCTCCAGAAATCTCCATCAGTGACATTCTCTGTAGGATATAAATTTTCTCTATAGGATAAGAAATATTCTCTGGTCCTTGCAGTGGACCTCCAATCTCTTCTGAGAGCGGAAAGTTCCATATCTTCTTTTTTAACAAGCTCTCCGTTTACATGAGTGAGCCTTGCTCCAATCACAGGTGCGGTTAAAAGTTTTTCTACTTTATACTTCTCTGCCGTTTGTTGGAAACTTTCCAGTTGTTCCGGCCGTATATCCAACACGAACATATTCGGTCTTCTTTCCTTGTCTTTTGCTCCGCTATATTCTAATAAGCTATCGCTTAAAAAAATACTGAGTAATAATACAAAAACTGAAGAACCAAGTCCAACGGAAACCCAAGAAAGTCCCGTTCTAGGTCTATCTAGTTTTCGTAATGCCATTCTTACACTTGCGGAGAATTCAGACCTTTGTAATAAAAATCGGATCACAAAACGAATTCCTAAAATTCCAAGATATATAACTACAGGCAAGAAGAGCAGAGTTGCGCAAAGAATTAGTCCTTTGATCCAATCTCCTGTTTCCCACCAAGCTAATACGAAAAATAATCCGAATACAGCGATGAATGAGATCGACTGTTTGAATTTCAGTTTTGGAACAGAAGAAAGTTCATTTGCAAAATCAGATTTAAGAGCATACATCGGACTTAGGTTACGAGTAGTGGAAAGACTTTCCCACGCGGAAACTAATGGGACTACCCATGCTAGCACGAACGCCCAGAAAAATGCTTTTAGATCCGGGATCAGCTTTGGTTCAAAAAGAAATTCTTTATCCGCCATATTCGGGATCTGAGTCTGTAGGAAACTTCCGAATAAAAATCCACATATAGCGCCAATCGTGGATAATATTAGAAGTTCAGAAAGTACAAGACCTAAAACTAGGTTAGGCCCAGCACCTAAACACTTATAAACTGCGAATGTAGTGGATTTTGATCTTACTACAGCTCTGCTTGTGAGAAGTATAGAAATTCCTCCCAAGAAGAATGCGCATAATGCCAATAAGGAAAAGAAATCCAATGTATTCGTAAGGAACTTCTGGGATCCTGAGTTTGCTTCGGTGCTTTCGTATAAGATCAGATCATTCTTTGCGAATTCTGAAAATTTACTTTTTTTGAATGCATTTGCATCTGTTCCGTTCGGAAGAAGTATGGGCACCTGGTAGCTGATCCGGGAACCTCTCTGCTCTAATCCTGTTTCGGCTAAAGATTCCTTTTTTATAATGGAACTAGGCGCCATGGAGAGAAAATTTCCTGCCATTCCCGGTTCTTTTAAGATACTTCCCTTTAAAACAAAATTACTTTCTCCTAATTGAACCTTTGAACCGATCTTAAGTTTTAAATTTTTGATCAGTCCGCTTTCTAAGAGTATTTCTCCAGGTCTTAATTTACGAAAAAGGCCTTTGGGTTCCGTCTCTAATTCTCCAAAATATGGATAATCGCCTCGGATCGCCTTGATCAAAGATAAACTGGAATCCTGGGAATTAGGGTTTCGGAGCATAGAAGGGAACTGCACTAATTCGGATAATTTGCTTCCTTTTGGCAATTCCTTGGAAAGAAACGCTGTTTGTTCCGAGGTGAGCGGAGAAGGGCTCGTAACCACCAGGTCCGAACCCATGATGTTTTTGGCTTCTCTGATAATCGAAGATGTAAATTGGTCCCTATACGAATGAACTGCAAGAACAGCTCCAGTTCCGATTGTGATTGCAAGAATGATCTGTAAGGAAGAGGTCTTTTTAGAAAAGATTTCTCTGAACATTACCCTTAGGAAGAATCTGATATTCATTTTTTCTTCCTGGATGCGGTCTTCTTAGCAGTTACTTTGGGCTTTGCACCGCTCAAAATTACTCCATCTCTCATTTCTAAGATCCTATCTGCCATAGAAGCGACCTTAGGATCATGAGTAACAACTAACAAAGTAGATTTACGGTCTCTATTCAGTTGTTTTAGAAGAGACATTATGTTCTCACCATTCTTCTTATCTAAGTTTGCAGTAGGTTCATCAGCAAAAAGAAGTTTAGGTTCATGTATAAAAGAACGGGCGATAGCTACTCTTTGCTCTTCTCCCCCAGAAAGTTGGCTTGGAAAGTTATGTGCCCTATGCGCGATACCAACCTTCTCTAACCAATACATAGCTTTTTCATGTATCACTTTTTCTGAAAGGTTTGTTGTCAAAGCAAGAGGAAGAGAAACGTTTTCTAAAGCATTTAACGTCTTGATCAATTGAAAGTTTTGGAATACAAATCCTATTTGTTCTCCTCTGATCTTTGACAATTCGTCTTCTGATTTGTCAAAGAGAGATATTCCATCTAACGATACTATTCCTGAATCAGCTTTATCTAATCCAGCTGAAACTGCGAGTAACGTGGACTTGCCTGAACCGGAAGGTCCGATCACAGCAACGAATTCACCAGACTTTACCTGGAATGAAACATCTTTTAATACATTAAATGTTTGGTCTGCAACTGTGTAAGACTTGTTTAAGCCTGATATAGATAACAAATTATCACCTTCCTTTCGTTTTGACTGACCTAAACTCGGCACTTGACAGGAAATTTATTTTTACCTGAAAAAAACCGAACTTGAAAATCTATTCCAAATAAAACCGCGCTCAGAATTTTTTTCAAAAAAATTGCAGTCATTTTCACAAACTTCCAACCTAATTTTTTTTGACTCTAGAGTGAGCCGATTTTATAAAGTAACTCTCGACGTACGGAGAGAAGTTCCGAAAGCAAGAATCAATCTTCGGACTTATTTACACTCCGTAAATAAAAAGATAATCGATGGAATTTTCTGGGAGCAAAATGCAATTATTAGCAGTGACGGATTTGAACGAAGAAGAAGCGGAACTTACCCAAGCGCAAAGTAAGCACTATACATGTAAAGGATGCGGTAAAGAAACACCGAATCTCTTTCAGTACGACCTCTGTCGAGATTGTTTGAACCTAACATTTCGTCGACTTATCAAGGTTATTGACTCAGTACGTAAATAAGTCAGATTCTCATCCAATATTTTTGTCCGTTTTCTAAGCAAGAGCTTAGAATTTCACTCCCAGAGAAAGCCGGTTTCCCTCCGGCTTTCTTCATTTCGGACCCAAATTCAACTCTTTGGTTCCCTATAATTTAAAAACACTTCTTCTAGTAACAAATCCTAATGGCTTTTTTCTTCTTAAAAGTAAGGAAACCTTTCTAATTCCGAATTTTCAGCTCTATAATAGCCTTCCAGTATAACAAAAAAGAATTGGATTCTAGGCCCGAGGAAAAAACTTCACGGTATGGACTATCCGTTTCGGAAAATTGAATCAAAATGGCAAGACTACTGGGAAAAAAATTCTTCCTTCCGAACGGATCTACGCTCTTCTAAACCAAAGTTCTATTGTTTAGATATGTTTCCTTATCCCTCTGGTGCGGGATTGCACGTTGGTCACCCTGAAGGTTATACCGCTACAGACATTATTTCTCGTTACAAAAGAATGAAGGGTTTTGAAGTTTTGCATCCAATGGGTTGGGATGCGTTCGGCCTTCCTGCAGAAAGATATGCAATGCAGACCGGGATCCATCCTGCTATCACTACAAAGCAGAATGTGGACAATTTCAGAAGACAGATCAAATTGATCGGTCTTTCCTATGATTGGGACAGGGAAATTTCCACTACAGACCCGAAATACTATAGATTTACCCAGTGGATCTTCTTGAAATTATACGATTCCTGGTATGATCCAAAGGCTTCCAAAGCTAGACCAATCTCAGAATTAGTCCAAAAGCTCGAATCCAAAGGTTCAGAAGGGTTTGAGGACCTCGAAACCTTCTCCGCAAAAGATTGGAAAGAATTTTCAAATGCAAAGAAAGAAACCATACTTTCCGGATTTCGCTTAGTATATCAGGCAGAAATTCCAGTAAACTGGTGCCCAGGCCTCGGAACAGTTCTAGCAAACGAAGAAGTAGAAGAATGGGTTGGAAAAGGATACGAAGTAGTTCGTAAACCTATGAGACAGTACATGATGCGTATCACTGCATACGCAGAAAGATTACTAGAGGATTTATCTTTAGTTTCTTGGCCAAGCTCTACGCTTGAGATGCAGAAGAATTGGATCGGAAAGAGTGAAGGTCTGGAACTTATATTTCCTTTTGAACCTTCTTCTCCGCAGACCGGCATCAAGGTTTATACCACTCGTCCTGATACCGTATTTGGGGTAAGTTATATGGTGCTTGCTCCGGAACATCCTTTGGTGGATTCAATTACTTCCAAGGAACAATGGGAGAAGGTTCAGGAATACAAAAAGGTTTCCGCTTTAAAGAGTGATCTGGATAGAACGGAACTTTCTAAAGAGAAGTCCGGTGTATTCACTGGGGCTTACGTTTTAAATCCTGCTGATCCTTCTAAAAAGATCCCAGTGTGGATTGGTGATTATGTTCTGTATGGTTATGGAACCGGCGCTATCATGGCGGTTCCTGCTCATGATCAAAGAGACTATGAGTTTGCAAAAGCTTTCGGGTTGGATATACTACAAGTAATCGAAGGTGATCTTTCTCAGGGAGCTTTCGATTCTAAAGAATCAGTTTGTATCAATTCTTCTTCTTCCGAAGTTGCAATCAGTGGTCTGAAATATAAGGAAGCATTTTCCAAAATTGCTGATTGGGCGGAGAAGAAAGGAATCGGAAGAAGGAAAACCCAATTCAAACTAAGAGATTGGTTGTTTGCCCGCCAAAGATATTGGGGAGAACCTATTCCTTTAGTTCATTATCCTTCCGGAGTGACAAAGGCGATCCCTGAGTCCGAACTTCCATTAGAACTTCCTAATTTATCTGAATTTAAACCTTCCGGAACTGGAGAATCTCCTCTTGCCTTAGCAGGGGATTGGTTGAAATACAAAGATCCTGAAACAGGTGAGATCGGAACCAGAGAAACAAACACGATGCCTCAGTGGGCAGGTTCTTGCTGGTATTATTTACGTTATATAGATCCGGAAAATCCTGACAAGTTTGTGGATGCGAATCTGGAAAAAGCTTGGATGCCAGTGGATTTATATGTTGGCGGAGCAGAACATGCAGTTCTTCACTTATTGTATTCTCGTTTTTGGCATAAGGTATTATTCGATTTAGGTTATGTAACTACTCCTGAACCTTTCAAAAAATTGGTTCACCAAGGTTTGATCTTAGGCGAAGACAAAAGAAAAATGTCCAAGTCTTTAGGGAATGTGATCAATCCTGACGAAGTGGTTACGAATTTCGGAGCGGATAGTTTACGTCTTTTTGAAATGTTCATGGGACCATTCGAAATGGTAAAACCTTGGAGCACAAGAGGTGTAGAAGGTGTATTCCGTTTCTTAAATCGTGTCTGGAGATTATATCATTCCGGCGCTGAAGAATCTTTCCGTTTGGAAGATATTGAACCGAACGAAGACGAATTAAAGATACTTCACAGAACTATCAAAA